>JAHFUS010000112.1 GCA_023264975.1 Actinomycetes bacterium | reverse complement strand
GGCGAAGCCGTGGACACGCTCGATGTAGGCCCGGCTGACAGGCTGTCTCACGCGCCGTGGCCCCGTTCGGCGCCTCGTCGAAGTGGGAAGGCTCCCAGTTGGTGGTGTCGGAGGGGGGACTCCCACTCTCCCCCGCCGACTCGCTCCCGGATTCGGGGGTCAAAGGAGGGGATGACGCGGCCGTGGTCGCCGCCGGGTCACGACCTCGGCCTGGATGACCGCTCATGTCCATCCTTTCGTGTCGACTACCGCGATGGTGCCGATCGGCCCCGTGCGTGCACTCACCTCACACTGATGACCCGGACGGCGGCCTCGACCGAGGCGCTGGTGGCGGCAGTTGACCGGTGACCTTCGTCGCCTCTCCTGTGTGCAAGGCCGGGATCATCACCACGGAAGTAAAGTAAGTCCGCCACTGCGGTCATGTTCAGTCATACCGTACGGTGTGCATTGGCCGCAGTGGCGTTCCAAAGCTACGGGATGATCATGGGCTGGTGCGTTCCGGCATCGGACAAAAGCGGCATCGGACGAAAGTCGGAGAGGTCACCCACTTCCGCGGTGCGGCCGCCTCTGTCAAAGGTGCAGGAAAAGTTCACTGACATCCCTTGCAGCTACACGGGTTCGCTCAGAACATCTCGGCGGCTCGGTCGCAGGACACCTCGACAGCGCGCAGCGCAGCGAGGGCGGAGACGAAGTCGTCGTCGGCGGCGTAGCTGAGGGCGTTCGACACGCCATTCAGGCAGGACTTGAGCGTCTCGATCTGGCCGGCCTGCAGGTCGATACGCGACTTGGCGTCGCTAAGGGTCCCTTTCACGCCTCCGAGCTCGGCTGCCTTGGCGTCGAGGTCGACTTTGAGGGCGTTCCTCTCCGTGGTAGTGGCGGCGAGCGAAGCGTCTGAGGTAGCCAGTTTGGCGGTAGTGGACTCGAGGTTCGTAGTGGTGGCGGCAAGGCTGGCCTGCACGCTCCGCAACGTGGAACGCGTGTCGTCGAGACGTGAACGCACGCCCAGGTCGTTGGCCACGGCCACTCCGACGACGATGAGGGCAGCGGCCGCTGCGACGGGCACCAGCCAGCGGGGACGGCGTCGGCGCAGCGCTTGGGTCACCCTCGGGGTTGGCGGCGCCGCGGCTGGCACAACGGGCCCGGGGAGAATGTCATAGGCGGCCGTCGCTGCCGGAGCGTCCCAGCTGGCCGTAGCGCCGAGACTCGGCGCCGGGCTGGGGCTGGCGACCGGGGCATCCGCAACGGTCGCCGTGGTGGTCGGCCACATGGGCACCACGTTGTCGGGCGGGCCGGCGCTGTCGGGAGCCGGTGGCGGGGCAGCGTCGGGCGACGGGGCTGCGGGGGCCAGGCGGCCGCCGCAGCCGCCGCAGAACTCCCAGCCGGGTGCCGCAGTCGTTCCGCAGGTGGTGCAGGTCGTCTCGGACAGGGCGGTCATGGCAGGCTCCTTGCTAACAGGCTTCGAACGAGTCACAGACACGGGCGACGGGGATGGCGAACGACAGGCCTTCGGCTCCCGAGCCGATGTACTTGGCGACTGAGACCGCCACCACCCGGCCAGAGGAGTCGACGACGGGGCCGCCGCTGCTTCCGGGTGAGAGCGGCGCCGAGAACTGGAGGTACTCGACCCCGTCCTCGCTGCGGTAGGCCGAAACGATGCCCGACGACACCGTCCCGCCCAGGCCGAGCGGTGAGCCGACGGCGAGCACGGGGTCGCCCACCTTCGGACGCTCGGTCCCCCGCTCGAGGGGTGTGAAATCGCCGTCGACGGCGATGACCGCCAGATCGTTGGCCGGCGAAACCTCCACGACCTTGGCAGGCCAGCTGCGCTCGTCTTGGCGCAAGGTGACATCGGGGCGGTCGTTGAGCCATCCGTCAGCGATGACGTGGAAGTTGGTGACCACCTTGCCGGATGTGAGCATCCAGCCGGAGCCCTCGCCGTCGTCGGTCTCCACGGTGAACACCGAACGCTGGACCCGGGCCGCTACTTCGGCGGGGTCGGGGATGGCGTCCCGCGCCGCCTCAAGCTCGCTGATCCGGCTGCTCAGCCCGTTGAGGCCGGCCTCGGCCGCATCGAGCCGGGTGGACAGGGCTTTGCGGGCACCGGAGAAGCTGCGCTGGGCGTCGCGCAGCTCGACGACATCGGCTCTGGTGGAGCGAATCGCCACCGTCGTCAGCGCTGCCCCCAGCGCTACCACGAGTGCCGCGGCCACCGCAGCCTGCCTTCTCCCCCCGGGGTGGGCAGCTGCGATGGCGGCGGGGACCTGGGCGGGCGGCGCAGCATCGACGTGGTCGGTGCCGGCCGAAGCCGCCTGGGTCGGGGGCGTGCCGTGCGCCGGGCACCCACCGTCGACGAGGCGGCTGCCACACGACGGGCAGTACGACAGCTCCGCTGCGTCGGCCAGCCTTGGAAAGCCCATCGGTGGATCCTTCCCAGACGCCGGTGCCGGCGGCCCTGTCAAGCAGCATGGCAACGCCCTGGGCCATCGGGCGTGCGCCGAACAACGAACGAAACCCGAAGTTCCCGGATGAATGCTGACGCGGCGGGAAACGGAAGTCCATCGGTCAAATATCCCAAGTGGGATCTGGCTACGGCGAGACGACGACCCGGAAGACGTGATGCCGGGCCCGCATCTGGTCAGCGACCTCACCCCCACGAATCGACGCCAAGGCGGGACCGGGATCAAGATCCGTCCTGGAGCCCAGTCCCTCCAAGCCAGGAATCAGCTGGTCCCGAATGAGATCTCCTTGGACGTCGCTGGTGCGGACCTTCGTGGGCCCATCCGAAGGCGCCTGTCACAGCGCCCGCGTAAGGTCTGGGTGTTGGGTAGCGAGAGGCCGTTATCGGGTCGCGAGTCCCGACGGAAGCGGACTCGCCATGCTCGAACTGCAAGAACTGAAGACCAGACTGCGGGTGAGGGGACTCGTTGCCGCGGGCGAGGTCACGATCGTTGCTGTCGAGCCGCACGGTGACGGGATCGTCAACGTCGTCTTCGGGGCGGACGACGGCCACATTGCCGACCGGTCAAGTCCGAAGCGATTACGCCGATTGGTGCGCGCTCACCGTGAGCCCTGCTGTCATCCTTTACGCATGGCAGGTTGGCAAGACAAGTGGACGGGCGCGCTTAGCAAGCTGGAGACCTGCATTGCGGAGTGCCGGACGAACGTCAGGACGAGCCAGAAGTGCAAGGACAGCATCGAGGCGACGATGGCTGATCTCTGGCACTTGAAGGACTGGCTCGGGGGAGACCCAGCGGTGCTCATCTCGCGGTCGGAGTTCAACGCCTTTCTTGAGACTCCGGGGGCGTTCAACATCCGCGGATGCGGCGACCTCACCACGCTGGACAAGCACTACGTGGTCAAGAGTCGCCACCGCGAGCACACCGCGCTCGAGCACGAGAACATCCTCGAGCACACCGATGGAGCCCCGCTCGTGTTCAGTGCGACGAGGGACTACGGCGACGGGAATCTCGATCGATGGGAGGACGCTGTCGAGTTGGCGATTCGCGCCGCGAGAGAGTGGGAAGCGTTCCTAGTCGATCGGAAGCTCCTTTCAAAGCGGCGCCTGACGGGGTCTGGCAACCTCTCCTCAGCCCCTGCCGACCCCCGGTCTGGTCGATGAGCGGGGTGTCCGCTCGGATCTGGCACTGGTATTCGGGCGACCAGGCAATGTCGGCATCGACCTTTGCTTGGATGGCAAAGGACCTTGAGGCTGCTCCGCCGCCACCCTCAGTCGATGAAGCACAGCGGGGGCTGATCTCCACCGAGGTTGCGTATCGCCGACACACGTCGTTCTCGGTGGCGTCGGTGATGGCATCCGGCGCGCTGTTGGAGGCATCCATCAACGAGCTGGTGGCCTCGGCTGCTCACTCCAACCTCGCGGTCGGCGGCGACCGGGATGATGCGAGCAGACGCAAGCTGTGCCGTGCCGCCGAGGCACTCGACCGGATGGGCTCGCTGGAGAAGTACGAGCACGTCCTGGTGCTGCTCGACCTTGAATCATTCGATCGCGGTCGTCAGCCATTCCAGGACGTCGCCCTCGTACGAAGGCTTCGCAACGCCCTTGTTCATTTCGCGCCGAGATGGCGTGAGGCTTTGGCGGGTGAGGAGTCTCAAGGGTTCGAGCTGGCGCTAGAGCGCAAGGGCTTCAGAGTCCCGCCTTTCGCTGGCGAGGGCAACCCGTTCTTCCCGACCAAGTGCTTGGGCTACGACTGCGCCGCCTGGGCACTTCGATCGGTCCTTGATTACGTCGACGCGTTCCACCGACGGCTCGGTGTGACCCCCGGCTACGAGGCGATTCGGTCCGAGATCGAGTCCGCGCTCACGTGAGCCTGAGGGCTCCCGCTCCCGATTCAGCCTTGCCCGAGTGATGTGCCCGAGTGACTCGCCAACAGTGCTTGCTGACAAATCGCGGACAAACGGCCTTCAGAGCCGCTCAGGTGGCGGCGCCGCACCGACTCTGACCAGCGCCGACGCGCTGATCCTGTGGTGTCGGAGGGGGGACTCCCCCCTCCCTCCTCGTCCCGCGGACTCGTCCTGCGCTCCCAAGGGGCCGTCCTGCGCTGGCGACGTGAGTACGACACGCTACCGTGATTGCTTACCTACGTGAATCGGCAAGCCGCCGCCGGTCGGTAGTGCCACCCCGACACCCCCGTCGCCTACGCCCTCCACCGGCCCTTCGAGGAGGCATTGTCACCTCAGCAGGTGGCTGCCTTGATCGCAGCCAACCCCCGCGAAGTGGATGCGAACCAGAGCTGAGCGAGGATCTCAGCCACCTGACGCGCGGCAGTACTTGGCCGGCATCCCTGCAGAAGCGTCTCGGGAGATAGCCCGGCTCGGTCGCGGGATCGAACGAGAAGCGCCGTAGTCGCAGCCCCCTCAGCTGGGGCGTGGCACCAAGCGGCGGCGACCGCTCCCATCGCCGCAGGGAGCGTAACGTCGAAGTCGCTTCCCGGCGGCAGGCCCGCAGCCGCGGCGAGGCGGCCGCAAATCTCGTCCAAGGCCAGCTCCTGGCGCAGCATGCTCGGCAGGTCGCGGGGCGCCGCGCCGACTAGAGCGCCAACCTCGAGGAGACCTGACGGCCTCGGACGCCCTCGAACGGCCGACAACTCGTCGTACGACGATGAGATCAGCCCGTAGTCGAGGCCCCAGACCACGCCGAGGACTGAATCGGCCTGGGTATCCCGGAGGCTCCATACCTTGGAAGTGAGGATGGAGCATGACGACGAAACACCCGGCCCAGAAGAGGTACCCGCCTGAGCTACGAGACCGGGCGGTGCGTAT
>JAHFUS010000063.1:16120-22029 GCA_023264975.1 Actinomycetes bacterium | reverse complement strand
CTAGCGCCAGGCCGTCCGTGACCCTGGGCGGCCGCCTAGCATCGCAGCGGTGGACGAGCCGGAGGCGGTGCCCGATCTCGACGACGTGGTCGCCCGTCTCCAGGCCCGGGTGGAGGAGCGCCGGCGGTCGGGCGCCTATCCGCCAGGCCTCGAGCAGGCGCTGGAGGACCACTTCCGCCGCATCGTGGCCCACCGGGCCACCCCCGATTTCACCGGCCTGCGGGCCCGCATCGCCGCCCTCGACATTCGTGCCCGGTTCGATTCGGGCGCCATCCACGCCCAGTCGCAGCGGCCGGGCGGCGCAGTGCTGCACAGGGCCGTCGCCAGGCTGATCGCCCGCCAGACCCAGGGCGTCCTCGACCAGGTGCAGAGCTACGCCGACGGCATGCGGGACGTGCTGGGCGGCGTGGCCGACTCGCTCGAGGACCCCGCGCACGTGCACGCAGACCTGGTGGAGCAGCTCGACGCCGTGCTGGAGCGCCTGGCCGTGGCCGAGCGCCGGGCACGGGCGGCCGAGGCCGCGCTGGCCGCGCTGGAGGCACGGGTCGAGCAGCTGGAGGCGTCCTCCACGCCCGCTCGTTGACGGCCCGCCGGTTCTCCCAGGTGCTGGTGGGGGCGTCCCCGGGCGACGCCGTCACCAACGAGGCGCTCGCCCTGCGGCCGGCGCTGCGCGAGCTCGGTGAGTCCGACGTCTACGCCAGGTACTACGACCAGTCCCTGGCGGGCGACGTGCTGCCGCTCGACGAGTACGCCCGCCGTTCGCCGGCGGGCGGTCCGGGCGCGGCCGACGACGTGCTGGTCGTGCACGGCTCCATCGGCGAGGAGGCCGTGGCCGCCTTCCTGGCCGCCCGGCCCGAGCGGCTCGTGCTCAGGTACCACAACATCTCGCCCTCCGAGCCGTTCCGCCCCTACGACGCCGCCTTCGCCGATCTGCTCGACCAGGGCCGCACGGAGATTGCCGCGCTTCGTCCCCGGGTGGCGCTGGCCCTGGCCGACTCGGCCTTCAACGCGGCCGACCTCCAGGCCATGGGCTACGAGGACGCGCGGGTGTGCCCGCTGGTGGTGGACCCGGCCGCACTGTGCGGTCTTGAGCCCGACCCGGCAACGGTCCACCACCTGGAAACCGAGGTCGAGGGCCCGGTGCTCCTCTACGTGGGCCAGGTCCTGCCCCACAAGCGCCCCGACCTGCTGGTGCAGGCGTTCCACGTGCTGACCACCTACCTCGACCCCGACGCCCGCCTCATCCTCGTCGGCCCCGCCCGCCTCCCCGCCTACGGGCATGCCGTGCAGCACCTGGTGCACGAGCTCAGCCTCCCCGGCGCCTGGGTGGCGGGGCCGGTGAGCCCCGAGGCGCTGGCCGCCTTCTACCGGCGGGCCGATGCCTTCGTCACCGCCAGCGAGCACGAGGGGTTCTGTGCCCCGCTGCTGGAGGCCATGGCCTTCGACCTGCCGATCGCGGCGCGGGCGGCCGGCGCCGTGCCCGAGACGGCGGGCGACGCCGCCCTCCTCCTGCCGCTCGACGGTGGGCCGGAGCTGCTGGCCGAGGGCATGCTCGCCGTGCTGCACGACGACTGGTTCCGGTCCGGTCTGGTCGAACGGGGACGGCAGCGGCTGGCGGACTTCGCACCGCAGCGTTCGACCGCGACCTTCGTCGGCCACCTGGCCGAGCTGGCCTGAGATGCATCTTCTCTACGTGGCCCAGCGCTACGGCCACGACGTGCCCGGGGGAGCGGAGGTGCACTGCCGCCAGTTCGCCACCCGCCTTGCGGCGCGGGGCCACGAGGTGGAGGTGGTCACCACCTGCGCCCGCTCCTACGTCACCTGGCAGAACGAGTACCCGCCGGGCACCACCGACATCGACGGCGTGACCGTCCACCGCTTGGGCGCCCACCCCCGCGACCTGCGACTGTTCGGCCCCCTCAACGCCCGGGTCACCCTGGGCGAGAAGCCGGTGGCGTTGCACGTGCAGGAGGAGTGGATGCGGTCGCAGGGCCCCACCGTTCCCGACCTGGCGCCGTGGCTCGACCGCAACGCCGGCCGTTTCGATGCGGTGATCTTCTTCACCTACCTCTACGCCACCGCCTTCGAGGGCATGCCCAGGGTGGCCGGTCGGGTGCCCGTGGTGCTCCACCCCACGGCCCACCAGGAGCCCACGCTCGACCTCGTCCTGTTCGACGCCGTGTTCCGGATGCCCGATGCCTTCGCCTTCTCCACCGAGGAGGAGCAGGATCTCGTCGAGCGCCGCTTCCGCGTGACCAGGCCGTCCGCCGTGGTGGGCATCGGCTTCGACCTCGACGTGGTGGGCGACGGCGACGGGGCCCGGCGCCGGTTCGGCCTGGGCGACGACCCGTACCTCGTGGTGGTCGGTCGGGTGGACCCGGCAAAGGGCTCCACCGAGGTGTTCGACTTCTTCGTCGCCTACAAGCAGCGCCGGCCGGGCCCCCTTCGCCTGGTGGTGGTGGGCGAGCCGGTCGACCCGCCCCCGCCCCACCCCGATGTGGTGGTCACCGGCTTCGTGGACGACGAGGTGAAGCGGGGGGCGGTGGACGGCGCCCTGGCCCTGGTGCAGCCGTCGTACTTCGAGAGCTTCTCCATGGTGCTGGCCGAGGCGTGGGTGCAGCAGAAGGCGGCCCTGGTACAGGGCCACTGCGCCGTCCTCGAAGGCCACGCACGGCGCAGCGGCGGGGCCATCGCGTACCGCGGCTACGCCGAGTTCGAGGCGGCTGTCGACGTGGTGACGTCCGATCCGGCGCTGGCCGCCGGGCTGGGGCGGGCGGGCCGGCGCTACGTGGAGGAGCGCTTTGCCTGGGACGCCGTGCTCGACCGCTACGAGGATCTGCTTGCCCGGGTCACGCTTACCGGGTGAAGGGCTTACGGCGTGAAGAGCAGCGACGTGGCCGCCACCAGGGCCAGCATGCCCATCAGCCCCGCCGACACGGCCACCACCACGGCGAAGGCGTTCCCCGTGAGGTCGCGGGCGGCGGCGATCAACAGTGGGAAGGCGGTGAGGGCGAAGCGGGGCGTCGACGTGAGGACGGCCGAGAACAGGCTCGGCACGAGGATGCCGGCGGTGTAGATCCACAGGATGGCCGGCGGCCGCATGCGCCACAGGAGCACGAGGCCGGCGACCACCACCACGATGGTGAGGACGCAGACCATGCGGTTGAAGTCGTCCAGGGGATGGACGAGGAAGCTGCCGATGGTGCGGGCCGTGTGGACGCCGAAGTCGAAGCCCTGGCCCCAGCCGTCATGCTGGCTCTTCAACCACGACGTGGCGCTGCCGGTGCGGACGGCCAGGTAAACCGACCACGCCGCGAAGCCGAGCGGCGCAAGCGCCGGCGCAGCGGCGGCGGACCACTCCCGTCGGCTGCGCACCGCCTCGACAGCGGCCCACGCGCAGCACACCGCCAGCACGAGGCCCGTGGGCCGGGTGGCGCCGCACACCGCCGCCGCCGCCCCGGCCACCACCCACCGGCGCCTGTGCAGTGCCAGGAGGCAGGCGGCGGCGAACGCGAGGAACACGCCCTCGGAGTAGATGAGGCCGAGCACGAACGAGCCGGGGAAGAACGAGAAGAGCAGGACGGCCCTGGTGGCCACCGACTCCCCGGCCAGGTCCCGGGCCAGGGACCAGATCACCACGGCGGCGAGGGTGGCCATGGCGATGGTGATGACGACACCGGCCGTGTTCCCGGCCAGGCCGGTCACCCGCGCCACCGCCCGCAGGAGCAGGGGGAAGCCGGGGAAGAAGGCGTGCACGCTCTGCGAGCCGGCGCCGGTGCCGGGCGGCAGCGACGACGGGTAGCCGGTGGCGGCGATGTCCAGGTAGTGCTGGCCGTCCCAGCGCGACAGCACCGCCGTGAGCGGCTGCGGCTTCATCAGCCGTGCCACGTGGGCCACGGCCATGGTGACCAGGCGCGACGACAGGAAGATCACCGCCGGAAGCGCCAGGTCGGTCCGTCGCGGGCCGGTCCCGCCGGTGGGTGGTGAAACGGCTGTCGACGGCGGTGCGGCCCGGAACGCCCGGCGCTGGCGGGGGAGGGGCGGCGCGGCGACCTCGTCGCCGGCGCCGCTCGTCATGGCCGGAATCTACGCGGCGCGGGCTCCCGACCCGGGCGATGGCCCCGCAGGCGTGGGCGGCCCGGGCGACGGCCCGCCGGCGCGGGCGACCCACGGGAGCCGGCTGGCCACGGGCTGGGCCTCGGGCCAGGTCAGGTCGAGGCGCGTTGGTCGAGCCAGGCCTGGGCCTCGTCGGGGAGGCGGCGCATGAGGCGCCGCCGCTCGGAGCGGGCGCCCACGAGGATCCCGCCGGCGGACAGGAGCATGGCCACACCGGACAGCACGAGCACCAGGTCCAGCGGCATCTACGACGACCTCCCGAGTCGTTCGTGCACAGGCGTGGCACGGGCGCCATCGCGTGGACGCCCGACCGGATCCTCCAGACAGCGGTGCAGCCAGGCGGCGACCACCGTCCAGTGGCCGAGCACGACGCCCACGAGGCTTCCCACTGCGATGGCCACGGCGAGCCACCCGATCGTCGAAGGCATACGCCCTCCCTCAATGCACGACTTCCCTGTTCGACCATCGGCCGGGTACGCGTTCGCATTGAGAAGGAAAGACGAGGCGGCCCGAAATACGGCTTTCGGGCGCCCGGGCGGCGGGGGCCCCGGGCTGGCGTCGGCGGTGCCGGACGTGTTTCCATGGGGCGCCGGGAATCCCCGGTGGCAGGTCGACCCGGCCCCGCCCTCCACACCGAACCCGCCGAGTTCCGACGAGACCGTCAGGTCCCGGGCGGCCCGGCAACACAGCGTTCACCTCGGTGTAAGAGTGCGGAAACGGACCTCTGCGAACGTCAGACGACCGCCTTTCGGAACTGAACTCGAACGGAGCACCGCACGAATGATCAAGGCCGAGTACATCTGGATCGACGGCACCGAGCCGACCCCGCTCCTGCGGTCGAAGACCAAGGTCGTCGAGACCGTCGAAGACCTCCCCATCTGGGGGTTCGACGGGTCGAGCACCAACCAGGCGAAAGGTGAGGCGTCCGACTGCGTGCTGCGGCCGGTGTGCACCGTGCCCGACCCCGTCCGGGGCGGCGACGCCGTGCTGGTGATGGCCGAGGTGCTCCTCACCGACATGACGCCGCACCCCACCAACACCCGCGCCGCCCTAGCTGCCGCCGTCGAGGAGTTCGCCGCGCAGGAGCCGTGGTTCGGCATCGAGCAGGAGTACACGATGTTCAAGGGCAGCCGCCCCCTCGGCTTCCCCGAGCACACCGGCTACCCCGCTGCCCAGGGCCCGTACTACTGCGGCGTGGGCTCCGACGACATCTACGGCCGTCCCATCGTGGAGGCGCATCTCGACGTCTGCCTGAAGGCGGGCATCGAGCTGTCGGGCATCAACGCCGAGGTCATGCCCGGCCAGTGGGAGTTCCAGGTCGGGCCCCTCGGCCCCCTGGAGGTTTCCGACAAGCTGTGGCTGGCCCGCTGGCTGCTGCACCGTGTCGGTGAGGACTTCGGCGTGTCGATCACCCTCGACCCCAAGCCGGTCCGGGGCGACTGGAACGGCGCCGGCGCCCACACCAACTTCTCCACCAAGGAGATGCGGGAGTCCTACGACGCCGTGATCGCGGCGGCCGAGGCTCTGGGCAAGAACGCCGACCACCACGTGGCCAACTACGGCGCGGGCATCGAGCACCGCCTCACGGGCGAGCACGAGACGGCGCCGTACCACGAGTACAGCTACGGCGTGTCGAACCGGGGCGCCTCGGTGCGCATCCCGTGGCAGGTGGCGCAGGACGGCAAGGGCTACCTGGAGGACCGTCGCCCCAACGCCAACTGCGACCCCTACACGGTCACCCGCCTCATCGTCGAAACCTGCTGCCCGGCGCTGGCGACGCTGGCCTGACGGCC
>JAHFUS010000063.1:0-16020 GCA_023264975.1 Actinomycetes bacterium | reverse complement strand
CGCAGGACGGCAAGGGCTACCTGGAGGACCGTCGCCCCAACGCCAACTGCGACCCCTACACGGTCACCCGCCTCATCGTCGAAACCTGCTGCCCGGCGCTGGCGACGCTGGCCTGACGGCCAGTTTTCGCGCTCGGAAGCGGAGCTTCCTCGGCGAGTTTCGATGGTGCAAGGGCGGCCGGCGGAGCCGGCCGCCCTTGTCTTTCGTTGCCCGCCGGCTGGCGCCGGCGGGTGCGCCCAGCCAAGGAGGCCGCCTCTGGCGGCTGGGGTGGCCGGGCGCGAACCCTCACTGGGTGGGCCCTCACCGGGTGGGCGCCGCTAGATCCCGATCGGGCAGCTCACGCCTGTGCCCCCTATGCCGCAGTAGCCGCTCGGGTTCTTGGCGAGGTACTGCTGGTGGTAGCTCTCGGCGTAGTAGAAGGGCCCGGCGGGGGCGATCTCGGTGGTGATGGAGCCGTGGCCGCGCTCGGTGAGGCTCTCCTGGTAGCGCTTCTGTGACTGGGCGGCGGCGTCGGCCTGGGCCGGCGTGGTGGTGTAGACGGCTGACCGGTACTGCGAGCCGACGTCGTTGCCCTGGCGCATGCCCTGGGTGGGGTTGTGGTTCTCCCAGAACGTCTTGAGCAGCATCTCGTAGCTGACCTGGGCCGGGTCGAACACCACCAGCACCGCCTCGGTGTGCCCGGTTCGGCCGCTACAGGTCTCCTCGTAGGTGGGGTTGGGCGTGAAGCCACCGGCGTAGCCGACGGCGGTGGTGTAAACGCCGTCCAGTTCCCAGAACTTGCGCTCCGCGCCCCAGAAGCAGCCCATGGCGAACACGGCCCGCTTCAGCCCCTCGGGGAAGGGCGGCGCCAGCGGCGTGGCGAGCACGTGGTGCCGCTCCGGCACAGCCATGGGCTGCTCCCTGCCCGCCAGCGCGTTGTCGGGCCCGGGCATCTCGGTCTTGTGCCTCCCGAACATGGGCGGCTCCTTCCTGTGGCGCCGGCCGGCGGGCCGGCGGCGTGTGCCCAGTATGTCGGCGTCCGGGCCGGGTGTTACAGCCCGCCACGGGGTCAGGCGGCGAGCAGGGCGTCGAACCTGTCGCTGAGGGCCTTGCCCTCGAAGTCGCCGAACTCGAGGGTCGCCTTGCCGGTCGTGCCCTCGATGAAGATCCAGGTCGGCTGGTAGCGAACCCCGAGCTGGGCCCACAGCTTTCCCTCCGGATCGGCGGCGTGGGGCGCGAAGCCCAGGCCGTACTTGTCCACGAACTTGCGCATCGCCGCCACCGAGTCACGGCCGGCGACGCCGATCAGCTGGACCTTCCCCTCGTACTGCCGCGCCACCTGCGCGACGCCGGGTGCCGCCCGGTTGCACGAGCCTCACCACGGCGCCCAGAACCACAGGGCGACGTCCTTGCCGGCGTAGTCGGCGCCGACCACCTGGGCGCCGTCCACGCCGGCGACGGCGAAGCGCAACTGCTCGGGCACGTCGGCCGGCGCGGCGGTCGTGGCCGGCCGGCCGGCGGGGGCGGACGTGGTCCCGGGTGTGGTGACACCCGTCGTGGTGACCGCACCGGCTTGCACCGTGGTCGGGGGCGGCGCCGTTCCGGGGCCGGTGTCGCTCCCACACGCGCCAGCGAGCACAGCCAGGGTGGCGGCGGCGATTGTGGCGCGCGCGAGGAACCTCACCCCTGCGACAGTACCCAGGGCACCGGCCGTACCGGCGTCGGGGCAGGCTCAGCCGGGAGGCGGCCGCTCGACCGGCTGCGTCGCTACCGGCTGCGTCGCTACCGGCTGCGTCGCTACCGGCTGCGTCGCTACATACAGCGGAACCGTCGTCCTGCCGCCGTCAGCCGGCGGCGTGCTCCCGCCGCATGGCGTCGCCCGGGACGTCGTAGCGGTGCTTCTCGATGAACTCCACCAGCCGGGGAAAGATGTCCCGCGCCGCGTGCTCGCCCATGAACGGGTCCTGGTGGCCGTAGTTCGGGAACACGTGCAGCTCGTGGCGACCCGGCACGATGCGCTCCATACGCCGGTGGCACACGACGTTCGAATCGGCGAAGACCTTGTTGTTCTCGCCGGTCATGAACAGCACGGGCGTTTCGATCTCCTTGACGTAGCGGAAATAGTCGTCGGGGAGCCGGTCGTGGGCCCGGTTGGCCGGGTCGTACTTCACCGCGTTCCCGGCCTTGAGCATCTTCACGACGTGGCGGTAGTAGTTCATGCTCGTGGCGCCGTACAGGTCGCCTCCCCGACGGTGGGTGACCGGGTGCATGTTCTCGTGGCTGTACAGCGCCGGCCACCCTGTGCCCCACATGAGGCTGAGCATGTGGCACGCGGGGACGTCGCATTCCTGGTGGAACAGCGAGACCGCCTTGGAGAAGAGCTTGCCCCGCGACCACCCCGGCTCCTCGCCCCACTGTGGGTTGAGATACGGGAACCCGAGCACGTTCTCGACCAGGTCCGGAGCGAGGGTGAGCTTGAGCTTCGACCACCTCGGCACCCGGGGCGTGAGAGCCACGCTGTTGGCTATGACGCTGGAGACGCCGGTCACGATTTTTCCGAACAGCGACATGGTGAACGAGTTGGCGCCGAGGCAGTGCGAGATCACATGGATCGCCTTGTCGCCGATGTGGCGGCGCATCTCGGCCAGGGCCGGTGGGTAGTCGTACAGGGCGACGTCGTCCATGGTGTAGCGGTGCTTGAAGAGGTTGTACGGGTGGCGGTTGCTCATGCGGTAGTCGAGGCACCACACGTCGCCGAAGCCCTGGTCGAGCAGGAACGAGACGAGGTTCTCGTGCTCGGGCTGTATGAACATGTCGGTCGACGTGGTGAGGCCGTGGATGACGAGGATCGCTTCGCCCGCCTCGCCCCGGCTGAACCGCAGCATGCTCAGCCCGAGCTTGTCGTCGGTGATGAACGGGTGGGTCGTGACGACGGCGTCCCTGACGCCCTCGAGCGTGAAGAGCGGGATCTCGCGGTCCATGACGGGCACCTCCTGGCCCACCGGGGCTGTTGCTCCCGAGCGTAGACGTCGGGACGGTTGCGACGGGAGCGGTCCATTGGTCCCGATCGGTCGCAGCGGGGTGACCCCTGGCGTGTCTGTCACTGCGGCTGCGTACGCTTCGCCGGGATGACCAACGTCGAGGATGCGGGGCCGGCGCCGGCCGAGCGAGCAGGGCCGGTCGATCGGTACACGCCCCGGCGTGACGTGAGCCGGGTTCCCCTCCAGGGCGCCCACGTGGCCCGGCGGTGCCCGTTGCGCGTGCAGTTCGACCTCCTGCCTCCGCCCACCGGGCCCGGCACCGAATCGGTGATGACCCGCGTCCGCATCGACGAGAGCAGCGCCTTCCGGGTGGCTGTGGTGGCCGAGCTGCGAAGGGCCAACCCGGAGGTCCTGTTCCTCTGCGACGACGTGCCCGAGGACGAGCGGGTCACCGCCACTGTGCAGGCCATGGTCGGCGGGGCCGGCCTCATAGTGGGCGGCCGGCTGCCGGCCGACGAGCGCGGCCGGCGCTCGGGGCGGCCGGACGTGCTGGTGCGGGCCGGCACCCGGCCCGACGGGCGGGCTGCCTACCTGCCCATCGACATCAGGTACCACAAGACCCTCACCCCACCGGCGGGCGAGAACCGCGAGCCCGGCCTGGTGTCCGAGTTGGGTGCCCCGTCGCCGGCGGCGGCCACGACCGATCCTGCGTGGGCGTTGCGGGCGCTGCGGAACGACTCCCTCGATCTGGCGCACCACCACCGGATGCTCGAGGCCTGCGGCCATGCCACCGCCGAACGGTGGGGCGGCATCATCGGCAAGGAGCGGCGGGTCGCCTGGGTCGACCTCGACGTTCCCCGCTTCCGCGCCACCTGGAAGGGCCACGACACCGAGTCGGCCCTCGAGCGCTACGACTTCGAGTTCGCCTTCCGTCTCGACGTCCTCGCCGCCGCCCTCGACGGCGAGTCGCTCGTCGAACCGGTGCTGGTGGACGAGTGCGGTTCGTGCCCCTGGTACACGCACTGCGGGCCCCGCCTGATCGCCGGTGACAGCGTCTCGCTCCTGCCGCTCCACGGCTACGTCCAGTGGCACACGCATCGAAAGGCCGGCGTGGGGACCCGCCTCGACCTGGCCCGCCTCGACCGGCGGACGGCGCTGCTGCGCGATGCGTTGCCCCCGGCGACCGATGTCGCCGGCCTCGTCGACCTGGCCGCCGGCGTGGCTCCCGGAACGCCGGTCGCCGACCTGGTCGGCGGGCAGGAGAAGCAGTCGGCCGTCCTGGCGGAACACGGTGTGTCCACGGCGGCCGACGTGGTCGCCCTCGACCGGCGGGTGCTGGCGTTGCACAACCGCATGGTGGGCGGGTCACTGGCCGGCGCCATCGACGTGGCCCGGGTGGCGGTGTGGGGGAACGGCGCGCTGCACCGGCGGCGCGGCGTGGGCGCCGTCGACGTGCCCGCGTTCGACATCGAGATCGACATCGACATGGAGAACGCCATCGACGGCACCACGTACCTGTGGGGCGCGCTGGTCGACGGCGTGTACGAGCCGGTCGTCGACTGGGGCCGGCCGGGCGAGCTCCTGGAGGCGCGGCTCTTCGCCCGCTTCTGGACCTGGGTCGAGCGGCAGCGCCACGCCGCCCACGGCAGCGGTCGCAGCATCGCCTTCTACTGCTGGTCGGCCGGCGCCGAGCGGGGCGCCCTCACCTCGGGCGCCGCCATGGCCGAGGCGCACCTGGGCATGGCCGGCGTGGGCGACGCGGTGGCCGCCTTCGTGGCCGGGGCCGAGTTCGTCGACCTGCTCCAGGTCCTGCGCACCCAGTTGGAGAGTGGCGGCAGCAACGGGCTCAAGGCCATCGCGCCCCGGGCCGGGTTCTCGTGGCGGGACGAGGAGCCGTCGGGCGACCTGTCGATGCTCTGGCACCGCATGGCCGTGGGCGGCGACGGCGGCGGCGACCAGGCGGCCGCCGCCCGTAGCCGGCTCCTCGACTACAACGAGGACGACGTGCGGGCCACCGCCGCCGTCAGGCGCTGGATGCGGTCCACCACCTTCCCCGCCGTCGAGGACCTCGACGCTGTCCTCGGTGCGTCTCCGGCGGCGGGCTGAGCGGTGCTGCGGGTCCACCGGGCCACCCGTGCCGACCGGCTGGCCGCCGCCCTGGCGTCGGTGCTGGCCGAGCCGTTGGGCGACCCGCTCGCCCCTGAGGTCGTCGCCGTGCCCACCAGGGGTGTCGAGCGGTGGCTGGCCCAGCGCCTGTCGGGCGCCCTCGGCACATCGGCCGGCGCAGGGGCCACCGACGGCGTGTGCGCCAACGTCGTATTCCCGTTCCCGGGCCGGCTGGTCGGGGACGCCGTGGCGCTGGCCACCGGCGTCGAGCGCGACACGGACCCGTGGCTCCCCGAGCGCGCCGCCTGGCCTCTCCTCGACGCGGTGGAGGAGGCGCTCGACGAGCCGTGGCTCGCCCCCCTCGCCGCCCATCTGGGCCGCACCGGGCCCGATCCGGACGAGCACCGGCGATCGCGCCGGCTGTCCACTGTGCGCCACCTGGCCGACCTGTTCGACCGCTACGGCGTCCACCGGCCCGACATGGTGCGGGCGTGGGCCCAGGGCGGCGACGACGACGGGTGGGGCAGGTTGCCGGCGGCCGATTCCGTCTGGCAGCCGGAGCTGTGGCGTCGCCTCCGCAGGCATGTGGGAACACCGAGCCCGGCCGAGCGGCTCGAAGTCGCCTGCGACGCCATCCGGAACGAGCCCGGGCTGCTCGGTGGCCGCTTTCCGCCCCGCCTGTCGCTGTTCGGCTTGACCCGCCTGCCGGCGAGCTACCTCGACATCCTCCGCGCCGTGGCCGCCGCCCGCGACGTCCATCTGTTCCTGCTCCACCCCTCCCCGGCACTGTGGGAGCGCATCGAGGCTCTCCAGACCGGCCCGCCCGGCGCCCGGCGCCTGGAACGACGGGCCGTCGACGCCACCGCCACCGAGCCCCGCAACCCGCTGCTGGCCTCGTGGGGGCGCGACGCCCGGGAGATGCAGCTGGTGCTCACCGCCGGCCACGACGTGCAGGCGGAGGAGCACCACCCCGTCCATGCCGAGCCCCGCACCCTCCTGGAACGCATCCAGGAGGACGTGCGGGCCGACCGTGCGCCGGCGCACGATCAGCTCACCGGCGGCGACGACAGCAGGGCCGTGCTCGAGCCGGACGACCGGAGCGTGCAGGTGCACGCCTGCCACGGGCGCGCCCGCCAGGTCGAGATCGTGCGCGACGCCATCCTGCACCTGCTGGCCGACGACCCCACCCTCGAGCCGCGTGACGTCATCGTGATGTGCCCCGACATCGAGTCGTTCGCCCCGCTCATCCACGCCACCTTCGCCATGGGCGGCCACGCCGGCGCCGGCATCGACGAGGGGGAGGAGGTGCCGGCGTCCGCGATGCCGCAGTTCCTTCCGGTGCGACTGGCGGACCGCTCGCTGCGCCAGACCAACCCGGTGCTCGGCGCCGTCGACGAGCTGCTGGCGTTGGCCGACGCCCGGCTCACCGCATCGCAGGTCGTCGATTTCGCCAGCCGCGACCCGGTGCGCCGGCGCTTCCGGCTGGACGACGACGACCTGGCCCGGATGGGGGAGTGGGTGGCGGCCACCGGCGTCCGCTGGGGTCTCGACGCGTCCTTCCGGGAGCCGTACGGGCTGGCCGCCGTAGGGGCCAACACGTGGCGGTCCGGCTTCGACCGCATGCTGCTCGGCGTCACCACGGCCGAGGAGGGCCACCGGCTGATGGCGGGCGTGCTCCCGCTGGACGACGTCGACAGCGGCGACATCGACCTGGCCGGCAACCTGGCCGAACTGCTCGACCGCCTGGCGGCGGCGGCGGTCTCCCTCACCGGCGCCCGGCCCCTCCCCGGGTGGACGGCCGCCATCGCCGAGGCGGCCGACATGCTCACGGCCACGACCGATGCCGACGCCTGGCAGCGGGCCCAGCTCCAGGGCCTCCTCGACGACGTGGTGGCCGAGGCCACCGCCGGCGGGCAGGTGAACGGGGCGCCGCTCGTGCTGGCCGAGGTCCGGGCGCTCCTCGCCGACCGGCTCCGGGGCCGCCCCACCCGTGCCAACTTCCGCACCGGCCACCTCACCATGTGCACCCTCGTGCCGATGCGCTCGGTGCCGCACCGGGTGGTGTGCCTGCTCGGCCTCGACGACGGGGTGTTCCCCCGCCGCACGGCGGTCGACGGCGACGACCTCATCCAGCTCGACCCGTACGTCGGTGACCGCGACCCCCGCAGCGAGGACCGCCAGCTCCTGCTCGACGCCCTGATGGCGGCCACCAGCAACCTCGTCATCACCTACTCCGGGCGCGACGAGCGCACCAACGCCGTGCGGCCCCCGGCCGTGCCCGTCGGCGAGCTGCTCGATGTGGTCGACCGCACCGTGCGCACAGCCGGCGCGGGCCCCGCCCGCGACCGCGTGGTGGTCCACCACCCGCTCCAGCCCTTCGACCTGCGCAACTTCACCGCAGGCAGCCTCGTCCACGGGCGGCCGTGGAGCTTCGACGCGGTGGCCCTCGACGGCGCCCGGGCGTCCCTGGGCGACCGCGCCGCCGTCCCTGCCTTCCTCGCCGGGCCCCTCCCGCCGATCGCCACCGGCGTCGTGCAGCTCGACGACCTGGTGCGGTTCGTCCAGCATCCGGTGAAGGCGTTCCTGCGCCAGCGGCTCGGCGTCTACGTGAGCCGGGACGAGGACGAGCTGGCCGACGGTCTGCCCATCGAGCCCGACGCCCTGGAGAAGTGGCACGTGGGCAACCGCCTGCTGGAAGCCCGGCTGGCCGGCGCCGGTCCCGACGTCTGCCGGGCGACCGAGGTCGCACGGGGCACCCTGCCTCCGGGGGCCCTCGGCGGGCCGGTGCTCGACGGGATCCTCGCTGTTGTGGAGGGCATCGTGGCCGGCGCCGCCGCCTCCACGGGCGCGACCGCTGGTGCGGAGCCCGGCTCGGTCGAGGTCGAGGTCGATCTGGGCGACGGCCGCTCGCTGGTCGGCACCGTTCCCGGGGTCACCGGCGCCGTGCTCAGCAGCGTCAGCTACTCCCGCGTCGCTCCGAAGCACCGGCTGGCCACCTGGGCCCGGCTGCTGGCGCTCACGGCCGCCCGCCCCGAGCGGCCGTTCGAGGCGGTCACCGTGGGCCGCGGCTCGGGGCGGGCGGGCGTGATGACGGTGCGCATCGCGCCCCTGGCCACTGACGCCGACTCCCGCCGGTCCACCGCCGTCGCCCACCTGAACGCGCTGGTCGACCTGTTCGAGCGGGGGATGCGGGAGCCCCTTCCGATGGCGTGCGCCACGTCGGCCGCCTACGCCGAGGCCGTCGCTTGCCGCCGCGACCCCGAGCACGCAGCCCGCGCGAAATGGGCGTCCGACTGGGAGTGGACCTACGAGGACAGCGACCTCGAGCACCAGCTCGTGTACGGCGGCGTCGTGGCCTTCGAGCGCCTGCTGGAGGCGCCGCCGTGCAAGGGCGAGGACAGCCTCGGCTGGGCGATCGACGACCCCACCCGGTTCGGTCGCCTGGCCCTGCGTCTCTGGCAGCCGCTGCTGGCGCGCGAGAAGGGGTCCGGGTGACCGGTCCGGTCCCGTTCGACGTGTGCGGCCCTCTGCCGGCCGGCGTCACCGTGCTTGAGGCCAGCGCCGGCACGGGCAAGACGTTCACCATCGCCGCCCTTGCCGCCCGCTACGTGGCCGCCGGCACCTCCCTCGACAAGCTGCTGCTGGTCACCTTCACCCGCATGGCCACCGGGGAGCTGCGCGAGCGGGTGCGGGCGCGCCTGGTCGACGTGGAGCGCGGCCTGGCCCAGGCACGCGCGGGCGTGATGCCGCCTGGGGGCGACGACGTCACGCGACTCCTCACCACCGGCCCGCCCGACGAGCTGGCCTTGCGCCACACCCGCATGACGGCCGCCCTGGCCGACTTCGACGCCGCCACCATCGAGACGACCCACGGCTTCTGCCAGCAGATCCTGTTCGGCCTGGGGGTGGCGGGCGACGTGGAGCGCGACGTCATCTTCAGTGAGGACCTCAGCGAGCTGATCGGGGAGGTCGTCGACGACCTCTACGTGCGCCGGTTCCACCGGGCCGGCGACCCGCCGTTCGGGCGGGCCGAGGCCCTGGTGATCGCCAAGGCGGCGGTCGAGAGCCCGTCGGCGCCGGTGGAGCCCTCCGCCGCAGCGGCCGACAGCCCGTGGGCCATGCGCGTGCGCTTCGCCCACCGCGTCCGCTACGAGGTCGAGCTGCGCAAACGGCGGGCCAAGGTCATCACCTACGACGACCTGCTCACCCGCCTCGAGGCCACGCTGCGCGACGGATCAGAGCGGGGAGCGGCGGCACGGCGGCGCCTGCGGGAGCGCTACACCGTCGCACTCGTCGACGAGTTCCAGGACACCGACCCCACCCAGTGGGAGATCATGCGGCGGGCCTTCGGGGAGCCGCCGTCCACCCTGGTGCTCATCGGCGACCCCAAGCAGGCGATCTATTCCTTCCGGGGCGCGGACGTCTACGCCTACCTCGACGCCGCCCGCACCGCCACCGCCCATTCCACGCTGTCGACGAACTGGCGGAGTGACCAGGGCCTGGTCGATGCCTACGACGCACACTTCCGCGGCGCCAAGCTCGGCCACCCGGGCATCCAGTACGTGCGGGTGGCGGCCGCCTACGCCAACAAGGCGCCCCGCCTGGTGGGCGCGCCGCAGGGTGCGCCGCTCCGGGTGCGAGTCGTGCACCGCGACGACGGCCTGGTTCGGCTCACGCCGGGCGGGTACGTGACGCTCACGGCGGGGCGGCGCCTGGTGGCCGACGACCTGGCCGGCGACCTCGTCCGCCTCCTCTCGGCGGGGGCGGAGCTGGTGACCCGCCATGACGACGGCACCGACGCCGCTTGCCGGCCGCTGCAGCCAGGGCACGTGGCCGTGCTCGTCCGTACCCACCGTCAGGCTGCGCTGGTGCGCAACGCCCTGGAGGCGGTGCGCATCCCCGCCGTCATCAACGGCGCCGGCAGCGTGCTCGACACGCCCATCGCCCGCCAGTGGCTGGTGCTGCTGGAAGCGCTGGAGCGCCCGGCGTCGCCGTCGCGGGCGCGCGCCGCCGCCCTCACCTCGTTCCTGGGGTGGACGCCGGAGCGGCTGGCCGCCACCGACGAGCCAGGATGGGAGAGCGTGCACGCCACGCTCCACGGATGGGCGGCGCTGCTGCGGCGCCAGGGCGTGGCCTCCCTGCTGGAGACGATCACGCACGGCCAGGCCGTCCCCGGCCGCCTGCTGGCACGAGATGAGGGCGAGCGCCTACTCACCGACCTGCGCCACGTGGGCCAACTGCTCCACGCCGAGGCGGTGGCGGAGGGGCTGGGGGTCACCGCCCTGGCGGCGTGGCTGCGGGAGCGGATCGCGGAGGCGGGGGAGGACACCACGAGCGAGGAGCGGAGCCGCCGTCTCGAGTCCGACGCCGAGGCCGTCCAGATCCTCACCATCCACCGCAGCAAGGGCCTCGAGTTCCCGATCGTCTATCTCCCCTACCTGTGGGAGCCGGGCTGGAACCCGAAGCCGAACGAGGCGCCCTTGGTGTACCACGACCCCTCGAAGGCCAACGAGCGCACCATCCACGTGGGCATGGGCGGAGGACCGGGCTTCGGGGACGCCTGGCGCCAGTATCTCGAGGAGCAGCGGGGGGAGGACCTGCGTCTGGCCTACGTGGCGCTCACCCGCGCCCGGCACCAGGCGGTGGTGTGGTGGGCGGGCTCGTGGGACAGTCGCAACTCGCCGCTCGGCCGCATCCTGTTCTCCCGTGACGCCGAGGGGAACGTGGCTGTGGACGCGGCGACGGTGCCCGAGGACTCCGAGGCGGTCGCCAGGTTCCACGCCATCGCCGCCGAGACGCCCGGGTGCGGCAGCGTCGAGCGCGTCACCGGCGGCGATGGCGCCACGCTGGGCGGTCGCCGGGCCCACGTCACCGACCTCGACGTGCGCCGGTTCGGGCGGTCGCTCGACACCCGGTGGCGGCGTACCTCCTACAGCGCCATCACCTCCGGGGCGCACGAGCCGGGCGTGGCCAGCGAGCCGGAGGCGACGGGGGTCGCCGACGAGGCGCTGGAGGCAGAAGCCGTCTCGCACGGGTCGTTCGGCGGCGCAGCGGCCGGCGTCGGCCTGGGGGCGCCCGACGACGAGGAGTCCCGGCTGCGGGGGGTGGAACTCCCGCTCGCCACCATGCCGGGCGGCACCGAGATCGGCACCCTGGTCCACGCCGTCCTGGAGGGGATCGACTTCGCGTCCGCCGACCTCGACAATGAGCTGGCGGCGGGGCTCGACCACCAGCGCCGGTGGCACAACGTCGACGTCGGCGACCCGCCGGCGGTGGTGGCCGGGCTGCGGGCGGCTCTCCGGACGCCGCTCGGCCCCACCGTGGGCGGCCTGCGCCTCCGCGACCTGCACAAGGACGACCGGCTCGACGAGGTGGTCTTCGAGCTGCCGCTCACCGGCGGCGACACGCCCACCGGGACGCTCACCTTGCCCGCCATCGCCTCGCTCCTCCGTGCCCACCTTCCGGCCGGCGACGTGCTGGCCGGCTACCCCGACCGCCTGGCCGACCCGTCCCTGCGGCGGGACCTGCGGGGGTACCTCACCGGCAGCATCGACCTGGTCCTGCGGGTGCGGGCCGCCGACGGCACGCCTCGCTACGCCGTCGTCGACTACAAGACGAACCGGCTGGGCGGCGGCGACGATCGCCGCCTGAGCGCCTGGCACTACCGGCCGGCGGCGATGGCCGAGGCCATGCAGGCCGCCCACTACCCGCTCCAGGCCCTCCTGTACGCGGTGGCCCTCCACCGCTACCTGCGCTGGCGGCAGCCGGGCTACGACCCCGACCGCAATCTGGCCGGCGTGCTCTACCTGTTCCTCCGGGGCATGAGCGGTCCGTCGGTGCCACTGGTCGGCGGGCGGCCGTGCGGCGTGTTCGCCTGGCAGCCGCCGCCGGGCCTGGTAGCCGCGCTCAGCGACCTGTTCGACCGAGGCGACGAGGCGGTGGCATGACCAGTGACCAGCCCGGAAGGACGGTCCATAGAACGGTGCCGGCCGCCGGCCCGGACCTGCTCCCAGGGCTCGACGTCTACGACGTCAGTCGCGTCCGTACCGCCCCGGGCATCCTGCGGGCCTTCAACGACGCCGGCGTGCTGGCGCCGGCCGACGTGCACGTCGCCCGCCGTCTGGGCGACCTGGCCGGCGACGTCGACGACGCTGTCCTGCTCGGCATCGCCCTCGCCGTGCGGGCGCCCCGGCTCGGCAACGTGTGCGCCGACCTGGCCACGGCACGGGAGACCGTCAGCACCGACGCCGCCCTGCCCGTCGACCTCCAGGGCCTGCCGTGGCCGGAGGCGCAGGAGTGGGTGGAGCGGCTGGCCGCCAGCCCGCTGGTGGCGGGCGGCGACGACGGCACGGCCGACCGGCCCGTCCGCCTGGTGGGCACCCTGCTCTACCTCGACCGCTACTGGCGCCAGGAGCGCCAGATCGCGGGCGACCTGCTGGCCCGCAGTTCCGAGCCGGCACCCGGGGTGGCGCTCGACGTCCTGTCCGCCGGGCTGGCCCGGCTGTTCGACGGCGACACCCCCGATCTCCAGCGGCTGGCGGCCGCGACCGCCGTGCTCCGGCGCCTCACCGTGGTGGCGGGCGGGCCGGGCACCGGCAAGACCACCACCGTGGCGCGCATCCTCGCCCTTCTCGACGAACAGGCCACAGAGGCCGGGGCCCGGCCCCCGCGGGTAGCGCTCGCCGCGCCCACCGGCAAGGCGGCGGCGCGGATGGAGGAGGCCGTCCACTCCGAGGCCCGTGCCATCGACGTGAGCGACGGGACGCGGGCGCGCCTGGTGGCCCTCGACGGCTCCACCATCCACCGGCTGCTCGGGTGGCGGCCCGGGGGCCGGGGGCGCTTCCGCCACCATCGGGGCAACCGACTGCCCCACGACGTCGTGGTGGTGGACGAGACGTCGATGGTCTCGCTGTCGATGATCGCCCGGTTGGTCGAGGCGGTGGGCAGCCAGGCCCGGCTGGTCCTCGTGGGCGACCCGGGCCAGCTGGCGTCGGTGGAGGCGGGCTCCGTGCTGGGCGACATCGTGGGCCCGGCCGCCGCCGGGCTGCGGATGCGGCCCGACGTGCGCACCCGTCTGGGCGAGGTGGCAGGCCAGGCGGTCCCGGCCACCGATGCCCCTCCGGGCGCCGTGGTGGGCGACGGCATCGTCGTCCTGCGCCGCGTCCACCGCTACGGCGGGGCGGTGGCCGAACTGGCCGAGGCCGTCCAGCGGGGCGACGTGGAGGCGGCAGTCGGCGTGCTCCGGGACGGCGCCGGCAACGTGGCGTGGATCGACGCCGACCTCGCCGTTCCCGGCGCGGCGGCCCGGCTGGCGCCGGTACGCGACACCCTCGTCGAGGCGGCCCGGCGGGTCACCGACGCTGCGGCCGCCGGCGACGGCCGGGCCGCCCTCCAGGCGCTGGCTTCCACCCGGCTGCTCTGCGCCCACCGCCGCGGGCCGTACGGCGTCGCCGCGTGGACCGAGCACGTGGAGCGGTGGCTCGCCGCCGCCATCGACGGCTACGGCGCCGGCGGCCGTTGGTACACGGGGCGTCCGCTGCTGGTGACCGAGAACGACTACGGGCTTCGGGTGTTCAACGGCGACACGGGGGTCGTGGTGGCGGCGGAGGGTGGGCGGGCCGCCGCCGCCTTCGAGCGTCGCGGCGAACTGGTGCACGTGAGCCCGTCCCGCCTGCAGGCGGTGGAAACGGTGCACGCCATGACCGTCCACAAGAGTCAGGGGTCGCAGTTCGACGAGGTGGCGGTGCTGCTGCCCGACCCGTCGGCGCCCATCCTCACCCGGGAGCTGCTCTACACGGCGGTGACACGGGCCCGCCGCCGGCTCACCGTGGTGGGCACCGAGGCCGCTGTCAGTGCGGCGGTGGGCCGTCCCGTCGCCAGGGCCTCCGGGCTCGAGCGGCGGCTGTGGGGTGAGCCGGCGCCGGCCTGACCGAATGCCCCTGCCCGTGCCGTGCCGCCCGAGTCCGGTGCGTCGGCGCCGTGGGCCTTTCCCCCGCCGTCCCGCGCCCGCAAGGGATCGGACACGTGGTTCTCATTGCAGTGACCGGCTCATCCGCGGGGGATGGCGGTTGCGGCGGGCGTTGCGCGCTGTCGGTTGTCGTACATGGAAGCATCCGCCTGTGACAGCAGGTCGGCGACCGTCGGGTCGTCGGACGGCTCGTAGGTGACGGCGCCCACCGTGCAGGACAGGGCGAAGGGGCGCAGGCCGGCTTCATTGTGGGCGTCGATGGCGGCGTGCAGGCGCGCCGCTGCCGGAACGGTCTCCGTGGGCTCGCTCCCGTCGTCGAGGAGCACGGCGCAGAACTCGTCGCCGCCGACCCGCCCGATCACGTCTGAAGCGCGGAAGGTGGACCGCATCAGAGCGGCCACGTCGGCGAGGGCGTCGTCGCCCGCTTGATGCCCGTAGGTGTCGTTGATCCGTTTGAGCCCGTCGACGTCCACGAACAGGACGGTGATCTTCGACGACGTGCGTCGGGCCACCGCCAGCTGCTGTTCGGCCAGGGCGAGGAAGCCCCGCCGGTTGTGGACGGCAGTCAGGTCGTCCACGAGGGCCAGGCGGCGGAGCTCGGCCAGGTTCCGGTGCCGCTCGAGGGCGTAACGGACGGCACGGGTCAGCAGCTCGGGCGACACGGTGCTCTTCGCCAGGTAGTCCTGGGCGCCTTCGGCCACCGCGCGGAGGGCAATCTTGTCGTCGCCCGCCCCGGAGAGCACGATGACCGGCAGATCGGGCCGGGCCCGCTGGATGGCGTGGAACGTGTCCATGCCGTCGGAGTCGGGCAGGACGAGGTCGAGGAGCACCAGGTCGACAAGTGCCCCGGCCAGGTGGCCGAGCGCGTCGGCCAGGCACTCAACCCAGACCACCTCGAACGGCTGGGGCATGGACGGGTCGCGCAGGACCTGCTGGATGAACCTGCCCTGGGCGACGCTGTCCTCGACCAGGAGGAGACGGATGGCGACGGGCTCGTCTCTCACCCTGAACCAATCGGCACGATCCGGTAGCGGCCTGAGCCGTCGTTGCCGCGACGCCGCCGGAGACCCGACGGAGCGGACCGCAGAGTACGAGGTCGGCGTGGGTGGGCATCGGGCGGGCGAGCGGTGGGGCCTACGCCGGCGCCCTGGAGCAGGGCACGCCGAATCCGGCACGAACATGCTGCCCGCGTTACGGTGGTCGGCGGGACGCCTGCCCGTCCTCTGCGGGGGGAGGCGCGGCCCCACTGAAGCAGAAGCCAGACGTGAAGCAGAAGCCAGACGGCGACGACTCGGCACATGGAGAAGAGTGACGAAGATCCTGCTCGTGGAGGATGACCGTTCGGCCGCCATGGCGATGGTCCGCATACTGCGCGGGGGAGGACACCAGGTCGAGGTCGCCCCGGACGCGGTGCTGGCCGTGTCGTCGGCGCGTCGGGACCCGCCTGATCTCGTCGTCCTCGACCTCGGCCTTCCCGGCGGCAACGGGTACCTCGTCCTCCAGCGCCTTCGTGGCCTGGCCGCCACCTGGCCACCGGCGACCCGTCGCTGTCATCGACGTAGTACGCGCTGTTGTCGAGCTCGCCGATGAGCGGCACGCCGAGTAGCTGAGAGGTTGACCCGGAGACCTGGGTGAGGTGGCTCCGTTGGTCGATCATGGCGGCATGAACCGCATCCTCGCCAGCGCGGCCGATCAGCCCGCGACCGGCGCCCCCGCGTAGTGCCCAGCCATTGTGTCGAGCGGTAAGCAGCCGCTTGCAGGAAGCGGCAGCCAGGATGAGTCGGCCGATCCCCCGAGTCGGGATACGCAACCAGGTGGTGATCGGCTCGGGATGGCTCCGGGTCGGCATCGAGGTGGGCAGGATCTCGCCTAGGTGGCTGCTGAAGTATGCGGTGTTCACGCTCCGGCGGTAGGGCAGGCGGCCAGGAGCAGGTGACGGCCGTTAGGCGTTATGGCTCGGCCGATACGCTCCGCGATCCCTCGGAT
>JAHFUS010000062.1 GCA_023264975.1 Actinomycetes bacterium | reverse complement strand
CTCGCGGGCGGCGGCGAGGCGCGTGGCCAGCCGCCCCTGCTCGGCGACGGCCTGCTCGGCCGCCCGGCGCAGGGCGCCGAGCTCGCCCCGCAGCTCGGCGGCGCGCGCCGCCGGCGGGCGCTCCACGTCGCCCCACTCCTCCTCGAAGGCGGCCCGCTCGGCGACCAGGGCGGCGTCCACCGCAGCCAGCTCGTCGGCCCGAGGCGCCAGTGCGGCCGCCTCGGCCTCGACCGCGGCCAGCGCGTCACCCAACGCCGCGCTCTCGGCCTCGAGCGATGCCACCACGTCGGCGTCGACGGTGGACTGCAGCTCGCGGGCCACCGACCGGCGCCGCTCGGCCAGGACGCCGGCCACGCCCCGGGCCCGCTCCCGCAGGCCCTCGAAGCGCACCAGGTCGTCGCTCGGGTCCTCGGCGCTGCGGCCGGCGACGGCCGCCTCGGCCACCGCCACCTCGGCGTCGATGCCACTTATGAAGGCCCGCAGCTTGCCCTCGGTGGACGCCAGCTCACCTCCCTCGGCCACCACCGACCGCTGCCGGGCCTCAAGGGCCACCAGCTCACGGCCGGCGAGATGGAGGCGAAGGGCCCGAAGCTCGTCCACAACGGCGTCGTGGCGGCGGGCGGCGTCGGCCTGGCGCTCCAAGGGCCGGCGCTGCCGGCGCACCTCGCGCAGCAGGTCCTGGAGGCGGGTGAGGTTGGCCTCGGTGGCGTCGAGGCGGCGCTCCGCCTTCTCGCGGCGTCGCCGGTACTTGAGGACGCCGGCCGCCTCCTCGATGATCGAGCGGCGGTCCTCGGGTCGGGCGTCGAGCACCCCGGCCAGCTGCCCCTGCGACACGATCACGTGCTGCTGGCGGCCCACCCCGGTGTCGCTCAGCAGCTCCTGCACGTCGAGCAGGCGGCACGGCACGCCGTTGATGGCGTACTCGCTGTCACCGGAGCGGAACAGGGTGCGGGTGATGGTGAGCTCGGTGAAGTCGATGGGCAGCAGGCCGGCCGAGTTGTCGATGGTGAGGGTGACCTCGGCCCGCCCTAGGGCGGCCTTGTTGGCCGAGCCGGCGAAGATCACGTCGTCCATCCGCGATGAGCGCACGGTGCGGGGGCCCTGGGCGCCGAGCACCCACGCCACCGCATCGACGATGTTCGACTTGCCGCTGCCGTTCGGGCCAACCACCACGGTGACCCCCGGTTCGAGGTCGAGGGTGGTGGCCTCGGCGAAGGACTTGAAGCCCTTCAATGTCAGCGACTTCAAGAACACCGAGCCGAGGGTAGTGGGGCGACGGCGGCCGGTCGCGGACCCGCGAAAGGCCCAGGTCAGGCGGGTTCTGACCGAGAGACGTCAGCCGCAAGGGCAGACGACAGCGCCACGCCGCGCACCGAACGGAGCCACTGCTCCATCGTGTGGCCGCCCGGGAGATCTGGACGCGGGTCGTAGGACGACCGGAAGCGGCCCAGCACGAGGATGCGCAGCCGCTCCTCGCCGCACTCGAGCCCGAGGAGGTCGTCGATGTCGTCGACCAGGGCCGACGCCCTCACCGGGCCCTCGTCGGTGACAAAGCACTCGACAACCGCCTCGAACGTGGCGTGGTGGCGCTTCCAGTCCTTGTGGAAATACCCCGTCAGCAGATGGCGCAGGACCTCCAGGGCCCCGACCTCGGGCTGGGGCCAGGGCCGCAGCGGCTCCCATGCGCCCGGCGGCAGGGCCCAGTCCGACTGGCCGAGCAACAGGTCACGCACCATGCCCAGCCACGGGCTCATGCCCATGCCCTGTAAGCCCGGGTCGTAGCCGCACCCGGCGGCGCCCAGCACCCACACCCGCAGCGCGTCGTCGCTCACACCGGCGGCCAGCATGGTGTCGATCTGCCCCGCCGCCGTGGCCACCTCGGCCGGCGTGTGGTGGCGGGCCCAGCTGCGCACCAGGTCGACGACGCAGATCCCGCCACACAGGCGGTGCGGCGCGAAACACGAGCGGAAGAAGGCGCTCACCGGGCCCTCAGACCTGGCACTGCTCGCACAAGAAGGTGGAGCGCCCCGACAGCTTGACCCGGGCTATGGGGCTGCGGCAGCGCCGGCACGGCTGGCCTTCCCGGTCGTAGACCTTGTGCTGGTTCTGGAAGTCGCCCACCTCGCCGAACAGGTCGCGGTACTGCTCGTCGGCCAGCGACGAGCCCCGGTGCTTGATGGCCTCCTGGAGCGTCTCCACGATCGAGCGGTACAGGCGGCGGACCTCCTGCGACGACAGCGAGTCCGACGGCCGGTCGTAGCGCAGGCCGGCGCCCCACAGGATCTCGTCGGCGTAGATGTTGCCGATGCCGGCCAGGAACTGCTGGTCCATAAGTAGCGGCTTGAGCTTGGTGCGCTTGGCGTGGAGCAGGTCGCTGAAGCGGTTCCAGCTCATCACGTCCTCGATGGGATCGAAGCCCAGGTGGGCCAGCTCCGGCACCACCTTCTCCACCTCGTCGGCGGCGGTGACGAACAGCTCGCCGAACGTGCGGGGGTCGACGAAGCGCAGCTGGCCGCCCTGGCTGAAGGTGATGACCACGTGGTTGTGCTTGGCCAGGGGCTCCTTGGCCGACTTGGCCCGCAGCAGCTGGCCGCTCATCCCGAGGTGCACCACCAAGACGTCGGACACCTTCTCGCCCGTGGGCGTGGCGGTGGGCTCGAGGGCGACCACCAGGTACTTGCCCTTGCGCTGGACACCGGTGATCTTGCGGCCTTCGAGGCGGCGGATGAAATCTTCCTTGGCCTTGTGGCGGCGGATGGCGCGGGCGCCGGTGACCTCGACCGCCTTGATGCGCTTGCCGATGACCTCCTTCTCGAGGTCTCCGCGCAGTGTCTCGACCTCGGGCAGCTCAGGCATCGGCGGCCTCGTCCAGGAAGGCCAGCGCGGCCCACGCGGCCCGGGCGGCGGCCTGCTCGGCCTGCTTCTTGGACCGGCCTTCGCCGGTGCCCCGCTCGATGCCGCCCACGTGCACCGTGGCAAAGAACGTCTTGGCGTGGTCGGGGCCCTTGTCGAGCACGACGTACCGCGGCAGCTGGTCGAACGTGCGGGCGGCCAGCTCCTGGAGGCGGGTCTTGAAGTCCTGGCCGCCCGGGCCGGCCGCTGCTTCGGTGACCCGCTCCCCGAGGAGGGTGAGCACCAGGTCGGCGGCGGCCGTCCAGCCGCCGTCGAGGTAGACGGCGCCGATGACGGCCTCCATCGCATCGGCCAGGATGGACGGCTTCTCCCGCCCACCCGAGGCGTCCTCGCCCTTGCCCAGCAGGAGGTGGGCGCCGATGTCGAGCTCGGCCGCCACCTCGGCCAGCAGCGCCGAGTTCACGACCGACGCCCGCACCTTGGCCAGCTCCCCCTCGGGCAGCGCCGGGTACATTCGGTACACGTGGTCGGTGATCACCAGGCCGAGCACGGAGTCGCCCAGGAACTCGAGGCGCTCGTTCGACTCCTCGCCCGCCACCTCGGCACACCAGGAGCGGTGGGCCAGGGCGCGTCCGAGCACTGTCGGATCGGCGAAGCGCCGGCCCAGCCGGTCGGCCAGCACCTCCACATCGGAGCCCCGAGACAGCGTCAGGATGATTCCAGCTTGGCGACCACGTAGTCGACGGCGTCTCGCACGGTGCGCAGGTCCTCCAGGTCCTCGTCGTCGATCCGGAAACCCACCGTTCGCTCCCCCAACTCCTCCTCGAGCGCCTCCACCAGCTCGATGAGGGCGAGCGAGTCGGCCGAGAGGTCCTCGCTGAACGAGGCACCCTCGGCGATCTCCGCCGGCTCGATCTCGAGGATGTCGGCCAGGCGGTCGCGGATCAGCTCGAAGACCTCCTGACGGCTCATTGGTCCACGTTCGACGTGGGTCTCAGCAGGCATGCAACGCTCCTGAACAGGGTGACGACGCCCGGATGGTAGTGCGTCCCAACCCTTGTTCGCTTGTGAACGGCGCCGGGCCGCTCGGGCCGTTCAGACCTTGACGGACTGCCGCAGCCGGTCCACCAGCCCGCCGTCGACCATGTCCTTGGCCACCCCGACGGCGTTGAACACGGCATCGGCACTGGACGCCCCGTGGCTGATGATGCACACGCCGTCCACGCCCAGCAGCAGCGCACCGCCGTAGGAATCGGGGTCCATCTCCCGCACCAGCGGCATCAGCAGGGGCACCAGCACCTGCGACGCCTCGATGGCCTCGGGGGTCGACATCATCACCTTGAAGATGGCGTCGCGCATGAACGTCATGGCGCCCTCGAGCGTCTTGAGCACGACGTTGCCGGTGAACCCGTCGGTGACCACCACGTCGACGCGGTCGGTGAGCAGGTCGCGACCCTCGACGTTGCCGACGAAGGTGCCGCCCGACCCGGCCCAGACCTCGGCCTTCTGGAGGGCGGCGTTGGCCTCCTTGACGACCCCGGTGCCCTTGCCGGCCTCCTCGCCGATCGACAGCAGCCCGGTGCGGGGGTGCTCGATGCCGTAGCGGCCGGCGGCGAAGGCGGCGCCCATCTGGGCGAACTGCACGAGCATCTCGGCCGTGCACTCGGCGTTGGCCCCGGCGTCGAGCAGCACCGTCGGGGTGGACCCGGGTACCGGCAGCGGCGTGGCGATGGCCGGCCGGGTCACGCCGGGCAGGCGGCCCATGCGCAGCAGGGCGCTGCCCATGGCCGCGCCGGTGTTGCCGGCGCTCACCATGGCGCTGGCCCGGCCGTCGCGGACCGCCTCGGCCGCCCGCACAACGGACGCGTCCTTCTTGCGGCGCACGCCGGAGGCGACGTCGTCGGTCATCTCGATGACCTCGGTGGCGGGCAGTACCTCGATCCCGCCCGTGTCACCCAGCTCCTCGGGCCGGCCCACCAGGAGCAGGGGAACGCCCAGCTCGGCGGCGGCCCGCCTGGCGCCGGCCACGATCTCGGCCGGGCCTCGGTCGCCCCCCATGGCGTCGATGGCGATCGGGAGCATCGTCAGCTGACGTCGATGGCCTGGCGCCCCCCGTACCACCCGCAGTTGGGGCAGACGACGTGGGGCAGCTTGGCCCGCCGGCACTGCGGGCACATGCTGCGCGGCGGGGCCGACAGCGTCCAGTTGCTGGCCCGGCGGCTGCGGCTCTTGGCCTTGGATGTCTTCTTCTTGGGGACGGCCATGCTCTGCTCTCTCTCGCTCGCTACTTGCTCTTGCTACTGGATCAGTTCTCGCTGAGGGCGTCGAGGTCCGCCCAACGGGGGTCTTTGGGAGCCTCGACGCACCGGCACGGTGCCATGTTCCGATCGGTCCCACACATGGGGCAGATCCCGGCGCAGTCCTCCCGGCACAGCGGGGCCAGCGGCAGCTCCAGCAGGACAGTGTCTCGCGCCAGCGGCTCCAGGTCGAGCCGGTCGCCGTGGATGGGGTACGTCTGCTCCGGATCGTGCTCCTCCTCGAACACCTCGCGCACCTCGGCTGCGATGGTGCCGGAGGCCTCCGCCAGGCACCGCCGGCACGGGCCCACCCACGGCGCAGTGACCCGTCCGGTGGCCACCACGCCGCCGGGGACAGCGTCGAGGGTGACGGCGACCGTGACCTCGGCGTCCTCGGGCACGGCGCTGGCGGTGACGGCCAGGCCCGCCAGCGGACCGCTGCGGACCTCCTTGCACCGGTCCCCGGGCGCGCGGAGGAGATGTCCGACACTCACCACGAAGGGGCTCTGGGGCACGGACAGATAGTAGGAGATCGCCCGCTCCGGTCAGCCGGGGCGAACCGGTCCGGCCCTGTTCCGCTGACCAGTGCCGGAGGGGTGGCCCGGAGATCGGGAGATCAGGAGATCAGGAGAGCGGCTCGTCCTGGTCGAAAAACGCCTCGTCGATGCCCTCGGCGGCGCCCAGGGCGCCCGCGTCGGGCCCGAAGCCGATGTCAGTGCCGTCGTCGGGCGCGGTAACCCGCAACTTCTCCCGGCCCGCCCGCACGGTCTTGGTGGTGCGCTCGAGCACGATCTCGAAGGCGGCCAGCTTCTGGTCGCAGTAGTCGTCCGCCTCGTGGCGCAGCCGTCGGGCGTCCTCCCGGGCCTCCTCCACCGTCTTTCGCGCCAGCTGGGTGGCGGTGCGCACGATGTCGGTGCGCTGCACCATGCGCTCGGCCCGCACCCGGGCCGCCTCCAGGATCTCGTCGGCGTCGCGCTGGACCTTGGCCAGGAACTCGTCGCGCTCCTTGAGCATCCACCGGGCGCGGCGCAGCTCGTCGGGGAAGCGCTCCAGGGCGTCCTCGAGCAGCTCGCGCACCTCGTCCTTCTCCACCCGCACGGTGGTGGACAGGGGCATCGGTTTGGCGTTGTTGACGATCTCGATCACGCGGCGGATGAGCTGCTCGGTGTCGACGTCGCCGGTGCCCTCCATCACTGGTACCGCTCCTCGAGTCGCTTGGCGACGGGAGGGGGCACCATGGCGCTCACCCGGACCGCCCCGCCGAGGCGGGTGATGTCGCGCAGCAACGACGACGAGATGAACGACGAGCTGGTGGCGCACGGGAGGAAGACGGTGATGAGACCGGAGATCGCCTCGTTCATCTGCGCCATCTGGAGCTCGTGCTCGAAGTCCGACGCCACCCGCAGGCCCTTGATGATCACGTCGGCGCCCACCTGGTGGGCCAGGTCCACCACCAGCGAGGCGAAGAACTCCACCCGCACGTTGGCAAGGTGGGTGACCGACTCGGCGATCATCTCCTGGCGGTCCTCGAGGCTGAACAACGGCTCGCCCTTCTGCGGGTTGCACAGGGCGGCGACAACCACCGAGTCGAAGAGCTTGGCCGCCGTCTCGATGGTCTCCAGATGCCCGTTGTGCAGAGGATCGAAGGACCCCGGGAACAGGGCTGTCCTCACTCGGTGCCTTTCTCGTCAGGAGGGCCGGCAGGCTGGGCCAGCGTGACCACGGTACCGCCGTAACGCTTCACCCTGATCGCTTCCCACCCGGTGCCGAGATCCAGCTCCCTGTCACTCTCGAGCACGGCGGTGCCCGCCGACAGTGCCTCCAGGAGCGCAGGCCACTCGTCGAAGGCATAGGGCGGGTCCACCAGGGCCACGTCCACCATCGGGGCCGTCGCCACCCAGTCGAGGACGTCGGACTGCACGACGGTGGCGCGGGCGTAGAGGCCGGTGAGGACCAGGTTGGTGCGGATGGTGTCGAGGACGGCGGGGTCGTTGTCGACGAAGGTGCCCATCGCCGCCCCACGGGACAGGGCCTCGACACCGAGGGCGCCGGTGCCGGCGAACAGGTCGGCCACCGAGCGGCCCTGCACGACGTCGAGCGACCCGAGCATGTCGAACACCGCCTCGCGCACGCGGTCGCCCGTAGGGCGCACCGACAGTCCCTCGGGCGCCTGGAGACGACGACCCTTTGCCGACCCCGCCACGACGCGCATGACCGGAGGCTACGGCCCGGGGGCCCGTCGCCACCACGCCGGCCGGCAGGTCCCTCGTGGGGTCGAGGTCCGATCGGAGCACCTCCAGCGCAGGCGCCAACCAGCACGCAGGCTTCAACCACGCACGCAGGCTTTCGGGCAACGCCTCAGCCACGAGCAGCTCCTTCGAGCCGATCAGCTCTTGAAGAGGAACTCCGCCTCCTCGTCGTCGACCAGCAGGCGCACCTCGTCGGCCAGGATCTCGTGGCCGGCGAGGAGGGGGTCTTCGTCGAGGATGGCCGTGGCGACGCGACGGGCGTCGTGCACCAGGTCCTTGTCCCGCCGGAGGGACGCGAGGCGCAGGTCGCTGCGGCCCTTCTGGCGGGTGCCCAGGATCGTGCCCTCGCCCCGAAGGTCGAGGTCGACCTCGGCCAGCTCGAACCCGTCGGTGCTGCGCACCAGGGCGGCCAGCCGCTCCTCGGCATCGGGCGTGGTGGCTTCGCCCATGAGGAAGCACCACGACGGCGCCGACCCCCGGCCCACCCGGCCGCGCAGCTGGTGCAGCTGCGCCATGCCGAAGCGGCCGGCGTCCTCCACCACCATCACGGTGGCGTTGGGGACGTTGACGCCGACCTCCACCACTGTGGTAGCCACCAGCACGTCGATCTGCCCCCGCCGGAAGGCGTCCATGGCCGCCTCTTTGTCGGCCGCCGCCATCTGGCCGTGGAGGAGGCCGAGGCGCAGGTCGCCGAAGACCTCGGCCCGCAGGCGTTCGAGCTCCTCGGTGGCCGAGCGGGCCTGGATGCGCTCGGACTCGTCCACCAGCGGGCACACCACGAACGCCTGGTGGCCGGCCGCCACCTCGTCGCGCACCTTGCCCCACGCCTCCCCCTCCTCCATGGGGCCGCGGGCCCACACCGTGGTGATGGGCGTGCGCCCGGGCGGCATCTCGTCCATCACGGTGAGGTCGAGGTCGCCGTAGACGAGCATGGCGGCGGTGCGGGGAATGGGGGTGGCAGTCATCACGAGGACGTCCGGGTCGGTGCCCTTGCCCCGCAGTGCGGCCCGCTGTTCCACGCCGAAGCGGTGCTGCTCGTCGATCACCACCACGCCGAGATCGGCGAACTCAACGTGCTCGGTGAGCAGGGCATGGGTGCCGATGAGGATGTCGACCTCCCCGGCTTTCAGGGCGGCGCGCAGCTTGGTGCGCCGGGCGGCAGGCGTGCGGTTGGTGAGCAGCTCGACGCGCAGGCCACGGTCGCCCGTCAAGGTGGCCGGGTCGGGGACGTCCAGCCCGCCCAGCAGGTCCCGCACGCCGAGGAAGTGCTGCTCGGCCAGCACCTCGGTGGGCGCCATGAGGGCGCCCTGATGGCCGCCCTGCACAGCCGCCAGAAGCGCGGTGACAGCCACCACCGTCTTGCCTGCCCCGACGTCTCCCTGCAGGAGGCGGTGCATGGGGTGCGGGCCGGACAGATCGGCTGCGATGTCCTCCCACGCCCGCTGCTGGGCGCCGGTGAGGTCGAAGGGCAGCGCCTCGTGGAACCGCCGCACCAGCTCGCCCTCGACCGTGTGGCGGATTCCCTCCGAGGCCCGCTCCACCGCCCGTTTGCGCATCACCAGCGCCACCTGGAGGCGGAACAGCTCGTCGAAGGCGAGCCGGCGACGGGCCGTCTGCGAGGCGCCCATCGTCTCGGGCTCATGGATCTGGCCGAACGCCCACGTGCGGCCGGCCAGGTTGAGCTCGTCCCGCCACACGGCCGGCACCGGCTCGGCGAACTCGCCCGCCCGGTCCAGCGCCTCCCTGATCCACGGGGCCAGCTCCCACGTCTGGATGCCCGCCTTCCCCGACTGCGGGTAGATGGGGATGATCCTGCCCGTGCGGTCGCCGATGAGGTCGACGACGGGGTTGGTCATCTGGCGGCGGCCCTTGTACTGCTCGAGCTTGCCGAAGAACACGGCCTCGGTTCCCGACTTGAGCTGGTTGGCCCGCCACGCCTGGTTGAAGAACACGCAGTGCAGGTAGCCGCTGCCGTCGAAGGCGTCGACCTCGGCGATCGAACGGCCCTGCCGGGTGCGGCGGCCGGTCGACCGCTTGACGGTGGCCACCACCATGGCCTCGTCGCCGACGGCCAGGTCCCCGATCGACTTCTGGCTGGTGCGGTCCACGTAACGCCGCGGGTAGTGCATGAGGAGGTCGAGGACGTCGTCGATCCCCATCTCGGCCAGGGCCTCGACCCGCTTGTCGCCCACCCCCTTCAGCTCGGCCACCCCGACGGTGGCCAGCGTGCCGAGCCGGCGGGGGCTCACCCGATCATTCGATCGAGAAGAGGAAGGGGTACAGCGGCTGCCCGCCGTCGTGCACCTCGGCCGCCACCCCGGGCCGGTGCTGCTCGAGCCACTCGTGCACGGCGCGGGTGTCGGCCGGGTCGGCGTCCTCTCCCTCCAGCACCGTGAGCAGTTCGTGTTCGGGGCGCACCAGCACCTCCAGCAGGGCGATGGCGGCGGCGGCGACCGTGGGCGCCACCACTTCGATGCCGGTGGCCGACAGGCCGAGCCAGTCGCCCTCGGCGATGGGCCCTGCGCTCGACGACGACGCCCGGACCGCCTCGGTGACCTCGCCCGGCGTCACCCGCCCGGCGGCTGCCGCCATGGCCTCCGCATTTGTGGACGCGTCGCTGTCGGCCACGTAGTCGAGCAGGGCGGCCATTCCCTCGGCCACGGCGCGGGTGGGCACCACGCGCACCGTCTTGGTGGTGAGGGCGCCCACCTGCTCGGCCACCGGCACGATGTTGGAGTTGTTGGGCAGGATCACGACCTGGTCGGCCGCCACCGCTTCCACCGCCTCCAGGATCTCCGCCGTCGACGGGTTCATCGACTGACCGCCCGCCACCACCCGGGCGGCACCGAGGGAGCGGAAGATGCGGGCCACGCCGGCGCCGCTCGCCACCACCACGACGGCGGTTCGCACGGCCGGCGCCTCGGGCGCGGCCTCCGCCGTACCCTCCCGGACCCAGCGCTGCTCCTCGATCTGCTCGTGCAGGTCGGTGACGCGGATGCGCCGGGGCCGCCCGTGGGCGTCGAGGGCGGCCTCCACCGCCCCACCGATGTCGTCGGTGTGGATGTGGCAGTTCCACGTGCCCTCGCCGCCCACGACCACGATCGAGTCACCGATGTCGCTCCAGGCCCGGCGGAAGCCGGGGATGGCCTCGTCGGCCGCCTCCAGCAGGTACATGACCTCGTAGCGGGGCCCGTCGGCGCTGCCGTCACCGCCCCCGCCGGCAGGCATGGCCTCTGTCGCCACGCTCGACAGGGCGCCGGCCGGGAGCTCGGGCGCCTCGGGCAGCGGCTGGCCGGTGACCACGTGGAGGAAGGCGTCGAGCAGGAGGACGAAGCCGGCGCCGCCGGCATCGACCACGCCGGCCTGCTTCAGCACCGGCAGTTGCTCGGGCGTGTGGGCCAGGGCGTCGGTCGCCGCCGACCGGGCGGCATGGAGCACGTCGGCGAGCTGCTTGCCGGCGACGGCGGCCTCGCAGGCGCCGGTGGCGGCGGCTCCCGCCACGGTGAGGATCGTGCCCTCCACCGGGTTCTGCACCGCCTTGTACGCAGCGTCGCTGGCCGAGCGCAGGGAGGCCGCCACCTGTGCGGCGTCGACCTCGTATGCCACCTTCCATACGTCGCACAGGCCCCTTAGGAGCTGGCACAGGATGACCCCCGAGTTGCCCCGGGCGCCCATGAGCGACCCGTGGGAGATGGCCCGGCAGGTGGCTGCCATGTCGGCTGCGTCCGCCAGCTCGGCCACCACCGACTCCAGGGTGAGAGCCATGTTCGTGCCCGTGTCGCCGTCGGGCACGGGGTACACGTTGAGGCGGTTCACCACCTCCTGGTGGGCCCGCAGCGCGTCCCGGTAGGCCGTCACCACGGCGCGCACGTCTGCAGCTCCCAGCCGTTCCAAGGTCTCCACCGCAGCCGATGGTAGTAACCTCACCCGCATGGCAGCGGTCTGTGAAGTCTGTGGGAAGCATCCCTCCTTCGGTATGAGCATCAGTCACTCCCACCGGCGTACCAAGCGGCGGTGGAACCCGAACATCCAGCGGGTGCGGGCGATCGTGAACGGCACCACCAAGCGGCTGCACGTGTGCACGTCGTGCATCCGTGCCGGCAAGATCACCAAAGCGGTCCACTGAGCCGCTGATATGCGGCGGCGGCTGCCGCTGTCCCGCTACTGCGGGGTGTCCCCCAGGCCGAAGGCCTCGGCCAGCAGCTCGTAGGACCGCAGCCTCGCTGCGGGGTCGTGCACGACGGTGACCACCATCACCTCGTCCACCCCGAAGGCGTCGGCCAGGGCGGTGACCTCGTCGCGCACCCGCTCGGGGCCGCCGATCGTCACCTTCTCCCGACCCTGGGCCACCTGGGCGCGGGTCACGGGGTCGAGGGTGCGCAGGCGGGAGGCGGACTCGTCGGGCGCCGGCACCGGTCCCCGGTCGTCCTCGCCGCCGAGGCGCCAGACGGCCTGGCTGGAGGCCAGGTGCTCGGCCTCGGCGTCGGTCTCGCCGCAGATGACCGACACGGCAACCGCGGCGCGGGGTTGGTCACCCTCGGCCGCCGGGACGAACGCCCGGCGGTAGCGGGTGGCCACCAGGGGGCCGTAGGCGGGCGTGATGAAGTGGGCGAAGCAGAACGACAGGCCGCGGGCGGCCGCCAGGCCGGCGCTGTAGGAGCCGGAGCCGAGGAGCCACACGTCAGGGCCGCCGGGAGACTGCGGCATGGCGCGGGCGCCGGCGTGGCGGTGGCCCTCCTCCAGCCCACCCTGGAGGTACGCGACCACGTCGGCCACCCGCTGCGGGTAGTGGTCGTCGCCGAAGGCCTCCGGGCCCGCCTGGAGCGCCCTGGTGGTCACCTCGTCGGCGCCCGGCGTGCGGCCCATGGCCAGGTCGATGCGTCCAGGGAACAGCCCATGGAGCACCCGGAACGTCTCTGCCACCTTGAGCGAGCTGTAGTGCGACAGCAGCACGCCGCCGGCGCCGACCCGGATGGTCGACGTGGCCGACGCCACCGCCGCGGCCAGGACCTCGGGCGCGGAGCCGGCCAGGCCCGTCGTGTTGTGGTGCTCGGCCAGCCAGTAGCGGGAGTACCCGAGCCCCTCGGCCGCGACCGCCATGGCCAGGGTGTCGCGCAGCGCGCCAGCGCCCGTCGAACCGTTCGGGACGGGCGACTGGTCGAGGATGCCGAGCCGGAGGCGGTCCGGGGAGCTCAGGGGAGCCGCTCTGCGGCCGGCGGGACCCGCACCACCAGGACGGCCATGTCGTCGTCGGCCTCGTCGTCCACCAAGTCCCGGGCCGCCCGCTCCACCCGTGCCGCGATGGTGTCGGCGCCGGCCTCGCCCGTCTCTCGCAACACCGACACGATGCCCTCCCGGCCGAACTGGGTGCGGCCCCGATGCCGCTCCATGATCCCGTCAGTAAAGGCGACGAGGAGGTCGCCCGGGTGCAGTCTCGTCAAAAGGTCGGCGATCTCCACGGCGGCCGGTCACGACGGCCACCTCGACACCCTTGCCCCTTGCATCGCCGGTGGGCGGGATCCGTCCTCCGGCGGCATGGGGCGATGCGCCTTCGTCTCAGGTACGGGCGGCGCGTTCCCAGCCCGGCTGCACCGGACCGATGCCGGCACCGAGGGCCATACCGGCCGCAATCGCCCGGGCGCAGAAGTGGCGCGCCGCGACGCACGCATCGGCCGCGTCCATGCCCCGCGCCAGCTCGGCGCAGATGGCCGCCGACAGCACGCATCCCGTGCCGTGGGTATGGCGTCCGGGGTGGCGGGGCCCTTCGAGCCAGACGGCGTCGGTCCCGCCCGCCACGACCAGGCAGTCCGGCGAACCGTCGCCGCCCAGGTGGCCGCCCTTCACCATGGCCACCGCCGGGCCGAGCGCCACCAGCGCCCGCCCGGCCGCCTCCATGGCGCCCCGGTCCCCCACCTCGAAGCCCACCAGCCGGGCTGCCTCCGGGAGGTTGGGGGTGACGACGGTCGCCAGCGGCAGCAGGTCGGTGCGCAGCGCGTCGACGGCGTCGTCCGACAGCAGGGGGGCGCCGTGCTTGGACACCAGCACGGGGTCGACGACCAGACGGGTGATCCCCGCCTCCCGTACTGCCGCGGCCACCACCCGCACCAGCTCGGCAGAGGCGAGCATGCCGGTCTTGGCGGCATCGACGCCGATGTCGGAGGCCACGGCGGCGATCTGGGCCCGCACCAAGTCTGGTGACACGGTCTCGAACAACTGCACCCCGAGGGTGTTCTGGGCGGTCACGGCGAGGATGGCGCACGTGCCCCACACGCCGTGCGCCTCGAACGTCTTGAGGTCGGCGGCCACGCCGGCGCCGCCTCCCGAGTCGGTGCCGGCGATGGTGAGGGCGACGGGCGGCCGGGGCGTCACCGACTCACCGGCTCACCGGCTCACCGGAAGTGGTGCTGCCAGCCGGCGTCGGGAAGGGGCTCGCCGGCCAGCGTGCGCTCCTTCGGGTCGGCCGTGCAGTACCCGATCCCGAGGGGCTGGCGCAGGCCCGCCTCGGCAAAGGTGGCGGCCACGTGGCCCGGGTTGGTGGCGGTGAAGACCAGCTCGTAGTCCTCCCCGCCGCCCAGGGCCTCGTCGAGCGTCGCCCGCCCGGCCACCGGCACGAAGTCGAGCGCCGCTCCCACGCCGGAGGCGTCCAGCAGGTGGCCGATGTCGGCGGCCAGGCCGTCGGAGACGTCGACCATGGCGGTGGCGCCCGCCGCCCGCGCCGCCCGGCCCTCGGCCAGGCGGGCCAGGGGACGGCGGTGGGCAAGAGCGAGCGGATGGTCGTGGCCGATCTCGCCGGCGCGGAGCAGCCGCAGGCCGGCGGCCGACCCCCCGAGGCGCCCGGTGACGAACACCCGGTCGCCGGGCAGCGCGCCCGCCCGCATGACCGGCGTGCGGTGGGCCGTCTCGCCCGCCACCGCCACCGACACGGTCAGCTGCAGGGAGCTCACCAGGTCGCCGCCCACCACGGGGCACTCGTACGCCTCCACCGCCTCGGCCACCCCGACGTAGAGCCGGTCGACGTCGGTCGCGGGAGGGCCGCACACGGTGATCAGGGCGTAGAGGGGCTTGCAGCCCATGGCGGCGACGTCGCTCACGGCCACCGACATCGCCTTCCAACCCACGTCGTCGAGCCCCAGCAGGTCGAGGTCGACGTGGACACCCTCGACAACCGCGTCGGCCGTCAGCAGCAGCCCGCCCCGCGGCGGCATGACCACGGCGGCGTCGTCGCCGATCCATGTCTCCCCCGCCGGCGGGCCTGGCAGCAGGCGCCGCAGGCGGTCGATGACCGCGAACTCGCCCGTCATCGACCGGCCCGGGTAGCGTCCACCCGTTCGAGCGTAGAGCGCGGAGGCAGCCAAGGTGCAAGGTGTGGTGAAGTCGTACGACCCGGCTACGGGCGACGGGACCGTGATTCGCGACACCCCCGACCGCACGGAGTACGACCTCGCTCCGAACGCGCTGGCCGGCTCCATCCTGCGTATGGTGCGTCAGGGCCAGCGGGTCGTGTTCGACCTCGACGGCGAGGGCCGGGCCGGCGGCCTGCGCCTCGGCTCCGAGGTCGACATGGGCACGCCGCCCGACCCGCCGGGCGTCTGATCCGGCCACCAGGCCACCGTTCTCGGTCCGGAATCTCACGCTCCGGAGAGACGTTCCGCACCCGGAATCCGGCGGAGGAGGGGGCTCTTGGAGCGGGGCTGTGACGGGGACCTACCATTGTGCGCATGGCGCTTCCCACGCAGAACAGGAAGCTGATCGACTGGGTGAACGAGGTCGCTGCCCTCACGACGCCTGATCAGGTCGAGTGGTGCGACGGCACGGCCGAGGAGTACGACCGGCTGGCCCAGCTCCTCGTCGACAACGGCACGTTCACCCGCCTGTCGGACGCCAAGCGGCCCAATTCCTACTGGGCCCGGTCCGACGCCGACGACGTGGCGCGTGTGGAGGACCGCACGTACATCTGCTCCGAGAAGGAGGCCGACGCCGGGCCCACCAACAACTGGCGCCCGCCGGCCGAGATGCGGGCCACCCTCACCGAGCTGTTCCAGGGTTCGATGAAGGGCCGCGCGATGTACGTGGTGCCGTTCTCCATGGGCCCGCTGGGCTCGCCCATCGCCCACATCGGCGTGCAGCTCACCGACTCGGCCTACGTGGCGGTCAACATGCGGATCATGACCCGCATGGGCAAGGGCGCCCTCGATGTGCTGGGCGACGACGGCGCCTTCGTGCCCTGCCTGCACTCGGTGGGCGCCCCGCTGGAGCCCGGTCAGGCCGACGTGGCGTGGCCGTGCAACGCCGACAACAAGTACATCGTCCACTATCCCGAGTCCCGCGAGATCTGGTCGTTCGGCTCCGGCTACGGCGGCAACGCCCTCCTGGGCAAGAAGTGCTTCGCCCTGCGCATCGCCTCGGTGATGGCGCGCGACGAGGGCTGGCTGGCCGAGCACATGCTCATCGTGAAGCTCACCAGCCCGGCCGGGGAGACCCGATACGTCACCGGCGCCTTCCCCTCGGCCTGCGGCAAGACCAACCTGGCCATGCTCGTCCCCAGCCTCCCGGGCTGGAAGATCGAGACGGTGGGCGACGACATCTGCTGGATGAAGCCCGGGCCCGACGGCAGGTTGTATGCGATCAACCCAGAGGCCGGCTTCTTCGGCGTGGCCCCCGGCACCAACGGCGCCACCAACGCCAACGCCATGCTCACTCTGGCCGCCAATTCCATCTTCACCAACACCGCCCTCGACGACGACGGCGACGTGTGGTGGGAGGGCATGACCCCCGAGCCCCCGGACCACCTCACCAGCTGGAAGGGCGAGGACTGGACGCCGGCGTCGGGCACCCCGGCGGCGCACCCGAACGCCCGCTTCACCGCCCCCTCGTCACAGGGCCCCGCCATCGCGCCGGAGTGGGAAGATCCAAAGGGCGTCCCGATCTCGGCCATCCTCGTCGGCGGCCGCCGCTCGTCGGTGGTCCCGCTCGTCACCGAGGCGTTCGACTGGGAGCACGGCGTGTTCCTGGGCTCGATCATGGCCTCGGAAACCACCGCCGCGGCGGCCGGCGCGGTGGGCAAGCTGCGCCGAGACCCGTTCGCAATGCTCCCGTTCTGCGGGTACAACATGGCCGACTACCTGGCCCACTGGCTGGATATCGGCGCCGCCACCGACGCAGGCAGGTTGCCCAAGGTCTTCTACGTCAACTGGTTCCGCAAGGATGCCGACGGCCGCTGGCTGTGGCCCGGCTTCGGCGACAACAGCCGCGTCCTCGAGTGGGTCTTCGAGCGCACCGCCGGCCGGGGCGAGGCAGTGGAAACCGCCATCGGCCTGCTTCCCACCCCCGGGTCCATCGACATCAGCGGCCTCGACGTCTCCGACGACGACATGGCCGAGCTGCTGCGGGTCGACGAGGGCGAGTGGAGGGCCGAGGTCCCCTCGATCGAGGAGCACTACGCCCAGTTCGGCGACCACCTCCCCCCCGCCCTCCGCACCCAGCTGGAGTCCCTGGCCGAGCGCGTCGGCGCCTCATCCGCCGTTCCCGGGTAAAGAAGTCACCGGAACGGCGACCCATGTACTCGAAATGGCGGGGTCGGCTCGGGCCGGCGTCGGGATCTTGCGGGACCAGCGAGCGTAAGTCCTGCCCGCCAGGCGTCACAGGTCGCCTCACGGCCGGTCGTCAGTCTTCCGGTCGTCGAAGCGCAGCCTTCGGCTGACCACCTCGTGGGCGATCTCGGCGAGTGGCCGGTCGTGGCCGAATGCGTATGCCCGCAGCCTGGTGAGGGCGTGGCCAACCGACACGTCGAGTTGCGCGGCCACCATCCCCGAAGCCTGGTGCACGACGTACTGGAAATCCGATCCCGCTTCGAGCTCCACCGCCAGCCGGCCGGCCGGCGCGCTGGCCTGCATCGCCAGCACGGCCCGGGCTGCGACGTCCGCCATCACCAGCGCGTCGGCATGCTGGTCGTCGGTGAGCGGGCCGGACGCGTCGCAGTACAGGTTGAGGGCGCCGAGGCGGACGGCGCCGACATGGAGCGGGAAGCCGAAGATGGCCCGCACGCCGGCCTCGACGGCGGTGGGCGTGAACGCCAGCCACCGGGGTCGGACGGGAGTGGCCAGATCGGGTTCGAGCACCGGCCGGTCCTCGTTGTAGGCGTCGACGCACGGGCCCTCGCCCAGCTCGAACTGGAGGCTCTCGATGAGCTGGCTCACTCCGTTCGAGGTGCACGCCGAGCCCCTGGGCATGTCGCCGGACATGAGCATGATCCCCGCGCCGCTCACCGCCGTCACCTCGGCACACACGTCGCACAGGCGCCTGGCCGCCAGGGCGGGGCCAGGCTCGTCGGAGAGCTTCGCAATGATGCGCATCCGGCGGTCATCGGACATGAGACAGGACTCTTCCTGGCTGGCAGGCGAGAACACCTGCGCCACCAGGGTCCGGAGCAACGCTCCCGGGAGACGCCCGGTCCGGGCCACTCCGACACGGTCCGGGCGCTCACTCCGTGTCCACCCCTACGGTACACCCATCGACCGGTACACCCATCGACGATTGGGGTCCCCGGCGCTAAAGCAGCTTCTGGATCTCGTCGGCCGCCATGGGGTGGGAGAAGTAGAAACCCTGGGATCGGTCGCAACCGAGTGTTTCGACGGCCCGCCGTTGCTCGGCCGTTTCGACACCCCCGGCCACCACCGTCATGCCGAGCACGCGGGCCATCCCCACGACTGCCGACACCAGCACCGGGCCCGCCGGGTTCCCGACCAACTTGGCGACGACGCCCCGGTCGATCTTCACCATGTCGAGGGGGAAGCGCTCGAGGTAGCCGAACGAGGAGTAGCCGGTTCCGAAACGGTCGAGGGCGAGTGACACGCCCATGCGCTTCAAGCCGTCCAGCACGACGAGAGCGCGCCCGGGATCGTCGACAAGCACGCCCTCGGTCACCTCCAGTGTCACGCTCCCCGGCTCCGTGCGGGTCTCGACGAGCAGCGCGGCCAACTCCTCGGTGAAGTCGGGGGACATGACCTGCTCGCCGGAGACGTTGAGGAACATCCCGAGGTCGCCGCGTCCGTGCGAGCCACACCAGAGGTTCCGGTCCAGGCAGGCCCGCTCGACGACCCAGCGGCCGACCTCGCGGATGAGTCCCGCCTGCTCGGCGAGGGGCACGATCGTTTCCGGCGGGAGCGAGCCCAGTGAGGGGTGGTCCCAGCGCAGCAGGGCTTCGACGCCCGTTATCCGACCGCCGGTCGTGGCCACGATCGGTTGGTAGTCGAGCCGCAGTTCGCCACGCCCCACGGCGCCGAGCAGGTCCTTCTCCAGGCTGGATCGGCGCTGCGAGAAGCGCTGCTCCCGCGTGTCGGCGATCTGATGGCGTCCTCCCCCGCGCCGCTTGGCCTGGTACATGGCGATGTCGGCATCCCTGAGCAGTTTCTCGGAAACGTCGTCGCCTCTGCCGGCAAACGCGACTCCCACGCTCGCGGTGACACGCAGCTCGATGCCGGACAGGACGAAAGGTTCAGCCAGGGCGGCGCCGATGCGGGCTGCGAGCGGCTCCACCTGGGCCCGCTCGGCGAGGTCCTCGCACAAGACGACGAACTCGTCACCGGACAGGCGGGCCAACGTGTCCCCCGGGCGGATGAGCGCCGTCAGACGATCGGCCACCTCGATCAGCAGCTCGTCGCCCGTCTGGTGGCCATGGACGTCGTTGACCTCCTTGAACCGGTCGAGGTCGGCGAGCAGCAGCGCGACCAGGTTGTGCGACCGACCGGCGCGGTGCACGGCATGATCGACCCGCTCACCGAACAGGACCCTGTTCGGGAGCCCGGTGAGGGGGTCGTGGAGAGAGCGCTCCCGGTACCGGTCGGACGCGTCCCGCAGCTCGGCGCGTGCCTGGGCATTGCTGATGTAGGCGGCGGCGACGTCAGCCAGCGTCTGGGCGGCGCTCATGTCGCCGGCGTCCATCGCGCCCGGCGCCGTCCGGTAGAGGTCGAGGGCGCCGAGTCGCTTCTCGCCCTGCCGCAGCGGGAACGTGAGCACGGCGACGAGGCCCGCCGCCACGGCCTGCGGTCCGAACTTCGGGAACTGCAGGTCGTCCCGCAGGTCGGCGACGACCACCGCCTCGCCGGTCTCGTAGGCGACCAGACACGGGCCCTCGGCCACATCCGTTTGGAGCTCCTCGAAGCGCAACGCCACGTCGTCGGACGCGGCGACATAACGAGGGTCGGAGCCAGGCTCGATGAGCGTCACCCCGGCACCCGAGATCGGCAGCACATCGACGATCCGCACGACCAGGTGGTCCGGGATGGCCTGGATGGGGAAGTCCGTCACCATCGTGCGGGCGAACTCGCTCAACACGTCGGACAGCTGCTGTTCGGTCGGCATGACCCTCCGTCGGAGTTCCGTTCTCGGACTCCGCAGGGTCTGGGCGGAAGCAGAGCGATCTGGGACCAGCGTACCGGGCGGGAAGCCCGCCAAAGTGCTGAAAGCGAGAATCCCGACCTACGCTTCCGGGGCGCCGGGTCCCCTCAACCGGCGCCGATTGTGCCGGTCGGCCGGGAGGCCCAGCAGGATCAGGCCGGAGGAGCGACCTCCGGTCGCGACTCGAGGCCCTCCGAGCGCCCGCCGAGGTGCTTGGCCAGGAAGGACTCGGCGGCGGCGTAGAACCTCAGGCGGTTCTCGGGCTTGGCGAAGCCGTGGCCCTCGTCCTCGAAGAGCAGGTACTCATGGTCGATGCCCTTCTCCTTGAGAGCGGCGACGAACTGCTCCGCCTCGGCCTGTTTCACCCGCGGGTCATTGGCGCCCTGGGCGATCAGGAGCGGGATGCGCACGGCGTCGACCCTCGACAGGGGCGAGCGTGACCACAAGAACTCGGGCTCGGTGTCGGGGTTGCCGACGCGGGTGTGGAACTGGGCGATCATCGGCGCCCAGTACGGCGGGATGCTCTCGATGAGGGTCTTCAGGCTCGACGGTCCCACGATGTCGACCGCGCAGGTGAACAGGTCGGGGGTGAAGGTGGCGCCCACCAGGGCCGCGTAGCCGCCGTAGCTGCCGCCGTAGATCGCCACCCTGCCGGGGTCGGCGAAGCCCCTGTCGACCACCCAGGACACGGCGTCGACCAGGTCGTCGTGCATCTTGCCCGCCCACTCCCGGTCGCCGGCGCCGACGAAGTCCTTGCCGTAGCCGGTGGACCCGCGGAAGTTGACCTGGACGCACAGGTAGCCCCGGTTGGCCAGCCACTGGGCCTCGGCGTTGAAGCCCCACTCGTCCCGTGCCCACGGGCCCCCGTGCACGTTGAGCACCGCGGGCAGGTCCCGCCGCTCGGCGCCGGGCGGGAACGTGAGGTAGCCGGCGATCTCCAGCCCGTCGCGTGCGGTGAACGAGAACGGCTCGGTGGTGGCCAGCGTGTAGTCGGCCAGCACCGGCTGGTGGTGGAAGAGGAAGGTGCCCTCGCCGGTCCGGCGGTCGAACGAGAAGTACGAGACGGGGCCGTCGTCGGCGGTGAAGCCGAGCAGCCACACCTGGCCGGCGTCGTCCCGGTTGGAGACATGCATGTCGCCGGGGTGCAGCGCCCGCATGGCGGCCACGTCGTCCTCCAGGGTCGCGTCGAGCACCTCCCACTCGAGGCGCTGGCGGAGGAAGCCGACCATCTGCGGTTCGTGGGTGTCGGGGTGCAGGACCACGTCGGCCACGTCGAAGCGGGGATCCTCGGCGATGACCTCTGGCTCCGCCGGATCCCCGCCGCTGACCGGCATGCGCACGAGGCGGCCGGCGTTGGCGTCCTTGGACGACAGCAGGAGCAGCGAGGCGCCGTCGGCGCTGAAGGCCACTGGTCCCGTGCTGAGCGAATCCTCCTGGCCGACCGCGAGGAGGGGCCGCCACTCGTCCTGTGTGGTGTCGCGCACCATGATCACCATGCCGCCGTCGGGGGTGGGGGCGATACCGGCACGGACCCTCATGTCGCGGTCCGCCACCCAGGCGATGAAGCCCGGGTTCTCGGCCACCTTCTCGAGGGCCCCGGACGACAGCTCCAGCCTGTACACGTCGTGCAGCTGCTCGTTGTCCTTGTTCAGTCCCACCAGCACGTGCTCGGGGTGGTGACGTGAGACCTCGATCACCTGGGCCTGCACGCCGTCGAACGGGGTGAGGTCGCGGATCGACCCGGAAAGCAGATCGACGGCGTGGAGGCGCCAGTTCTCGTCACCCCCCTCGTCCTTCGAATAGAGCAGATGGCGGCCGTCATGGGCCCAGAAGTACTGGCGGATCCCCCGGTCCCGGTCCTCGGTGACAGGCTTGGCGTCATCGGATCCGACGTCTCCCACCCACACGTTCAGCACGCCGTCGACCGGCGCGACCCACGCCAGCTTGCGCCCGTCCGGAGAGATCTGGGGACCGATGCGCTCGGGGTTGCCGAACAGGACTTCGCGCGGGATCAACTCGGGGGTCTTCGCCATGGCCCCCCACGGTAGAGTGCGGGCGCCCACCGGGTCGTCGAGGAGGCAGAAACCGTGGCCGTGACCGCATATGTGCTCATCCAGACCGAGGTCGGCAAGGCGGCCCAGGTCGCCGAACAGGTCGCCCGCATCGAGGGCGTCGTGTCGGCGGACGACGTCACCGGCCCCTACGACGTGATCGTGCAGGCCGAGGCCGGCTCGGTGGACGAGCTCGGCCGCATGGTCGTCAGCAAGGTCCAGCTGATCGACGGCATCACGCGAACGTTGACGTGCCCGGTGGTCCATCTCTAGGCGTCACCAACCGTCGCATAGTCGCCACCCCGGCCCCGACCTTCGCCCGGTACCGGGGCCTCAACTGGTCCGATCCGGCGGCGTGAATGGCCCCCCGACCGTCGACCGCGTCTTCG
>JAHFUS010000061.1 GCA_023264975.1 Actinomycetes bacterium | reverse complement strand
GCACAACGGGGTGCTCTTCCTGGACGAGATGGGCGAGTTCCCCACCGCCGTCCTCGACGCCCTGCGTCAACCGCTCGAGGAAGGCGTGGTGCGGGTGTGCCGGGCCCGGGCCAGCGTCACTCTGCCTGCCCGGTTCCTGCTGGTGGCGGCCATGAACCCGTGCCCGTGCGGCGAGGGCGGCCCGCCCGGTTCGTGCCGGTGCAGCGAGGCGGCCCGGGCCCGCTACGGCCGGCGCCTGTCGGGCCCGCTGCTCGACCGCTTCGACCTCCGGGTGCCCGTGAGCAGGCCCGACGTCACCGAACTCCTCCAGGGACCTGCCGGTGAGGGCACCGAGGTGGTGGCGGCGCGTGTGGCCGCCGTTCGGGCCCTGGCCGCCGAGCGGGGGGTGCGGGCCAACGCCGACCTGCCCGCCGCCGACCTCGACCGTGTCGCCCCGCTCACCCCCGCCGCCTGGCGCGTGCTCGAGTACCGCCTCCGGGCCGGTTCGCTGAGCGCCCGGGGCCTGCACCGAGTGCGGCGGGTGGCCCGCACCCTGGCCGACCTCGACCGCGCTCCCACCGTCGTAGGCGAGGACCACGTCTGCGGCGCCTTGGAGCTGCGCACCGAGCCAGACGCCCTGGCCGCCGCATCATGACCGCCCGCACGCCGCAGGCGCCCGGTGGCGACCACAAACCCGCCCTGACGCGCGAGCGCCGGCGGACGCTGCGACCCCAAGACCGCCCGAACTCCCTTCTTCTCCGTCTTCGCGACACCTGGGGTCGCGAATCGGGGAAAGAACCCCGCGCGCCGGCCCGCTGGTGGGCACGGTGAGTCGCCCACGTCCCGACGACAACGAGGTCACTCAGCCGGAGTGGGCGTACGCGGCCGCCCTGGCCGGCCTGCGGTACATGGCGTGGGACCGCCTGGCCGCCTTGCTGGCGACGGCGCCGCCGAGCGAGGCGTGGCGGCGGGTGGTGGCCGGCGCAGCGGGGAGGGCGTGGGCGCAGGCGGCGGCGTCCACGTCGGTGGCGGCGGTGGCCGCCGCCCACGCGCAGGCGGGCGTCAAGGTGGTCGTCCGCGGTGATCCCGCCTACCCGGAGGCGCTGGCCGAGGACCATGAGGCGGCGCCGGTGCTGTTCCGTCAGGGCTTGGCCGCCGCCCTCGACGGTGTGCTGGTCGGCATCGTCGGCACCCGCAGGGCCACCGGGTACGGGCGCGACGTGGCCCGCCAGTTCGGCCGCGAGCTGTCCGAGGCCGGCGTGGGGGTCGTGTCCGGCCTGGCGCTCGGCATCGACGGGTCGGCGCACGAGGGGGCTCTTGCTGCAGCGGCGGCGCGACCCGTCGGGGTGGTGGGTAGCGGGCTCGACATCGTGTACCCCCGTCGCCACACCGACCTGTGGCGGCGGGTAGCGGCCGACGGCTGCATCCTGTCGGAGGCCCCCCTCGGCTGCCGGCCCGAACCGTGGCGCTTCCCGGCCCGCAACCGGCTCATCGCCGCACTGTCATCGGTACTGGTGGTGGTCGAGTCGCATAGCACCGGCGGGTCGATGCACACGGTCAGGGCGGCGGCCGAACGCGGCGTCACGGTGATGGCGGTGCCGGGCCCGGTGCGCAGTCCGGCGTCGGCGGGCTCCAACCACCTCCTGGCCGACGGGTGCCCGCCGGCGTGCGACCCGAGCGACGTGCTGGTCGCCCTCGCCCTGGAGACGGCGGGGCGGCGCGCCCGGATCGACACCCGGCCGCCTCCCGAGGGCGTGGACGCCGTCGTGCTCGACCTGCTCGGCTGGGAGGCGGTGAGCGTCGACACGCTGGTGGGCGCCACCGACCTCGCCCCCTCTCAGGTGGCCGTCGCCCTGACCCGGCTCGAGTTCGCCGGCTGGGCGCGGGGCCGTGGCGGCTGGTGGGAGCGCGTGTCGGGCAGATGAGACCGTATTGGCGGCTTGACAGAGTCGGATGCGGGGTGGCAGGCCCTATGCTTCCCCTCGACACGTGCCCGCAGCGTCAGGACCGGCGTGGAAAGCGAAGACCAGAAGGTTCTCGACGAGCTGTGGAAGGAGTTCAAGGCCACGGCGTCGCAACGCGCCCGCGACCGGCTCATCGTCCACTACTCGCCGCTCGTGAAGTACGTGGCGGGCCGCGTCTCGGTGGGCCTGCCCCAGAACATCGAGCACGCCGACCTGGTGAGCTACGGCATCTTCGGGCTCATCGACGCCATCGAGAAGTTCGACATCGAGCGCAAGATCAAATTCGAGACCTACGCCATCGCCCGCATCAAGGGGGCGATCATCGACGAGTTGCGCTCCATCGACTGGGTGCCCCGCTCGGTGCGGGCCAAGGCCCGCAGCGTGGAGAAGGCCTACGCCATTCTCGAGGCCAAGCTGCTGCGCACGCCCACCGATGGCGAGGTGGCGGCCGAGATGGGCATCGGCGAGGCCGAGCTGCACAACCTGTTCACTCAGATCTCGTTCGTGGGCCTGGTGGCGCTCGACGAGGTGCTGTCGGTGGGGGAGCGGGGCGAGTCGGCCACCCTGGGCGACACCATCGCCGACAAGGGTCAGGGGCCGGTCGCCGTGTTCGAGGTGGAGGAGATGAAGCAGATCCTCGCCGCCACCATCAACCGGCTGGGCGACCGCGAGAAGATCGTGCTCACCCTCTACTACTACGAGGGACTCACCCTGGCCGAGATCGGCGAAGTGCTCGGCGTCACCGAGAGCCGGGTCTGCCAGATCCACACCAAGGCCGTCCTCCAGCTCCGGGCCCGCATGAGCCCTGAGCGCGAAGCGGGCTAGCCCGCTCCACCGCTGTCCCGGCCGGTAGGCGGCCCGGTCGCCCGCTGACCCCATCGGACCGCCCTCCCGGCGCCGCTTCCCCCTGACGTCCATGTGACCCCAGGGGAGAGCCATGCGCCGCCTCGCCCGAGCGGCCCTGGCGGCGGCCGCCGTCGCCGTCGCCGCCAGCACTACCGTTCCGCCCGCTCCGGCCGGCGCTGCCGCCGCCGCCCTTCGAGGCGCCGGCGCCCCGCGGAGGGGTGCCGGCCCGACCCTCGCCCGAGGATCCACCGCCGCCCAGGTCGGTGATGCCGCGCCCATCGCCGTCCGGTACGGGCCGCCGGTGGCCGCACCGGTCGTCGACTTCTTCCGGCCACCGGCGACGCCCTATGGGCCGGGAAACCTTGGCATCGAGTACGCCACCGCCCCGGGCACGCCGATCGGGGCGGCCGCCACCGGCCAGGTGGTGTTCGCCGGGCGGGTGGGCGCCGGCCTGCACGTGGTGGTGTTGCATGCCGACGGCATCCGCACCACCTCGGCGTTCATGGCATCGATCGACGTCCGCCGGGGCCAGCAGGTGGCGGCCGGGCAGACGCTCGGTACCACGGGCACCTCCCTACACTTCGGCGCCCGGGCCGGCGACGCCTACCTCGACCCGCTGGTGCTCCTCGAGGTGGCGACCGGCCCGATGGTGGTGCACCTCGTCCCTGACGACGTGCGGGTCATGGGGAGCGAGGCCGACGAGCGCAACGGCCTGCGACACTTCCTCGGCACCGTCACCGGGGCGGTGGGCGGCGTCAGCAGCACGGCGGTCGGGTGGGCCCGCGACGGGGCGGTGGCCGTCGGCGTCGGGGTGGTCGCCGTCGGCCGCGGGGCTGTGGCCACGGCCGAGGAGCTCCAGGCGTGGATCGACGCGGTGGTCCCGCTCACCCCCACGTCGCTCGTCCGCCTGGGGACCGGCATGCAGGACTGGTGGAGCCGCCGGCATACCTGCACCCCCTCGGGGGCGGCGCCACCCCGTCCTGCCGGCCGGCGCCGGGTCGTGCTGGTAGCCGGTCTCGGGTCCACGTCGACACCGGGCGCCGGCATCGACGGGGTCGACACGGCGGCCCTGGGCTACCGGCCCGGCGACGTGCAGCGGTTCTCCTACCGGGGCGGCACCACGGCCGAGACCTCCTATACGGCGGCCGACACCCAGGTCGACATCACCGAGTCGGGCCGCCGGCTCCGGGCGCTCCTGGAGCGACTCCTGGCGGCGGAGCCCGAGGTGCCGGTCGACGTGATCGCCCACTCCCAGGGTGGGTTGGTGGCCCGGGTCGCATTGGGCCAAAGCCCGCCGCCCGGCGTGGAGAACCTCATCACGCTGGCCACGCCCCACCAGGGCGCCGACCTTGCCACCGCGCTCGACCTGATGGCGACGACCCCGCGGGGCGCTTTGCTCGAGGAGGGAGTGTCCCGCGCCGGCATGAGCGGCATCGACCCCACGTCCACCTCGGTCCGCCAGTTATCGGAGACGTCAGGCTTCCTTCGGCACCTCAACGGCCAGCCCCTACCTGGAGGCGTCCGGGTCACGTCGATCGCAGGACGGGGCGACGTGGTGGTGCCGGCGCCCCACGCCCACCTGCCGGGTGCCACCAACGCCGTCGTGACGGTTGAAGGGATCAACGAGCACCCGCTCGTCCCCGGCGCGCCCGCCGCCACCCGCGAGATGGCGCTCGCCCTGGCCGGCTTGGCGCCCAGCTGCGAGGGATTGGTCGACGCCATGGCCGACCTCGTGGTGGGCGAGACGATCACCGCCGCCGAGGACGCCCTGGGGCTGGCCCTGTGGGGTCTGGCGTGGTGAGGGTGCCAGGCCTAGATCGGGCTGGCCGGGGGAGCGGCCGGTGCGTCGCCCGCTTCCTTGCGGTACAGGAAGCCGCCGTACGCCATGGCGCCGCCGAGCAGGATGCCGAGGTAGGCGCCGAAGCCGAGGAAGTCGGTCTCGACGATGAGCTTGATGAACAGCAGGGCGAGCACCGCGATGCCGGCGAAGAACATGGCCTGACCCAGCGGGATCGGGAGATCCGGCAGCTTGGCCGACGTAAGGCGGGTCACCACGACGACAGCGACCATGGCCAGTGCCACCAGCATGGCCAGGATGCCCCAGAGCCCGTTGGGCGACTCGATGCCGCTCCGCGACACACTCACGATCCCGAGATCGATCTTGTGCCAGGGGAAGAGGAGGAGGTCGAGAACCAGAACGATCCCGGCCCCTCCCACGATCCTCTCGCTCATCGTGAGCTTGCTCAGATCCATGACGCTCCCTTGCCTCTGACGCCATTGACGGCATCCGGTGGAATCGATGCGACAAGTGAACCATGTCGCCAACCCCCGCGCGTGGACCCATCTCCGGGGCCCGGTCGGTCCTCCGGGTTCGAGGATGCCTCCAACCGCCGCCTAACCTCGGCTGCCATGCGAGACGGCAGGCGGGGCCGCCTGATGCTGGTCGGCTTCGTACTGGGGGCACTGGCCGCCAACCTCCCCACTGCCGCCGGCGGCGCCCCGCCCCGCGGCTGGGTCGTCGACCGGGCGCGGTTCGAGAACCTGGCGCCCGACAGCTTCCTGCGGGCGCCGGGCACGGGCGACGTCCGCGGTGTGATCGACGTGGTGCCCGCCGGGGCCGGCGTGGCCGTGGTGAACGAGCTCTCGCTCGACGACTACCTGCGGGGTGTGGCCGAGGTGCCGTCGACGTGGCCGGTCGAGGCGCTGAAGGCGCAGGCCATCGCCGCCCGCACCTTCGCCCTCCACGAGATGGGCAAGGAGGCCGACTCGGCTGCCCGGGGCGTGGGGGCCGACATCTGCGCCACCCAGGCGTGCCAGCTGTACATCGGCATGGCCAAGGAGCGCTCGGAGGGCGGCGACCGCTGGGCCCAGGCCGTGCAGGCCACGTCCGGCCAGCTCCTGCTTTACAAGGACGAGCCGATCCTGGCCCAGTACTCCTCGTCGAACGGCGGCCGCTCCGTCGCCGGCGCCCGGCCGTACCTCAAGGCCGTCAACGACCCCGACAGCGCCAAGGGCCCCTACGGCCACTGGGTGGTCACCCTCGGCTACGGCCAGCTCACGTCCGTCTTCGGCCTTCCTGCCCCCCTGGCCAGCCTGCGGCGCGCGGGTGACACCGTCATCCTCGACTGGGCCGCCCCGAACGGCGGGACCAAGGGGCAGACGCTAGTCCCCGTCCAGGCCTTCCGGGAACAGCTGAACGGCGCCGTGCCGCCCCAGGGCGACCTCCCCCGTGCGGTGCCCTCGACCCAGTTCTCCGTACTGGCCGACGACGAAGGTGGCACCGCCACCCTCGACGGCCACGGCCACGGCCACGGCATCGGCCTTAGCCAGTTCGGGGCGCTCGGCAAGGCGTCCCGGGGGCTGAAAGCGGCGGACATCCTGGCCAGCTACTACGGCGGCATCCGTCCGGTCGCCCTGCCGGCCGAGCGGCTGCCGGCGGTCCTCCGCGTCGCCCTCGACGTCGGTGGCGGGGCGGCGAGCATCGGTGGCACCGGGCGCTTCCGGGTCCTCGACGGGTCCGGCGCCCCGCTGGCGGTGGCGGCCAACGGCACGTGGCGTGTCACCAGCGCCGGCAAGGGCAAGGTGCGCGTGATCCCGCCGCTCGACCAGGAGGCGCCCCCATCGGTCGCCGATGTCACCGCCGCCGCCCCTGACGTGGTCGAACCTGCGGGCGAGGCCCGCTTCGCCCTAGGGGCGGCCGCCCTGGTGCAGGTCCGCGTCGAGGGAACAGCCCTGGCGGGACCGGCCGACACGGTGCCGGCGATCCTCGAGCCGGGCGAAGCGTCCGTCGCCCTCCCGCCGCTGGCCGGGCCGGGCGAGTACATGGTCACTGTGGCGGCCGATGCCGGCGCCGGCAGGGTGACGCGCGTCCAGGTGCCTCTCGATGTGCGGTCCGCCGTGGCGGCCACCGTCCGCAGCACCGTGGCCGGCGCCGGTCCGCGGGCAGGTTTGAACCGGCCGGCGGCGGTGGCGTTCGGCCTGCTGGTCGCCGTGATCGTCGCCCTGCGCCGGGCCCTCGACGACGGCTCCGGCCCTGCGATGTTCCGCAGCCCGCGCGTGGGCGGTGGCGTCTCCTAGACTGCGACCGCCTGCCCGATCGGGGTAGGACTCTGACCCGCCCCGTGCCACCCACGGTCGCCGCTTCGGGCGGCGCGGCACGACGGCCCGAACGAACCGTGGAGGGAGCGCACATGCCCGTCGTCACCATGAAGCAGCTGCTGGAAGCCGGCGTCCACTTCGGCCACCAGACCCGTCGCTGGAACCCCAAGATGAAGCGGTTCATCTTCGGTGAGCGCAACGGCATCTACATCATCGACCTGAATCAGACGCTGCAGCGCATCGAGGTCGCCTACTCGTTCGTCCGCAACATGGTCGCCGGCGGCGGCAGCATCCTGTTCGTCGGCACCAAGAAGCAGACCCAGGACCCCGTGGCCCGCTTCGCCGCCCAGTGCGGCATGCCCTACGTGAACGAGCGGTGGCTGGGCGGGATGCTCACGAACTTCTCCACCATCAGCGGCCGGGTCAAGAAGATGACCGAGTACGAACGCATGAAGGTGGCGGGCGACTTCGAGGCCATGCCCAAGAAGGAGGCCCTCATCCTCAGCCGCGAGCTCGAGAAGCTCCAGCGCAACCTCGGCGGCATCCGCGGCATGACTCGCCTGCCCGAGGCGGTGTTCGTGATCGACACCAAGAAGGAGCACATCGCCGTCACCGAGGCCAACAAGCTGGGCCTGCCGATCGTGGCCGTGGTGGACACCAACTGCGATCCGGACGTGATCGATTTCGTGATCCCGGGCAACGACGACGCCATCCGGGCCGGGTCGCTGATGTGCCGGGTCATCGCCGACGCCGTCGAGGAGGGCCGCTTCATCGCCTCCCGCAAGGCCGTGAAGTCGGCTCCCGTGGGTGGCCCTGCACCGGCGCCGCCCGATCCCGAGGAGGAGGCCCGCCGGGCCCAGCAGCAGGCCGAGGCCCGCCGCCAGGCCGCCCTCCAGGCCCAGGAGCGCGAGGCGCGCCTGTCCGCCGCCGGCGCCGCCGAGGACGGCGCCCCCGAGGCACCCGCCGAGGCTGCGGCACCCGCCGAGGCTGCGGCACCCGCCGAGGCTGCGGCCGACGAGGCGCCCGAAGCAACAGAAGCGGAGATCGAGATGCCGGCCCCCGTGGCCGGCGATGCGCCGATGCCGGAAGCGGCAGCCGGTGGCACCGATGAGTCCTCCGCGCCGCCGGCCGGCGACGGGGAAGAAGGAGCAGAGCGCAGCGATGGCTGACTTTTCGGCAAAGGACGTCCAGCGCCTCCGCCAGCTGACCGGGGCGGGGATGATGGACGCCAAGAAGGCGCTGGTGGAGAACGGCGGCGACTTCGAGACGTCGGCCAAGTGGCTCCGAGAAAAGGGCCTCGCCTCGTCGTCGAAGCGGGAGGACCGCGAGAGCAGCCAGGGCGCGGTGGCCATCGCCCGCTCGGGCAACGTGGCCGCCCTGGTCGAGCTCAAGTGCGAGACCGACTTCGTGGCCAAGTCCCCCGACTTCGTGACCCTGGCCGACACGCTGGCCCAGGCCGTGGCCGACGGCACCGACAGCGCCGCCGCCGACGGCCAGGACGACATCGACCGCCTCAAGGTGACCCTCAAGGAGAACATCCAGCTGGGCCGGGTCGAGCGGGTCGAGGCGGCCGAAGGTGACGTCCTCGACACCTACCTGCACGTCCAGAACGGGCGTGGCGTCAACGGTGTCCTGGTCGAGCTGGCCGGCGGCACCCAGGAGCTGGCCCACGACATCGCCGTGCACGCCGCCTTCGGCAAGCCGACCTACGTATCCCGCGCCGAGGTGCCGGAGAACCTGGTGGCCGAGGAGCGGACCACCCTCGAGGCCCAGGCCCGCAATTCGGGCAAGCCGGAGGCGGCCCTACCCAAGATCGTCGAGGGCATGCTGAACGGCTGGTACAAGGAGCGGGTCCTGCTCGACCAGCCCTTCGCCAAGGACGACAAGCAGTCGGTGGCCCAGGTCCTGGGCGACGCCAAGCTCGTGCGCTTCGCCCAGGTGGTCGTCGGGGGTTGAGCGAAGGCCGCTGGCGTCGCGTCGTCCTGAAGCTGTCGGGTGAGGCGTTCGCCAGCTCCGCGTCCGACGAGACGATCGACGGCACCGTGGTCGACCGCCTCGCGGCCGAGATCGCCGCCGCCCGCGTCGAGCTGGGCGTGGAAATCGCCATCGTGTGCGGCGGCGGGAACATCTGGCGCGGCACCACGGGGGCGGGCGCCGGCATGGACCGGGCCACGGCCGACTACATGGGCATGCTGGCCACCGTCATCAACGCCCTCGCCCTCCAGGACGCCCTCGAGCGCCACGGCCAGCCCACGCGGGTGCTCTCGGCCATCCAGATGGCCGAGATCGCCGAGCCCTACATCCGCCGCCGGGCCATGCGGCACCTGGAGAAGGGCCGTGTGGTGGTGTTCGCGGCCGGCATGGGGAACCCGTTCTTCACGACCGACACCCCCGCCGCGCTGCGGGCCGTCGAGATCGAGGCCCAGGTGCTGCTGAAGGGCACCCACGGCGGCGTGGACGGCGTGTACTCGGCCGATCCCCGCCTCGACAAGACGGCCACCCGCTTCGACGAGATCACCTTCAAGGAGGTGCTCGACAAGGACCTGCGTGTCATGGACCTCACCGCCGTCACGTTCTGCAAGGACAACTCGCTGCCCGTCCTGGTCTTCGACGTGATGACCCCGGGCAACGTCCGAAGGGCGCTTCTCGGCGAGCCGATCGGTACGCTGGTCGGGTGAGCGGCCCGGGAGGACGGTCCAGACAACAAGCACCGGTGCGCCGTCCCGAGGGGATGGGGAACCGGTGAGCGGCCCGGGAGGACGGTCCAGACGACAGGCGCGGGCGCCGCATCCCGACGGGATGCACCGGTGAGCGACGACGACACGCTCGTCGGCGCGGTGCTGGACGAGAGCCGGGAGAAGATGCACAAGGCGGTCGTGCACGCTCAGGGCGATTTCAGCACTGTGCGCACCGGCCGGGCGTCGCCGGCCATGGTGGAGAAGCTGAAGATCGACTACTACGGCACTCCCGTCCCGCTCCAGCAGTTGGCCGGCTTCAGCGTGCCGGAGCCCCGGCTGCTGGTGATCACCCCTTTCGACAAGGGCTCCATCAAGGCCATCGAGAAGGCCATCCAGCAGTCCGACCTCAACATCAACCCGGGCAACGACGGTGTCGTGATCCGCCTGGCCATCCCGCCGCTCACCGAGGAGCGGCGCAAGGAGATGGTGAAGGTCGTCAAGCACAAGGCGGAGGAGGCGCGGGTCGCCATCCGAGCCATCCGCCGGTCCGCCCGCCACGACCTCGAGGGCCTCGAGCACGACGGCGACATCGCCGCCGACGACCTCGAGCGGGCGGAGAAGGAGCTGGAGCGGGTCACCCACGACCACGTGGCCGAGATCGACAAGATGCTCCAGCACAAGGAGCAAGAGCTGCTCGAGGTGTGATGCGCGCCGGATCACGAGCCAGGGAGGGTTCCCGTGGACGAGAACGACGAGTTTGACGACAAGGACGACACGCCAGGCCGGGTCGCTCCGCGCCGCGGCTCCGGTCGCCGAGCCGAGGGGGTCCGCATCATCGGCGCCGAGGAGGCCGCCCAGGCCCTGAAGGACGGGCAGGCGGCGGGCCGCCGGCCCGACGACGCCCCGCGCTTCGGCGACGTCCCCGAGCGACCGTCAGGTCCGAAGCCGGCGCAGCGCTTCCCGCTGCCGGGCTCCGTCGACCCTGCCGACATCACGGTCCGCCCGCCGGTCGCCGGCCCCGGCGCCGAGATGCCGCACTGGACGGAGCCGCCCACCGGCGAGGTGCCCCGCGTCTTCGACTCCGGCGACGACGACCCCGAGGACCTCGAGGCGTGGTCCGGCCTGTCGGCCCGGGCGCCCCGCTGGCGTGACCAGGACTCCGACTGGGACAACTCCGACTTCGAGGACGTGGGCGTCCTGGGCGGCGACGAGGCCCGCCTCGGCGCCCTCGACGAGGGCCGCACCGAGCACTCCGACCTGTTCTCGTTCGACGACCCGGAGCCGGTGGAGGCGGAGGAGCGGCCGTCGCCGGTCACCACCTCCATCCGCACCCGCCAGGCGCCGCCGCCCGACAACAGCCAGCGAGCGCCTGTGGCCGCGCAGCGCGACATGCGCACCGCCGTCGCCATTGGTGTGGCCATGGCGGCTGTGGCACTGATCATGTTCAAGGTCGGGCCGAAGCCGGCGCTGGTGCTGGTGACGGCGATCGTCGTCCTGGCCGCGGCCGAGGCCTACGACGTCCTGCGCCGGGCCGGTTACCGCCCGGCCACCCTGCCGGGGCTCATCGCCGTCGTGTCGCTGATGATCGCCACGTACAGCGACGGTCTCGCGGCCGTCCCGCTGGTCATCGCCATCAACGTGATGATCACGTTCCTCTGGTACCTGTTCGGGGTCGTCCGGGCCCGGCCCACCGTCAACGTGGCCGTCACCCTGTTCGTCTTTCTCTGGATCGGGTTCTTCGGCTCCTTCGCCGCGCTGCTGCTGGCGCTGCCGGACCGCCACGGTGTCGCCTTCCTCCTGGCCGCAGTGGTGGCCACCGCCGCCTATGACATCGGCGGGCTCTTCTTCGGCAGCCAGATGGGCAGCCGTCCCCTGGCCCCGGAGATCAGCCCCAACAAGACGATGGAGGGGCTCATCGGCGGTATGGCGTCGGCCGTGTTCGTCACCGTGCTGCTCATCGGCGTGGTGCCCGGCATCGCCCCTTGGACGGCGGGCAAGGCACTCGTGCTCGGCCTCGTCGTCGCCGTCGTCGCCCCCCTGGGCGACTTGTGCGAGTCGATGTTCAAGCGGGACCTGGGCGTGAAGGACATGGGCACGATCCTCCCCGGCCACGGCGGCGTCCTCGACCGTTTCGACGCCCTCCTGTTCGTCCTCCCCGCCACCTACTACCTGGTCAAGTTCCTCAACCTCGCATGAGTTTCGCTTCGGAAGCAGAGCTTCCGTGACCACCACGGTGTCCCTTGTCGGGTCGACGGGGTCGATCGGGACGCAGACGGTCGAGGTGGTACGTGCCAATCCGGGGCGCTACCGGGTCGTCGCGCTCGGAGCCCGGCGGTCCGTGGAGCGGCTGGCCGAGCAGGCGGCGGAGCTGCAGCCGGACGTCGTGGTGGTGGTCGACGAGGCGGCGGGCAGGGAATTGAGGACGCGGTTGCCGGCGGGCACCGAGCTGCGGGTCGGCGCCGACCACCTGGCGTCGATCGCCGGGGAGGCCGACGTGGTGGTGAACGCCTTGGTCGGCTTCGCCGGGTTGCCCGTCACCCTGGCTGCGCTGCAGGCGGGGCGGCGGCTGGCGCTGGCCAACAAGGAATCGCTGATCGCCGGCGGCCCGGTGGTGCAGGCGGTGCGGTCCACTCCGGGCGCCGAGATCATCCCGGTCGACTCCGAGCACTCGGCCATCCACCAGTGCCTGCGCTCGGGCGGAGGACCCGAAGAGGTCCGGCGGGTGGTGCTCACGGCCAGTGGCGGTCCCTTCCGGGGCCGATCGAGGGCGGAGCTGGCCGGCGTCACCGTGGACGAGGCCCTGGCCCACCCCACCTGGACGATGGGCCCCAAGGTCACCATCGACTCGTCGACGCTCATGAACAAGGGCCTCGAGGTCATCGAGGCCCACGAGCTGTTCCGTACTCCGTACGACGCCATCGAGGTCGTCGTGCAACCCCAGTCGATCGTGCACTCCATGGTGGAGTTCACCGACGGGTCCACCGTCGCCCAGCTCTCCCTTCCGGACATGCGCCTTCCCATCGCCTACGCCCTCGCATATCCCGACCGCTCGCCGGTGCCCTTCGGCGCCATCGACTGGTCGCGCCTCGGCCGCCTCGACTTCGACGTCCCCGACCTGGACACGTTCCGGTGCCTGGCCCTTGCCTACGAGGCCGGGCGGGCGGGAGGAACCGCCCCGGCCACCCTCAATGCCGCCAACGAGGTCGCAGTGGACGCGTTCCTCAGCCGGCGGCTGCGTTGGGCCGATATACCGGCCGTGATCGAGGACTGCCTCGAGTCCGTCCTGGGAACGAACGCCGACACCCTCGACGTTGTAATCGAGGCGGATCGAACGGCCAGGGAGCACGCCCGCTCCGCCGTCCAACGGAGAGCAACGGCAGCGTGACCCAGGCACAGACGGCTTCAGAACACCACGACCCGGCGCCCGGACAGCGCCCGGGCGAGCAGCGCGCCGCCCTGGCGCGGTTGGGCCTGATCGTGGTCGGCGGCATCGCCGCCGCCTACCTCACCGGTGTCACCAGCACCGTGCTCGTGGTGGTGGCGATCATCGTGATGATCATGCTCCACGAGCTGGGCCACTTCCTCACGGCGAAGTGGGCGGGTATGAAGGTCACCGAGTACTTCCTCGGCTTCGGGCCGCGCCTGTGGTCCGTCCGCAAGGGCGAGACCGAGTACGGGGTCAAGGCCATCCCCGCCGGCGGCTACGTGAAGATCATCGGGATGAGCAATCTCGAGAAGGTCGACCCGGCCGACGAGGACCGCGCCTACCGCCAGAAGCCCTACTGGCGCCGGCTGTCCGTGGCGGTGGCGGGCTCCACGGTCCACTTCATCCTCGCCTTCCTTCTGCTGGTGGTGCTGTTCGGGGTGGTGGGCGTGCCCAACTACGACCGCGAGTTCACCGTCGGCCAGATAAGCCGGTTGGAGACGGGCCCCAGCCCGGCCGAGGAGGCCGGGTTCGAGCTGGGCGACACGATTTTCGCCGTCGACGGCCGCCGCATGACCTGGGACGAGGTGCCTACCTACATCCGCGCCCGCCCCGGCAAGCCTGTCGTGTTCGACGTGGAGCGGGGCGGGCGCCGCCTCCAGCTCACCGCCGTCCCCGTCGACCTGAGCAAGGTCGTCGTGAAGGGGTCGGAGGCGAGCGCCAGGCCCACCGTGCCCAGGGGCTTCGTCGGCATCGGCAACCCCACGTTCCCGATCGAGCGGGCCGGGCCCATCGAGGCGCTCGGCCGTTCTGCCACCGGGCTTGGCCGCGCCACCGTGGAAACGGTGAAGGCGCTGGGCACCATCTTCTCGCCCAATGGCGCCACGTCCTACAGCCGCCAGCTGGTGGACGGCAACGCCAAGACCGACGAGAACGACCCCCGCTTCCTCTCGCCGGTCGGGTTCGTAAGGGTGGCCTCCCAGGCAGCCGACACCGGGTGGCGCGAGGTGCTCACGCTCCTGCTGAGCATCAACGTGTTCGTGGGGATCTTCAACATGATTCCCCTCCTGCCGCTCGACGGCGGCCACGTCGCCATCGCCACCTACGAGCGCATCCGCTCCCGCAAGGGTCGGATGTACCACGCCGACGTGGCCAAGGCCATGCCGATCTACTACGTGGTCTTCCTCGTGATCGTCTTCCTCGGCGTCTCGTCGCTCTACCTCGACATCGTCCGGCCCATCGCCAATCCGTTCGAGTAGTCGCGGGGTCGGGCAGGCGGCAGGGCCCATGCCCTCCGCGAGTGAGGGCACCCTGCAGGCGGACCCGCACCCCGGCGTCGCCCCGAGGACCGGGCCGACTCCGTCGTCGACCGCCTGATCCGCTCGACGGGGAAGCGGCGCCGGCGGCCCGGGCCGGCCGGCTGTCGGCCGCGCCCTACGCTGGATCGTGATGATGCTCGCCGCCGCCCGCCGCCCCACCCGCCGCATCGACGTCGGCCGGGTGCCGATCGGGGGCGGGGCGCCGATCAGCGTGCAGTCGATGACGATCACCAAGACGGCCGACGTCGAGGGGACGCTGGCCCAGGTGTACGCCCTGGCCGGCGCCGGCGCCGACATCGTGCGCTGCACGTGCAACGACCAGGCGGCGGCCGAGGGCCTCGCCCGCATCGTGCCCCGCTCACCCGTGCCGATCGTGGCCGACGTGCACAACGACTGGCGCATGGGTATCGCCGCCCTGGAGGCCGGCGTGCAGTGCCTGCGGCTGAACCCCGGCAACATCCGCCGGCCCGACCGCATCAAGCTCATCGCCTCCGAAGCCCGCGACCGCAAGGTCCCGATCCGCATCGGCGTCAACGCCGGCTCCCTCGACAAGGACCTCTACGACAAGTACGGCGGGGCCACGCCCGAGGCGCTGGTGGAGTCGGCCCGGATCGAGCTCGGCCTGTTCGAGGAGGTCGGCTTCGACGAGGTGAAGATCTCGGTGAAGGCGTCGAGCGTGCCCCTCATGGTGGCCGCCTACCGTCTCATGGCCGACACCGTGGACCACCCCCTCCACCTCGGCGTCACCGAGGCGGGGCCGCCCCCGGCCGGCCTCATCAAGGGCACCGCCGGCATCGCCACCCTGCTGGCCGAGGGCATCGGCGACACCATCCGCTACTCGCTCACCGCCGATCCGGTGGAGGAGGCCAAGGCGGGCCGCCAGCTGCTCGAGGCCATGAACCTGAGGGATCGCAAGGGCGTCGACCTCATCGCCTGTCCCTCCTGCGGGCGGGCCGAGATCGACGTGATCCAGGTGGCCAAGGACGCCATGGCCGCCTTCGAGTCCGAGAATCTTCCGGTGCAGGTGGCGGTGATGGGCTGCGTGGTCAACGGGCCGGGCGAGGCCCGCGAGGCCGACATCGGCATCGCCGCCGGGCGCAAGCGGGGCCACCTGTTCGTGAAGGGCAAGGTGGTCCGCGTCGTCCCCGAGGACGAGATGGTCGAGGCGCTGCTCACCGAGGCCCGCCTGCTTGTGGAGCAGGGGGTGGAGGCCCGCTTGGCGGCGGCCGACGAGGGTGCGGCGGAGGAGGCCGAGAAGGACCGGGCCGAGCTGCTCGACCTGCAGGGCGACGACGCCAACGCCAGCGAGGTCGCCGTCGAGCTCATACGCAAATCGCTCGACGGGCGGTAGCGGGCGCCCTACAAAGGGGCGTATGGACGTCGAGCTCCGGGCTGTCACCGACGACGAGTTCGAAGATCTGCTCCGGGTCGATTACGCCGCCTTCGGGTCGGGCGCACCCGACGCCGAGGGGGTGGCCGTCTACCGGAAGGCAGTCGACCTCGACCGCACGCGGGCGGTGTTCGTGGGCGGCCGCAGGGTGGCGGCGTCGGCCGCACTGTCACTGGAGCTGACGCTCCCGGGCGTCACCACCGTCCCGGCAGCTGGCGTGACCCTCGTCGGCGTGCTCTCCACCCAACGTCGCCGGGGTCACCTGCGGCGGATGATGGCCGGTCTGCTCGACGACGCCGCCGCCCGGAACGAGCCGGTGGCCATCCTGCTGTCGTCGGAGAGCCTGCTCTACTCCCGGTTCGGCTACGGCCTGGCGTCGAGCCACACGTCCGTCGAGATCGAGAGCCGCCATGGCGCGCTGCGACCGTCTGCGCCGGACGGGGGCGGGCGCATCGAGCTGTTCGAGGCCGAGCACGCGGCCAAGGTTCTCCCCGGCCTGCTCGACCGGGCCCGGCGCCTCCAGCCGGGCGACCTCCGCCGCCCGGACGCGTGGTGGGACGCCGTGTTCATCAACCTGGAGAAGGACCGCAAGGGCGCCAGCCAGCAGTTCTACGCCGTCCACGATTCGGCGTCGAGCGAGGCCGACGGGTTCGCCACCTACCGGGTGAAGTCCGAGTGGCAGTCGGGCATCCACAAGGGCCGGGTGATCGCCAACGAGGTCGTCGGCCTCACCCCGGCGGCCGAGGCCGACCTGTGGCGGTTCCTGTTCTCGCTCGACCTCACCGAGGTCGTGGAGGTCGCCCGCCGGCCACTCGACGACCCCCTGCGCTGGATGTTGGTGGACCCCCGCCGCCTGCGCGTCACCATGGTGGGCGATTTCTTGTGGGTGCGCATGCTGGATGTGGCCGCCGCCCTGTCGGCCCGCCGGTACCAGGTGGAGGCGACGCTGGTGTTCGAGGTGAGCGACGACGTCCGTCCGGAGACGGCGGGCCGCTACCGACTCGGCGGTGGTCCCGACGGGGCCGAGTGCCGGCGGACGACCGACGAGCCCGACCTTGCCCTCGGCATCGAGGAGCTCGGCGCCCTCTACCTGGGCGGGGTGGCCGCGTCCGCCCTCGCCGCCGCCGGCCGGGTCACCGAGGTGCGCCCCGGCGCACTGCGCACGGCCGACGCCATGCTGGCGTTGCACCCGGCGCCGTTCAGCCGCACCGGCTTCTGATCCGGCGCCGCCGCCGGGGGCCACTCGTTCCGGCAGTGCAATCACGTCCCATTGGCGCGGCTTTCCGCTACCGGAACGGACAGGTGGTCAGCGATCGGTGGTGCAGGGCCGGACGCCGGGCAGCTCGGGCCGGAACAACAGTGACCAGTCCTTGTCGCCGGACTGCCAGCGGGTGTTCGACCTGGCCTTGCCGGCGGCGGCGAGGACCTTCGCCGCGTCTGCCCCGGTGAGCCCGATGCAGCGCCCTCCGAACTGCTCCTCGCCACCCGTGCTGAGATCGCCCAGCGGCCACGTGGCCTGTCCGGGCGCGGGCTCGGGCGCCGGCGCACCGACCTCGGGCACTGCGTAGGGCAGTACCAGGACCGACACGGCCGAGGCCTTGTTGGGCCCGGTGGCGGCGGCGCCCAGCTTCTGCATCCGCTCTGCGAGATCACCGAGGCGACGCCGGGTCTCCTTCTGTGCCGCCGACAATGTAGGAGCGTCGTCGAAGCCGAGGGCGTAGGCGTCGAGTGTGATCCTGCGACCGCCGTCGACCAGGGTGAACGTCGTCGTCGGCGCGTCGGCGCGTCGGCCACCGGCCGCTGACCGAGATCCGGGGTCGGTTGGCGCCGCCATCGTGGTGGTCTGGTCGTCGTCACCGGCCCGTACGGCGGTGTCGCCTCCGCTGCACGCGGCCGTCGCCAGGAGAGCCGTCACGGACACCACGGTGATCATCAGTCGGCGCATGGTGAGTTGGACGTCCCTGTGCCACACGGGGTACCCGGGGTTGCGCTCCGCGTGCCGCCTCCTTGAATGTACCCAAGGGCGCGGCGCGGCCGAGCCGGGTCCCCCTGGAAGGCCGGCCGGTAGCCTCGCCTCATGCGCATGTCCCGGTTGCTGCTTCGCACGCTGCGGGACGCCCCGTCCGACGCCGAGGCCATCAGCCACCAGCTGCTGGTGCGGGCGGGCTACATCCGCCGGGCGGCGTCGGGCATCTACACCTTCCTGCCCCTCGGCTGGCAGGTGCTGCGCAACGTGGAGCGGGTGGTGCGGGAGGAGATGGACGCAGCGGGCGCCCAGGAGATGCTCATGCCCATCCTGCAGCCCGAGGAGCTGTGGGCCCAGACCGGCCGCCTCACCACGATGGACGACATCCTGTTCCGCCTCGAGGGCAGTGGCGGGAAGTTCGTGCTGGCGCCCACCCACGAGGAGTTGGTGACGGCCACGGTGGCCGGTGAGGTCGACTCCTACCGCGACCTGCCCCGCAACGTGTACCAGATCCAGTTCAAGTACCGCGACGAGGCCCGGCCCCGTTTCGGGCTGCTCCGGGGCCGCGAGTTCATCATGAAGGACGCCTACTCGTTCGACGCCAGCCAGGAGGGCATGCGGGCGTCGTACCAGCTCATGTACGACGCCTACTGCCGCATCTTCGACCGCCTGGGCCTCACCTACACGCCCGTGGAGGCCGACGCAGGCGCCATCGGCGGCGACGTCAACCACGAGTTCATGGTGCCGAGCTCGATCGGCGAGGACCACTTCGCCCGCTGCACCAAGGGTGACTACGCGGCCAACGTGGAAGCGGCGGAGACGGGCGGGCGGGAGCCGGCGGACACCCCCGCCGAGCCGCTCGACGAGCATCACACGCCGGGCCGTCCCGGCATCGACCTCGTCGTGGACTTCTTCTCCGACAGGGGGCTGACCGCCGGCGCCATGCTCAAGTGCCTGGCCCTGGCCGACGCCGACGGCAACGCTGTGGTGGTGCTGGTGCCCGGCGACCGCGAGGTGCGCGTGCCCCACGGCCTGCGCCCCTTCGAGGACGACGACTTCGATCGCCATCCCGAACTGGTGAAGGGGTACATCGGGCCCATGGGCCTTCGGGAGTCGGGCGTTCGGGTGCTGGGGGACCACGCCGTCCGCGCCGGCGGCCCCTGGGTCACCGGCGCCAACAAGGCGGACCATCACGTGAGCGGCGCCACCTTGGGCCGCGACTTCACGGTGGCCGAATGGGGCTCGTTCGCCACCGTGGCCGACGGCGACCCCTGCCCCCGGTGCGGGGCGCCCATCGAGCTGGTGCAGTCGGTCGAGGCGGGCCACACCTTCCAGCTGGGGCTCACCTACTCGTCCAAGATCCCCAACGCCACCTTCACCGACGAGGAGGGCGTCCAGCACCCCTACTGGATGGGCTGCTACGGCATCGGCGTGAGCCGGGCGCCGGCGGTGATCGCCGAGGAGCACCACGACGAGGCGGGCCTCATCTGGCCCGTCGAGATCGCTCCCTATCAGGTCCACCTGCTGGCCCTGGGGGCCTCGCGCAACGCCGAGGTGGGCGCGGCTGCGGACACGTTGTACGACGACCTGTCGGCCGCCGGCGCCAGCGTGCTCTACGACGACCGGGACGTGGCGCCCGGCGTGAAGTTCGCCGACGCCGACCTCCTGGGCATGCCCACGCAGCTCATCGTGGGGGGCAAGGGCCTGGCCAGGGGCATCGTCGAGCGCAAGGACCGCCGCAGCGGTGAGCGCGACGAGTTGCCCCTATCGGACGCCGTGGCGGCAGTCGCCGCTACCCCTGGATCACGCTGTCCGGAGGAGCCGGGTCTATACTGATCGGGCTGCTTAGCTGCACTTCTTTCGTCACTGAGCGTGGGCGGTTGCCCACGCTTTTCTGTGCCGATCGGACGAGAGGGAGGAAGATGGACCCCGCCACCCGGGTGCGTGCGTTGGTCGAGCCTGTGCTCGAGGCCGAGGGCCTCGATCTGGTCGACGCGCTCTTCGCCGGGGGGTCCCTCCAGATCTTCGTGGACCGTCCGGGCGGCATCGACCTCGAAGCCATCAGCGCGGTCAGCACCACCGTCTCCGCCCTGCTCGACGAGCACGACCCCGTCCCCGGCCGCTACACACTCGAGGTGTCGAGCCCCGGGCTCGAGCGGCCGCTGCGCCGGCCCGAGCACTTCCGCCGCTTCGTCGGCACCACGGTGGCGGTCAAGACGAATCCCGGTACCGGGGGCGAGCGGCGGACACAGGGCGTTCTCGAGGCGGCAGACGACGACGGCATCGTGATCGGAGGGCGCCGGCTGGTGTACGGAGAGATCGAGCGGGCCCACACCGTGTTCGAGTGGGGTGCCGCACCGAAGCCGGGCTCGCGCCCGGCCGGCAAGAAGGCGGCGTCATGAAGGGCAATTACGAGTTCATGGAGGCGCTGCAGCTGGTCGCGCGCGAGAAGGGGATCGGGATCGACACCCTCCTCGATGCGCTGGCCAACGCGCTGGTGGCCGCCTACAAGCGGATGCCCAACGCGGCCGAGGAGGCCGTGGTCACCATCGACCCCGAGACCATGGAGTTCCGGGTCTACGCCCAGGAGCTCGACGATGACGGCACCGTCACCCGGGAGTGGGACGACACCCCCGACAACTTCGGGCGCATCGCCGCCCAGACGGCCAAGCAGGTCATCTTCCAGCGAATTCGCGAAGCCGAGCGCGACCTCAAGTACGAGGAGTACGCCGGCCGGGAGGGTGACATCGTCACCGGGATCATCCAGCAGAGCGACAACCGCTACACGCTGCTCGACCTGGGCAAGGTCGAGGCGCTGCTGCCCCAGGCGGAGCAGGTGCCGTACGAGCGCTACGAGCACGGGTCGCGGCTCAAGGCCTACATCGTCGAGGTGCGCAAGACCACCAAGGGCCCCCAGATCGTCGTGAGCCGCACCCATCCGGGGCTGATCCGGCGCCTCTTCGAGCTCGAGGTGCCCGAGATCAGCAGCGGCGTGGTCGAGATCAAGGCGGCCGCCCGCGAGCCGGGCCACCGTACGAAGATCGCGGTCTGGTCCAACGACAACAACGTCGATCCCGTCGGCGCCTGCGTCGGCGCCCGGGGCGCTCGCGTCCGCATGGTCACCAACGAGCTGCGGGGCGAGAAGGTCGACATCGTGCCGTTCTCCGAGGACCCCTCGGAGTTCGTGATGCGTGCGCTCCAGCCGGCCAAGGTGAAGGAGGTCCGCCTCGACGACGCCACCGGCACCGCCACCGTCGTCGTGCACGACTTCCAACTGTCCCTGGCCATCGGCAAGGAGGGCCAGAACGCCCGCCTGGCCGCCCGGCTCACCGGCTGGCGCGTCGACATCAAGAGCGAGACGCAGCTGGCCGAGGAAGAAGCCGGGTACGCCGGCGAGGAGTGGGCCGAGGGCGAGTGGGTCCGCGGGTCCGACGGCGAGATGGTGTGGCAGCCCGCCGAGGGAGGCGAGGCCATCTCGGCCGAGCAGTGGTCCCACGGTGACGAGGTCGAGGGCGAGGGCGGCGAGTCCGCTGCTGGGGACGCCGCGCCGGTCGATGTCGACGACGTGGTCGACGAGGCCGCGCCCGCCGTCGCCGACGGGGCGCCCGAGGCGGCTGTGGTCCTCGCCGAGGAGACCGAGGCCCCGAAGCCGGCCGACGACGGGCCCGACGACGACTCCGGGCCAGGCGCCCCCAAGGCCGAAGCCGAGGACGGGGACGAGCCGGTCGACGCCGAGGTGCCCGGCACCGAAGGGGATCGGCCCGGCGGCACGCCGGTGGGGGAGCCATAGACCCGGGCCCGCACGACCACGGCGGGGGGCGCAGGCCGGCCCCCCGCCGTACCTGCGTCGGCTGCCGCCGGGTGGCGGCGCCCGACGAGCTGGTGCGGGTGGTACGCACGGCTGACGGAGGGCTGTGCGTGGGACGTTCCCTGCCCGGCCGGGGAGCGTGGCTGTGCGCCGGGTCCCCCGGTTGTGTGGACCTGGCCGAGCGACGAAGGGCATTCGCACGGGCCTTCCGGGCACCGGTCGAAGGGCCCGCCATAGTGGCGCTTCGTGCCGACATCGGAGAACGCGCGAGGATAGAGGACTGCGGAACCCGCAGCTAGAGGACAGAAGGATCAGGTTGCCAAAGAAGATTCGCGTCTACGAGCTTGCCCGCGAGCTCGGTCTGACGAACAAAGAGGCCCTCGACCTGTGCGTGATGCTCGGAATCGGCGTCAAGAGCCATTCCTCCAGCATCGAGGATGCACAGGCCGACCGGGCCCGCCGCAGGGCCGATGCCGACGGCCTGCGCCGCGACGTCTCGCCTGAGGAACCCTCCAAGGACGCCAAGCCGGCCGCCGAGGCGCCGGCCGGGCCCTCCACCCCTGGCCCGTCCGGCGCGCGTCCCGACGTCGACCGCCCCGGCTCCGGCTCGGGCCGCGACCCGCGCCTGATCGTGAGCAGTCCCACGCCCACGCCGCTGACGGAGATACTCGAACCCCGCCCGGCGCCCGTGCCCCGGCCTGCGGCCGCTCCTGCGCCGCCGCCCCCCCCGCCGCCGCCGGCCTCACCCTTCGTGCCTGCCCCGCCGCCGGCCCCGGCCCCGCCCCGTGTGGCCCCCGCCCCGGCGCCCGCACCCGTACCAG
>JAHFUS010000111.1 GCA_023264975.1 Actinomycetes bacterium | reverse complement strand
GCTTGCTGAGCGAACTAAATAGTCGTTACTCCACGGTGGGGACTAGTGCAGCTGCGCTTGGTGTCGAGGCCCCGAGGGGGTCTATCGTGACCGCGGATCGGTAGGCGCCCGATAACCGGCGGGTGCGGGCGTTACCAGCGCCCGGTAACGCCCGCTCCCGCCGTGTTGGTCACCGTGAGGCGCCGGCCAGGAACGTGGCCACGATGTAGGTGGCATGGCGATCGAGCGATCCTCGGCCTCGGTCGTAGCGCATGGTGGTTCGGGGATCGGCGTGGCTGGCCGCCTCCTGCACGTCCCGCAGCGGTACGCCGGCGTCAAGTGCGGCGGTGATGAAGCTGTGACGCAGGCTGTGCGGGCTGATGCGCTTGGTGATCCCCGCCCGTCGGGCCAGGCGCTTGACCATCCGGTCGGCGGCGTAGCGGTCCATCCGCTCTCCCTTGGCCCCGACGAAGATCGGACCCGTCGTCCGCTCCCCGATGTACAGGTCGAGGGCCCTCGACGTGCGGGGCGCCAGCGGGATGACGGGGCGCTTGCCGCCCTTTGCGCAGGATCTTGAGCGTGCGGTGGCCCCGTTCGAACTCGATGGCGTCGATGTCAGCTCCGAGAGCCTCGGAGATTCGCAGCCCGTTGAGGGCCAGCACAGACGCCAGGGCGTGGTCGCGGGCGGAGCCGATACCGGCCTGGACCAGGAAGGCACCCAGCTCGTTGCGGTCGAGGCCGAGGGTGCGCGACTCGTAGTCCACCTTGGGCCGGCGGACGTTGGCCGCCGGGTTGCGCTCGATCAGGCCTTCCTGCTCACAGTAGCGGTAGAAGCTGGCCAGGGTGGACAGCCGTCGCTCCACCGTGGAGCGCATCCTGCCGTTCTCCTCCATCCAGCGGCCGAACAGCTCGAGGTGGGCGCGGCGGACGTCGAACAGCTCCAGTGCGGCCTCGTCGCACCAGGAGGCGAAGATCCGCAGGTCGGTGGCGTAGCTACGGCGGGTGGCGCCGCAGTAGCCGGCCAGGAAGCCGGCGACGGTGGCACGCGTCTGTGTGGCGTCGTCGACGAGGACGACGGTAATCGTCATGGTCATCACTCCCTTCGATCCCAGACCTCGATGGACTGGGAAACCAAGGGAACACCTCACCCTGCCAACTGCCGCACCGTCGTAATCGAGCGCACCTGCTTGTGCCGAAGTCGGGCGAAATCTGCTTCGCCGCACGGAGAGGGGACTCGGGCTGGGACGGGGCGCCTGTCCGCACAGCCGCGCCCACGCAGTCCTTGAGGCTGTTGGCCTGCGTCACTGCCCGGCGAGACGCTTGGCTGAACCGCGTCCTGGCGAGCTGTCCCTTTCGTCGATGCCACTCCTGGTGAGCGGCTGGGCGATGGGGCCGCGCTCAGTCCCGGTCCTGGAGGTTGGCCACCGCCACCCTGGCGACCTCCACGGCGGCGGCGCGTGGATCGGGTTGGTCGGTCACGCGGACGACGATCACCGTCGCCCCGCAGAGCACCCGCAACGCGTGCCGCTGGGCACTGTAGGTGGCCGCGTCTCCGAGGTCGTCGACGGCCTCGGCGTCCGGGATCCGCGCGCTGTAGGCGTCGAAGGCCTGGCGAGTGACGCTGGCACCCACCACCGCGACGGCGATCGTGCGCGACGACCCGTCTGGGCGGTAGGTGTACGTTTCGTAGGAGACGCCATCCATCTCCCTGACGTCGACCTCCTGGTGAATCACCATCCAGCGGGTCAGGAGAACCGCCGCCTCCTCCGAGCCGAGGAGCGCTCCGGCCCCGATGGGGACGTCGGACATGTCCACCGACGATCCGTCCACGGCCGTCATAGCCTCGCCGCCGTACCCGCCAAGTAGCTGGATCACCGTCTGGCGGACCTCGGCCAGCGGCACCCCCAGGGCCACGATCGCCTGGGCGGCCACGCCCTCGCCTTCCCTCACCAGACCGAGCAGGAGGTGCTCGGTGCCGATGTAGTTGTGGCCCAGTTGGAGTGCTTCTCGGAGGGAGAGATCGAGCACCGCCTTCGACCGGGGGGTGAACGGCGGCGACCAAGTCTCCGGGCCGGTCCCCCTCGGCGTGGCTCCTTCGACCTTGGCTCGCAGCACCGCCAGCGTGAGCCCGTGCGCGTCCAATGCCTTGGCCGCCACACCCTCGCCCTCGTGCGCCATCGCCAGGACCAGGTGCTCGGTGCCGATGTAGCCGTGGCCCAGCAGCCGGGCCTCCTCCTGAGCGAGCACGAGGACGCGGCGGGCACGGTCCGTGAAGCGTTCGAACATGTTCACAAGTGTGGACCAGGCGCTGACTGTCGGCTTGACGCATTCCGATACCTACGGCGTCAGGCGCCCGGTCTGTTGTCGCCTGACAGCGCGCTCCGGACTGCGGTCCGACCTCCGCTGCCGAGAGCACCCGAGCGGGACAACCAGTGGGGCTGCCGACCGCGGGTACAACAAGGGAGCATTATCGAGCGCGTCTGCTCGTGCCGAAGTCGGGCGGCGAAGCCTGGCGAGCGGCATTGTGCTCAGCGCCTTCGCGCGGGACCATGGGAGCCAGTTCCCGAGACAAGGGAGATTCGCGAATGAACGTGGAGAGCATCCTCAAGGCGAAGGGCCACTTGGTCGAGACGATCCGGCCGGACGCGTTGGTCGAGTTGGCCGCGCACCGGCTCGCGTCCAAGGGAATCGGGGCCCTCGTCGTGTCCGCCGACGGCCAGCGACTCGAGGGCGTGTTCTCCGAGCGTGACGTCGTGCGTGGACTGGTCAAGCACGGCCCCCGACTGCTCGAAATGCCGGTGAGCGCCGTCATGACGAAGCGACCCCCCGTGTGTTCACCCGACTCCAGCATCCGAGACGCAATGGCGGAGATGACGAGAAGCCGGCATCGTCACCTGCCCGTCGTTCAAGATGGTGTTCTCCGAGGGCTACTCAGCATCGGCGATGTGGTTAAGCACCGTCTCGAGGAGATGGAGCTGGAAGCATCCGTGCTGCGGGACGCGTACATCGTGGGCCGCTGACTCTGGTCTAGTCACTGCCGTTCCGGCCATGGAACGAAGTCAGAGCGCTGGAGCTATTCATATGCCTTGGAGGAAGAGATGAAGGGCCCTGCGTTCCGCCGGTTACACCGTCTGGAAAGTCGAGACGGCTATCTGTATCGCACGACAGTCGCGCCAGAAACCGAGGGAGATCGGGAATTGGTTGCGATTGCTCAGGCGATTGGCGACTCCATTGCCCAGTACGACTACGAACCGGGTCAAACGGATGGTCTACACACCTTCGTGGCGATCTGGGCACCGCTATACAAGCAGATCGAAGCCGAAAACGCCCTGGCAGCTGCTGGCTTCGAAGTGCGAGAGGGTCCGTTTGCCAACGGCTGATACTGGCCCCACGGGCTGAAGTGAGACTTGGCGGCAAGATTGGGTAACGACTGCTCGGGTCGCGCCGGGCGTTCTCAGGATTCGCCCGCCGGTGGAAGCCGGCGGTACGGGACAACAACCTCCCAGCTCCCCCAGACGCGGTTCGTGTCGTGGCCCGGGCGAGCTCCACATACGGACATCCACACCCGCTTGAGGTAGTATCGATCCGGCGTTCGGGGCGTGCGGCGCGACCCGCGCTCGGTGGAACGGCGGCGGGAGGCTTACGGGCGGTGCCGCCGCACATAACGACGGCCTCGCCCGGCCCGACCGGTCAACCGCAGATGCCCGACGGGGACCACCCGGTAACCGGCATCGCGAGCGGGCGGGCGACCCGCACGAGTTTGTGCCCGAGGGGTCACCCGCCACGTCGCCGTCGTTACCGTGCACCGCACCGGTGCCGAACTCGTGCGGGCCGCCAGCTTCCGCAGCGAGGCTCCTGTGACGGTGATCGGACGTCGTTATGGTGCGGCGCTCTGAGCACCGGAGTGGACCTTGAGCTGTCGTTCCAACGCGCCCACGTCTCCCTGGATGGCACGTCGGCATTCAAGGTTGGTGCTCGGACAGCTCCGGCGCCGCCTTGAGACCTGACGGTTTCCAGTGAGAACCAGCGTGCGTCGAAGCCCGCCTTCGCCTTCCGTTCGCCGCCGATCCGTTCAATGCCACAGACAGCGCAGCCTGCGGGCGCCGCTGTCCGCCACGGTCGGACGGCTGGGTCGGTCGCGCGGCCGATGACTTTGATCGGCGGCTACCGTCGGACGGCATGCCCCACGAGGAGATCGACGGCGTACCCATCTGGTACGAGGAGCACGGCGACCTTGCGGGACCACCGCTCGTCGCCCTGCACGGAGGCATCCTCACTTTCGAGGGCAGCTTCGGGGAGGTCCTCCCCTGGCTGACCGAGAGGCGCCGGGTTATCGGAGTCGAGCTCCAAGGCCACGGCCACACGCCCGATACCGGCCGTGCGATGTCGATCGAGCGGTTCGGCGACGATGTCGCGGAGCTGATCGAACGGGTCGCCGGCGGCGGGCCCGTCGACGTGTGGGGGTTCAGTCTCGGCGCCCTCACCGCCACGAGCGTCGCGCTCCGCCATCCGGCGAGGGTCGGCCGCCTCGTGCTCGCCGCCTCGAACATCCGTCCCGACGGCTACCACCCTGAGATCACCGCTCCCGAGCAGGACGACCCGCGCCTACCGACCGTTGGCGAGTTCGCCGCCTGGCAGGCCGACTACGAGGCCGTCGCGCCGAAGCCCGCTGACTTCTTCCCGTTCCTGGAGCGCCTGCAGCCGGTCGTGCACGACTTCGCCGGCTGGACTGCCGATGAGATCAGGTCGATCGCCGCCCCCACGTTTTTGGTGGTCGGCGACCGCGACTTCATCCGCCTCGACCATGCCGCCGAGATGCTCCACCTCTTCCCCGACTGCCGGCTGGCCGTTCTGCCCGCCACCCGCCACACCGAGGTCATGCAACGCACCGCCGAGCTCCGTGCGCTGGTGGGCCCGTTCCTGGCATAGCGGGTTCACCGAAGTGCAGGCGACCGCGCGACGTCACATCGCACCGTGGACACGATGTGGCGCTCGTGTGGTGTCGCGAGCCGTTGTCTCATAGCGAAGGTTGGCGTCGAGGTCGGCGAACGGGAAGCGCTCCAGGCCCGACTCCTTGAGCCGGCGGATGTGGTCCTTAACGTGGGCGTGCGCCCGCATGTCGACGTCGCGCTCCACCGGCTCGCCCCCGGCGTCGCTCGGCAGGCTGGACACCGCATGCCGGTGTTGAAGCCGCCGAGAACGGCACCGGCGCCGGGGGCCGTCCGCCGGCGGGCGACGGTGGTCAGCCCTGGGCTGCCTAGTGCTGCTGCCGATAAGTACAGCGGTGTAACTTTGGGGTCGTTCGCTCCTCGTCGCCGGAGGTGCCGTGTCTCGTCGCTCGCCGTTTGCGGTCGTGTTGTCGAGGGAGGACCGGGCG
>JAHFUS010000060.1 GCA_023264975.1 Actinomycetes bacterium | reverse complement strand
GGACTCTCGCGGCCTACGCGTCCGGTGCCGCTTCGGCCAGCGGGGGCTGCAGGCTCCTGACCTGGGCTTTTGTGGGTGGAGACGATGGGACTCGAACCCACGACCCCCTGCTTGCAAAGCAAGATCCACCCACTGCGCTGACCTGCTGTTACGTCCGAAAAGGGCCTCTGACCTGGGAGTTTGCCTATTCCCGGTTGCCCCCTGTTGAGCGGTGTTGTGCGATGTCGCGCGGCCTGGCCGCGGCCTGAGGGGGTCGGTCGTGAGAGCTTCTGACCCGGGTGCCGCTTGAGCCAGAGACGCCATTCGGTCGACGTTTTTGCCAGAGTGAACGGGTGATGGGCGACGTCGCCCCTGGTGTACCGGACTTCGCCCGGCTGTACGCCGGGCCCGGCTGTCCGATGAGCCCCCGGATGGCCGCACGACTCTGGGCTGCGGCGGTCATGCTGGCCGACACGTACGAGGGCCCATTGCACCTGCCCAGAAGGAGCCTGCCGCCGATCGCGCAACGCGTGGTGGACGAGGCGTGGATGGAGCAGTTCGTCTCCTGCTTCGATTCCCTAGCGCTCCGCTTCGAGCGGGGGGAGGTCGACGCGACGCGGATCTCGACTTGCACAGCCGAGGAGATGGCGCTGCACCTCATCATCGACGCCGCGGAGGGAGCGACGCGTGATGGCAGTCTCGCCACCGACCTCTCGCTGCCGGCTGACCCCGACCGTGACGGCGACTTCGACGCCGTCCGCGGGCTCCTCTTTGGCGATCATGACGTCCTGTTGCTGTTCGATCCGGCCCTCGACGGTATCGAGGCGCCCGACCTGGACCTCGATGAGCACCGCCTGTTCGCCAACCTTCATCCACGAGCATGGTTCCTGCCGTTCACCGACGACGGCGAGCCCGGCCGACGCATGATTTTCGCTTTCGAACGGCGGAACCAGGGATCGGCATCCACCACGCATCTGGTGCGAGAGTGAGCGTCGCTGGGGGTCGGCGAGTCGGCAGGTTGATAGCTGACATCGTCCCGGCGAGCAGGGGCGCAGTCCTCCGCCAGCTCGGTCCGCGATTATGGGATCGTTCCCTGCTTTCAGCCGGGCCTACCGGGACATCCGACATCGGCACCTATGCGTGCTTCCCTCGCGCCGTGGAACGGAATGTTATGGGCGGGGGCCAGCCCCGAACGCCCATTCGACGCCAGGCTATCGGACATATCCGGCCCTACGCCCCCACCGGCACTTTCGCTACGGCCGGGTGCAGCTCGGGGCACGTGTTGGGACGCGCGTTCGGGGCAGGGCCCGATCCGGGCGCCCACCCGCCCAGCGCCGTCGTTTCATGGCGGTCCACAGACTTGCGATTCGGAGGGCGGCACTCATACCTCCCTCGCCGGCGGTAGTCGTACTCACTCGCCGCCTAGCTCTCGCGACTGCGCGCCCGTGTGGTCACCTCAGCAGCCGGCTGGCGCGCCGACTTCACCGTGTCTGCTTCCGCCGAGGCGGCCAAGCCTCCACTTCTACAATCTGTGCTACTCTCCTAGTAGTTAACTAGATAACTTACTAACTACAACACTTAACTACTCTGATAGGAACTTACATGGCCACGAGGCAGCACCTCGTTCAAACAGCCCAGCATTTCAAGAACTTGCTGGGAAACCGGATGTTCCGCACGGTCGAACGCATGGACTTCACGACGAAGCTGCGTGAGACTTCGGGCGAGAACAACCGCATCAAGGACAATGTGGCGGCGGAGCTGTCGGAGCTCCTCGCGGACCACGGTGTGCGATGTTTTCCAAAATTGACCGACACAGAGCGTGGCGACGACACGATCCGCCTGTACCACTCGGGTTCGCTGCTGACCACCTTGATCGAGCTGATCCAGTACCCCTCCCAGGAGGGCGACAAGCAGCTGGGTCAAGTCGTCTCCAAGATCAAGGGGCAGTGGGCGTGGGCCGAATCGACTGGACCGGCCGCTCTCGTCGAGGACCGTGAGCAGTGATGACTTCCAACAAGCCGGTCCAGGAAGGGCGTGGCGTGACGGGGCCGATCGCTGTCGGACTGTTGTTCCTGTTCGGGCTCGCGGCGCTGAAGGTGATCTCCCGTAATGGCGGCGCGATCGACCTTTCGGGGACCAGGCTGCAGGTGATCGTAAACCCGCCCCTGTAGGTGCCCAGTCGCAACGTTCTGCGAGCAGGTCAGTCAGACGTAGCCAGAAAGGTTGGCTCCGGGACTCCTTCGTGCTGCACGCGACGGACGTCGCGTACCGTGGGGGATCTTGAAGCGGCGGGCGTCGATCGTCGAGCGTAGGGAGACGCAGCGCCTCGCCAGGAATCGGGCCCCCGCCATCCTCGCAACCGCGCGTCGGCCTAGGTCGACGATCTTCTGCCACCTGACCGTTTCGTTGGCTCGTCCAACATACGGGCCACCATGACGCTCATTCTCACCTGTGTCACCTCGCAGTTCGTAGTGCAGGTGTCGGACCGGCGGCTGACTCGGGCATCCGACGGTCAGATCGTCGAGAACCCGCACAACAAGGCCCTTTTTGTGTGCGGGTACGCCACGTATGCCTTCGCTGGGCTGGCGACGATGGGGCGCACGCCCACGGATCACTGGTTGATGAACCACTTGGCCGGCAAGCGGGACCCGCTTGAGGAGTTGAAGACAACGACGGAGGCAGCGACCCAGGTTCTCCGCAACCAGACCTTCGGTTCAGCGTCACCACAACAGCGGCGCTTGTGGCGCAAAGTTGCGTTTGTTGGAGGCGGATATGTGGGGCTGAAACGGCCCGAGCGCTTCGGTCGTTCCACCCAAGCCGACAATCTTCATCCGTTTCTCGCCGTCATCTCCAATTTCTTCGATCCACCGGCGACATGGCTCGCGGAATCTGACGTCCGCTTCGCTCTTCACTTCCAGTTCCTACCTGAGACTGAGGGGATGGTGTTGCTGGCCGCCGGCTTCCAGCCGACAACGCGACATCGCATCCGACTCGAGCGCGACATACGGAGGTGTATCGCCCATTCTCAGAGTCCTTGGCCCGTGGCCCGGCTGCTTGCTCGAGGTGTCCGCGAGGTTGCTGACCGCAGCAGTGCTGTTGGCAAGAACGTCATGTGTATGTTGCTGCCGAGACCGAGCCTGCCGAGTGACCTCAGTGCAACCGGACCTCGTATAGTGATCAACGAACGTCCGGCATTGGATGAGATCGAGGTGTTCTCTCCTGGCGATGGCCATGATGAGTCCTCCACCGAAAAGCACTGGGTGTACTGGCCGCATGACCCCTCTGCGTTTCCGTACTACGGGCCGAATCTCGCTTGTGGTGGGTGGTACTTGGCAGGGGGCAAGTTTGGGCCTGCTGAGCTGGGCGACCGAGAAGTCTCAGAGTCAGCCCCTCCTCCTCCAGCGGAGCGGCGGCGTCCGCTGCCGTAGTCGCCGTGCGTGAAGATCGACGCAGAGCGTGGTCGAGGACGGTCGTATTCTGTCCCGTCGCGGGCGTACTGTCAGCTCCGTTAGGCGAGCCCCATAACGCCGAAGCACTCGGCACCAGTCGAGTATCCCTGACCGCCGGGAGTGAGGGGCAGAATGGCGGGTGGGGCGATCAGAGGTGCTGTTCGATGGGTCCAGGGTCATGGATCGAGCACACTGCGCCCCGCCAGCGATCTCCGGTATCCCGATACTCCCAATCGATCGTCCACTCAGCCGTATTGCCACAACCCGCGTGACATAGCCCTTCGTGGCCGTTGGTTCCCTCGGAATAATGGTGCCGAGCCCACCGGTACCGGCCGACCGGTTCACTTTTCCGCTGCGCCATTGATCCAGTCTTCCCCGTCGGGCGGCACGAGTGCCTGCCGTCCTGTCGCGTCCCCCCTTGATCTCCGCGCGACACCGGCCCTCACCGTCGGCAGTGCGTAACAATCCGTCGAGGGGCCATCGGCCATGGCCACTACGGTCGAGGCCCGGGCGAGCGGTATCGACTCCGCCACAGCGGTCATGCGAAGTGGAGGCGGGATGACGACATCAGACGGGATCTTCCTCATCCAGGGCTCCGCACTGAAGGTGCTGGAGGGCAGAGCCTATGAGAGCGAGGACGTCCTGCAGGCCGCGTTAGCAGACTTCCCGGCTGTCCTCGCTGGTGGCGCGACGAGCGGCGATGTAAATCGTTCCCTGCTGCTGGTCCGCCGGGAGAAGGGCGTTCCAATCGTGGCAGGCGGCTCTGCAACCTTCAGCCTCGACCATCTCTTCGTCGATCCGGAAGGCGTTCCCGTCAATCGTCGAAGTGAAGCGCTCCTCAGACACGCGCATCCGCCGGGAGGTCGTTGGCCAGATGCTCGACTACGCAGCGAACGGCGTCAAATATTGGCCGGTCGCCGAGCTCCGTACGGACTTCGAGAACGAGGCGCTCCTGAGAAATCAAGATCCGGCCGGCCTCCTCGCCTCACACGCACCCGACCGCGAGCCCGATGAGTTCTGGGACCAAGTCGAGCGCAATCTCCGATCAGGACACGTCCGGATGGTTTTTGTTGCCGACCACATCCCCGACGAACTCGTCCGGATCATCGAGTTCCTCAACGAGCAGATGAGTCCGGCGGAGGTGTTGGGTGTGGAGGTCCAGCAGTACACGGATGGAGCGGTGAGGGTGCTCGTGCCGCGTGTCGTTGGAGCAACCGCCACAGCAAAAGCGACGAAGGAGCGCACGACGGGAACCTCTTGGAACGCTGCAACATTCCTAGCTGCAGCTGCCGAGAGGTGCTCCGATCGAGAGGTCAGGATGCTGGAGCGCCTGTTCGCCCACGCCGAGTCGCGAGGAACTCGGCTTTCCTGGGGGAAGGGCGTGACGCCCGGCGTGTCGGGCTGGTACCCCGTAGCGGGTCCGGGGCGGGGCGTCTGGACCGCCAATGCTGGTAGCGGGGGGCCTGACTCGAACGCGTACATCTACATCTGGTTGCCAGAGATTAGAAGCCTGCTTTCCGAGAACGCCTGCAACCACTTCCTGAGCGAACTCGGAAAGATCGATGCGTGGAGGAGCGAGCTCGACTCCGGACGACGGAAGTACCCATCCGTCAATCTGCGACACATGAGTGACGACGACCTTGAGCAGTTCCTGCGGGCAGTGGAGCTCCTCCCTCAGACGGCGTTTGAGGAGTGATGCGAGGCCCCTGCCGGCCCTCCGCGCCCCGACGCGCCAGCGTTGCCTCGGTGAATGGCTCGGCGGAGCGCTGACACCGGCGTCTCCCCTAACTTCGGTGGTTCCACAGTCAGCCGCGTCCCCTGCCGCCGGAGTGAGGCGGGCGGCTCGGCGCGCCCGAACGCAGGTCGGCGGCCATCTGTCGGGCCGCAGTGGCGATCTGCTCGGCTTCGAAGGGACGGAGCCTGGCTACCACCCGCTGGGCGTCGGCGACTCCGGGAAGGTCGAGGCGATCGCACTGGCGGGCAGGACTCTGTAGCCCACCCTGGGTGCATCACTGGCGAGGGAGGAAAGTCCGTCTCGCTGAGCGAGGCGCGTCACTACTCTGGCCCCAGTGCGAGATTGGACGCTCACGGAATCCGAGGTGAAGGCGCTATCCACGGAGGAGCTAGCCGTCCAGATCCTGCATGATCTGGACGAGAACCAAGGTGCCCGGGCGACCTTCACCAATATTGACTCCTGGCGGGCCGCTGCCGTCCGCGCGTACGGGCGCGATCTCGAAGCGCAGCGAGCGATCATCGAGGCCGTTCACTGGCTGCGGATGAAGGGCTTCGTGATGCAGGATCCCAGCCAGTCGAGTGATTGCTTCGTCTACATAACGAAGCGGGGCGCCCAGTTGCTCGACGACGGACTCCAGCGCCATCAAATCACCGAGCGACTGGATATCGACGTCCGGAGCGCCCTACAGCCTGCCAAGGAGCTCTACCTCCAGGGCCGCTTCGACACCGCAGCCTTCGAGGCCATGAAGGCAGTCGAAGTTGCGGTCCGAGTTACGGCGCACCTCGGCAACGAGGCCCTCGGCGTCCCGCTGATGCGAACTGCCCTCGGCAAGGCCGGGCCCCTTCGGGACCCCGCTGCTGAGCCGGGCGAACACGTCGCTGCCATGGAGCTCTTTGCCGGCGCCATTGGGTCATTCAAGAACCCGTCGAGCCACCGGTACGTCGACTTCGATGATCCGGTACTTGCAGGCGAGGTGATCGTTCTAGCCGACCTCCTGCTCCGACTGCTCGATAGGCGTCGGCGAACAGGGGTATCCACTTGAATCCAGGTGCGGACTACTCCGCCGCTCAACTCGGGCCGCGCGACGCTTGGGTATGACGGAGGACGAGCGCAGAAGGCTTATCGAGTGTCCGTGCTCACCGAAATTCGCGCTTTCTGCTCATCGAAAGTCGCGCTTGAGGTCGTGCCCCACGTGTGAGGTTAGCGACGCCGCTTGGGTGGTGACTCGGGCGGGTCGTTGAGCTGGGCAAGGGGCTGGGTGAGGGCCTGGTGCTCCCGCAGACGCCAGGAGTTTCCCTTGATGTTGATGACCGTCGCCCCGTCGAGCCGGCGGTCGAGAACAGCAGCGGCCACGACGCTGTCGCCGCCGAAGAGCTCGGCCCACGCCGGCAGGCCCCGGTTGGTGGTGACGATGGTGGCCGAGCGGTTCTCATAGCGGCGGTTGACGACCTGGAAGAAGGCATTCGCCTGGGCCCGGTCGAACGGGGTGATCCCGACGTCGTCGATGAGCACCGTGGAGTCGGCCGGCCCCGTCGCGGATCGTTGCCACCTGCAGGAAGCCGTCATCCTCCAGACTCGCCAACGTCTCCATGTAGAGATCGCCAGGGAGGTCGGGCACCGCTGCCTGCGCGGCGGAAACGATATCTCGACCATGCTCCTGTGCCTCTGCGACAGCCTCAAGGATGAGCTGCTCTCTCGTCGCCCACGTGCGCTCCATCGCGATGGACGGTACACAACAGGAGCTATCGCTGAACTCGCCTTGACGCCCTCCGGCGGTCCAATACCTCGACTGCGACGACCGGGCTGTCGCTTTGCCCTTGGCAAGCGACCGCCGACACGCTGGGCCGCCTACCTTCCGGTGTTGTCGGCGACCTCTTCGGGCTTCCGACTTTCGTTGATCCCGGAACGCGAGATTCACTGGTCCGTCAACACAGCGGACGTTGAACACCCCCATCTAGCCTTACTCTTCTATGGCAGAACGGCGGCGGGGAGCGACCTGGCGGGGATTGCGGCTCCTCTACCGGTCGTCGCCCCGGGCGATGCTGGCGCTGGTCCTGGTGCAGGCGGTGGACGGGGTCGCCCCCGCCCTCGTCGTCGCCGCCAGCGCGTCGCTCCTGGATCGGGCGCCACGGGCGGCAGCATCGCCCGCCGCCCGCAGCGGGGTGGTCGCTGCCCTCGTGGTGGTGTGCATCTGCCTGGTGGCGGCAAAGGTCACCCGGGCCTTCGTGAGCCTGCTGCAGCACCTCGTCGCCGAGCGCTTCAGCGCCGCGGTCGAGTGCCTCCGCCTGGATGCGGTGACCCGCCTGCCCGGGATCTCGCACTTCGACGATCCCGAGCTCGCCGATCGCCTGCACGCCGGCGGTTGGGCGTCGGAGGCCGCGCTCATCGTGAACTACGGCGGCTTCCTACTGCGCTGGCTGTCGCTGGGCGCGGCATCGGCGGCCATCGCCGCCCGACTGGGGTGGTGGGTGCCGGCGCTGCTCGTGGCCGCGACCGCACCGGCGGCCGTGCTCGCCTGGCGCCACAGCGGCGAGGAGAAGCGCCTGCGCCAGGCCCGGATGGACGCCTGGCGCCACGCCGACTACCACTTGGGCCTCGCCGTCGGGCTGGAACCGGCCCGGGAGGTGCGGCTGTTCGGCATGGGCGACTGGCTGGTCGACCGTCAGGCGGCCCGGTGGGCCGATGCCGTGGGACTGCTGTTCGCCGACCTGTCCCGCCAGCTGCGTCGCGAGTTCGTGGCCGTCGCTGGCACCGTCCTCCTCGGCGTCGTGCCGTTCGTGATCGCCTACCGGCGCTTCGAGGCGGGGAGCCTCTCGGTCGGGGACTTCTCCGCCTCGATCGTTTCGCTTGGTCTTGTCTTCGGCGTCCTCCGTTGGGTGGCGTTGTTCCCGGCCGAGCTCCGTCGGGCCACCCTGTTCCTGCCAGTGCTGTTTGATGTGGTCGACCTCCCGGAGCGCGACCCCCGCCTGGATGTCCGCGGCCGCCGCCCGCCACCGGCGCCGACCGTCGGAATCCGCTTCGACGGCGTGAGCTTCACCTACCCAGGCACGGACGCCCCAGTGCTCGACGGGCTGGATCTCTGGCTGCCGGCGAGATCGTCGCTTGCGCTCGTCGGGGAGAACGGGGCAGGCAAGTCGACGGTGGTCAAGCTCCTGTGCCGCCTCTATGACCCGGACGAAGGTGGGATCACCGTCGACGGCACCGACATCCGAGAGCTCGATCTCGATGCCTGGCGACAGTGCCTGGCGGTCGTGTTCCAGGACTTCGTCCGCCTGCCAGTGAGCGTGGCCGACAACGTGGGGGTCGGCTGCATTCCCCGGCTGGGCGACCGCACGCTCCTCGACGCCGCTGCGGCCGAGTCTGGTGCCGCCGAGGTCGTGGGCCGGCTGGCCGAGGGGTGGGACACGGTGTTGGCGCCGGACTTCGGCGGGGTCGACCTGTCCGGCGGCGAGTGGCAGAGGGTGGCGCTGGCCCGCTCCGCGGCCTCCCGGCTCGGACGGGGCGCGTCGGTCCTGGTCCTCGACGAACCGACCGCGGCCCTCGACGTCCGCCTGGAGCACGACCTGTTCGAGCGGTTCGGACGGCTGGGGCAGGGGGCGACCACGTTGCTAATCTCGCACCGGTTCTCGACCGTCCGCATGGCCGACCGGGTGGCGATGATGGAGGGCGGGACGGTGGCCGAGGTGGGCACCCACGACGAGCTGGTCGCCGCTGGCGGTCGCTATGCCGAGCTGTACGACCTCCAAGCCCGGCGGTTCGCATGATCACCGGGGTGAGCCCGGCCCGGGCGTGGCGCGTCACCATCTCGCTGGCCTTCCGAGCCTGGCCGCTGGGAGCCGTCGGCCGCGTGGCGGTCGTGGTCGTGAGCCAGGCGTGCCGGGGTGTCCTGCCCGGCCTGGCCCTGCGCCGGGTTATCCAGGGCGGCGGGGCCGGGTGGATGGCTGTCCTGGCCTGCGCTGCGCTCGTCCCGACGGCCACATCGCCGCTGTGGGAGTACTTCCAGCGCGGCCTCATCTCCCGAACCAACCAGGCGGTGACCGCAGCGGTCATGGCCGCCGCGGTCAGCCCTCCGGGCATCGAACACCTGGAGAGCCCGCAATACGCCGACGCGCTCGAAGCGGTGCGGACGAACACCAGGGCGCCGGGCCTGCTCTTCGACTGGATTGCCACGATCGCGGGCGCCGCCTTCGGCGTCGTCGCCTCGGCCTTTATCCTGGCTCGCGTGCACCCGGTGTTGGTGCTGCCCGTGCTGGGCGCCGTCGGCCTGGGCCGCCTGCACGCCGCCACCCGGCGACGCGCCATCGCCTACCACGACGAATCGATCCCCGGTCAGCGCCTGGCCCGTCGGTTGGTGGATCTCGGCACGTCGCCCCGGCCGGCAAAGGAGGTCCGGGTGCTCGGCATGGGCCCATGGCTGGTCGAGCGCCACCGCGCCATCACCGACTCGGTCGCCGGCCTGCTGGTGCAAGGCGAGCGGGGCCCGGTCCTCGCCGCGGCGGCATCGGGCGTCGCGCAGGCCGTGCTGCTCGGCCTCGGCGTGGTCTGGCTGGTGCACCTGGCCACGACGGGGCGGGCGTCGGTCGGCGACCTCGCCCTCGGTCTGGTCCTGCTGGGGTCGGCGGTCGACGATGCCAGCGGGCTCGGCTCAGCGGTGGGTGCCGACCTGGTCACCAATACCCACGCGGCCCGGCGGTACCTGTGGCTACTCGACTACGTCCCCCGTGTGGTCGAGCCCACTGACCCCCAGCCCGTCCCGGCCCAGCTCCGCACCGGAATCGAGCTGCGCGACGTGCGCTTCTGCTATCCCGGGGGCACCAAGCCCGCCGTCACCGACGTCAGCCTCACCCTGCCACCCGGCGTGACCGTCGCTCTGGTGGGGGACAACGGGGCCGGGAAGTCGACGCTCGTCAAGCTGCTCTGCCGTTTCTACGACCCCGATGCCGGTCGCCTGACCGTGGATGGCGTCGACCTACGGGATCTCGATCTCGACAGTTGGAGGGCGGCGTCCACCGGCGCGTTCCAGGACTTCATACGCTTCAAGTTCCTGGCCCGCGAAGCGGTCGGCGTTGGTGACCTCGAGTCGATCGGCGATCCCGGGCGTGTGGCCGCAGCGGCTCGCTCCGGCGGGTCGGCCGCCTTCCTCGAGCGCCTTGCCAAGGGGTACGAGACCCAGTTGGGGCGCGACCTTCCCGATGGGGCGGACCTGTCCGACGGGCAGTGGCAGAAGGTGGCCCTGTCCCGCAGTCTCATGCGCGTCGCCCCGCTGCTCGTCCTGCTCGACGAGCCCACCGCCGCTCTCGACGCCCGGGCCGAGCACCTCCTGTTCGAGCGGTACGCGGCGCGGGCGGCCGCAGCCCGGGCGAGAGGTGGCATCACGGTCCTGGTCTCGCACCGCTTCTCAACCGTGCGCATGGCCGACCTCATCGTCGTGCTCGACCACGGCCGGATCATCGAGTCCGGCAGTCACGACGAGCTCGTGGCTACCGAGGGCCGTTACGCCGAGCTCTACGGCCTCCAGGCCGGCCGGTACGCGTAGGGTGCGCCCACCGCCGGCGTTGGGGGACGGTCGCCCGGTCCGAACAGGACGTCCTTATGGGGCGGAGGTGATCAACCCGACCCGAGTGCCTCGATCTCGGCGGCGAGGCGAGCACTCTCTTGGCCCAAGGTCATCCTTGCGTCTGCGGTCTGTCGCGAGACGGTCATATCGAGGACGTGCTGGGCCTGAACCTCGTTGAACGGGAACGGCGGTCCTGTAAGAAGCGCGAGAGCAGCCCGCCTGTCGGGCGCGGATCGGACCGCGGCATTGATTTCGTCGAGGCGATCAACAGCCAACATAAGCCCATCGACGATGTCCTTGCGGGCTGCGAGGCGGTCCCGGGACTCATCCACGTGGCGACACAGCAGCGACGCCCACTCTCGTTTGCCGACGCGCCAAGGGGTTGAAGCGATCGGCAGTGGGACGGAGCTCCTCTTGGATTCGCGCGAGGCGGCGCGACTCCTCCCGTACTCGTCGTACGCGCTCAAGGAGCTCCTTGCCGGCGGCTGTGAGAGCGAAGTCGGCCGAGGTGGCCGATCAGCCCGCCACCGACCAGTGCTCCGATCGCCGCCTCCACCTCTTCGAGACCGGGGCGCGTCACGCTGAACCCAATCACATGGAACAGCACGTCTTCAGCCGGCGCGCCTCCGCCCTCGCCGACCCAGTTCGTCATGTCCATGACGAGGGCGCTTAGGACGCTCCAGGGCGACGGCACGATCATGATGATGGTGTCCCGCACAAGAGACTGCCAGATTCGGTTCTCATCGCGTAGCCCGAGAAGCAACCCTGCGCCGCTGTCCTTCGAATCCGACAGGCCCGACTCTCCCCCCGTGCCGCACCAAGCCGGCGGTATGGGCGAGGGGCCCCGAGGCGGTGTCGTTCTGGGACGCCTCCCAGCCAGCAAGCGCCTGACCAGCACTTTATCTCCAGACGCAACCGCCCAGGTGCAGCGTGACGCGCATGACAACGCAGTGAGCTACGGCGCTCCGTTGCGTTACAGCGCCGCCGATGCCGAGACGGGAGGATTACGTCCTCGCGGACCGACGGGTTCACCACTGTCACAGGCTGCTGAGAGAATGGCGTCGATGAGAGTTGCACCCGCGAGCCCACCGCTCTGAGCGATAAGGAGACTCTCGTGAGCGAATCCGAACCGCATGCGGCCATGCCGCTGCGCGACGACAATCCGAGCGACGTCGACCTTCTCGGATTCGAGGACGTCGTCGATGTCGTCGAGTCGATCGTTACCCGCGCAGATTTGGATCCGGTCACTGTTGGCGTCAACGCGCCGTGGGGCGGAGGCAAGACCACTGTCCTGCACCTTCTCAAGCGGCGTCTCGACACGCGCTCGGATGTGTTCTGTCTGCTCGTGAGCCCATGGGAGTACGACAACAAGACCGACCCCACCACGGCGCTGATCGACGAGGTGCTCGGCGGGCTCCAGCAGAAGCTCGAAGAAGGCAGGACTTTCACGGGGAAGGTCAAGGACACGCTCACCAAGCTGCGCCGCCGCGTGAAGTTCTCCAAGGCGATGAAGCTTGCCGCCACCTCGGCGGTGTCCGCGACGCTGCCAGGGGTCGGTGCACTCATCGATCTGTTCGACGAGGGGAACACAGACGAGAACATTCCGCCGGACCCAACCTTGCAAGGGTTTCGATCGCAGTTCGCCGAGACGATGGCATCGGAGGAACTCAAGAAGATTCAACGTGTAGTCGTGCTGGTCGATGACCTCGACCGCTCGCTCCCCGACACGGTGGTAGAGACTTTAGAGGCGATCAAGCTCTTCCTGTCAGTGAAGAAGATGGCCTTCGTCATCGCTGCCGACGAAGAGAACGTCGCCAACGCGATCGGGCGACGATTGCAGACGACGGGTCAACCAACGACGTCGCGGATGTACCTGGAGAAGATCGTGCAGGTGCCGGTGCGAGTCCCGGCGTTGAGCAGAGATCACACTGAGGAGTACCTGGCGCTTCTGATGCTCGCCGACCTGGCGCGCATCGATGACGCGGTCACACAAGTAAAGACCTCGCGACCGGCCAAGCCGCGGCAGCTTGTGCAGCGACTCGGCGATACCTTGCCAGCCGATCGGCGCGCCGAGGTGGAGCTTGCCGAAGCCTTGACGCCCTTGTTGCACAGACACGCCATGGGCAATCCTCGTCGGCTCAAGCGCTTCCTAAACGCGTACTGGCTGCGCATGTCGTTCGCCGCGAGTCGTGGCGTCGTGTTGGAGTCCAATGCGCTTGCCAAGCTGATGCTCGCCGAGTTGTACCTACCTGATCTGTTCGGTCAGTTGCTTGCGTGGCTGTCCGCGGGGGTCGCCGCAGAGAAGGTCGCAGAGATCGAAGGCGGCACAGGGGAGCACTCCGCGGGGGTGCGCGACTGGGGAGAACTGCCACCGAACCTTCCCGCAGACGATTTGGCGAAGTACCTCCTCCTGGCCGCATCTCTGCGTGGCGAGACCATCGAGGAGGCAGCCCTCCCGGCGGAACTTCGAGAGGTTGCGACGAAGTTGACGAGCCCATCGCAGGGCACACGGACCCAAGCCCGCAAGGACGCCATCAAGCTGACGACCCCCCAGCAGGTTGCCATCGTTCGCTATCTCGCGTCGTCACTCCGCCAACAGGGAGAACCGAACTCGCAGAAGGTGCTCGCCGAGGCGATCTCAGCCCTTGCCGGTGCACCAGGCGCCGCGGCCACCGCCGTCGAGGAGCTTCAGCTCATGCGCCAGGGCATGATCACGGCACCCGTCCCGATTTCGCTACTCGTGCACACCCAGCCAGCGGAGTTCCGCGCCCTGATCGAGAGTTGGCACCAGAGCCTTGAACTCTCAGACTTGGCGCGCAATGCCTGCACAGAGGCATTGGGTCAGCCCTGATGGGTACGTCCGGCGCATACGGCGGATCTCCCGGCATGAAGGGCGTCAGGGATCTGACGCGGGAGTGGCTCGATGGCGGAGGTGGCGACAGCAATGGCGATCCGCCGGTTCCGCCGGTTCCCACCCCACCGCCTCCGAACCCGACAGACGACCGCCCTGTCCCACCCCCGGTCCCGGTCACACCTGCGCTGGTGGGGATCATCCGCTCACTCGGTCGTGGACTCAGCAGCGGGCCTGGCGGCGGGGGAGGCGCTGGCGGCACTGGCGGCGCGGGTGGTGGTTCGTCGGGAGGGGGCGGAGGCCGGAGCAGGTCTCGCGCATCGACGGTAGGAGGTCGCGCCCTCGGCGGGGTCTACGGCGTCCGTGCGGGGAATGCCGCAGCGGTAGGTGAGCTTGGGCTTGACCTCGGCGAACTCGCCGGGCTGACCCGGTACCACCAAGCGCAACGCATCCTCGATGCCGCGATGGGTCCGCGGGGCGACGTCCTCGACAGCGAGATGCGCGAGGCCAACGCTGCCACCGTGCTCTGGGCACTCAGTGAAGAGATCGCGCCGGCACCCCTTGAGATGGCGAATCGATGGGTCGTCGAATACGTCTGGCAAATGTGGATTACTGAGACTGGTCCGACCATGCAGCTGCGTTCGGGCGAAGGATTCGATCGGGTGCGGGCGGAACAAGAGATGAGGGCAGCACTGGAGGCGACCGTCGCAGCGCGCGAGCTGCCCAGCGGTCGCCCACTCACCAGCGCGGACTTCACGTCAGCCATCGACGGTGCGCTGTCCAGCCTTCGCCGGATCTCGGGGACCGGAGCATGACCTACCGACGTCTCCTCATCGGACCCGGCTCCGGCAAGCTGGGTACCGACACCTTCTTGTGGCGAAGTGCCGGAGGCGAGTCGTCATTCCACAGCGACCTCGATCCAGAGCTGGGCTGGCTCGGCGACGTACCGCGACCGCACCGGGACCTCGCCGCCTTCGCCACGGGCGTCTTCCTGGCAGATCGCACCGTCGGACGACCGAAGAGCTGGCATCGATCCATCGAGTTGGAGGTTCCGGTCTACGACGTTGCCGGATGGGATGGCCTCACCGACGATCTCGCAGAGACGCTGGAGCTGCTTTCGTCGGACAACTGGCAACTCACGTTCACAGAGAGGCCGAAGCCTAAGAAGCTGGGGGTCGGCGAACACCCCGAGGTCGACCGCGTCCTGCTCTTCAGCGGTGGCGCAGACTCCCTGTGTGGGGCGATCCGGTCCCTGGCGAGGGGTGAGCGACTGCTGCTCGTATCGCATTGGGACTGGGCTGGTCATGCGGGCGTGCAGAAGGTTGTGGCCGGACGCCTTGCCGCGAAGTTTCCCAAGCAGGTCGTGCGTCGGGAGATTCGGCTGTCGCGTCGCAGCACGCAGATCGGTGGTGGCACCTTCGGCAATGAGGCGACGCGTCGCACCCGGAGCTTGCTCTTCCTGAGCCTCGGACTCGCTGACGCATCCGTCGTGCCCGTTGCACCTCTCTGGATCGCCGAGAACGGCTACGCCGCGCTGAACCCGCCTCTTGCCGGCGAGCGCCGAGGCGCTCTCTCCACGCGAACGACCCACCCGCTGGTGCTGACTCGTTTGCAGACCGCCGTGCGACGGCTCGGCGGACGAGCGGAGTTCGAGAATCCCTTCGCATCGATGACCAAGGGCGAGATGTTTGCCGAAGCCTCCACAGTGCTCGGCAAGGCCGAAGCCGAGAAGATCCTCGGCGTCTCGCACTCCTGCTCACACGTGCGCTACGCCCTCGGCACTGGCTATCCACCCGCTACGCAATGCGGTGTCTGCTTCGGCTGCCTGGTCCGCCGCGCCGCATTCCACGCGGCCGGTCTGAAGGACAAGGCGACGTATCTCCACAAATCGATCGCGCCGGCTGCGCAGCCGCATCATCTTCGGGCGACCGCCGAGTCTGAGATCCGCACTGTTCGCTACGCCGGATCGCGCGGTGTAACTGTCGCCGACCTCCTGTCGGTCGGGCTACCTGGCGGCGTCGACATCGAGGACGCCGTCAGCGTGGCACAGCGGGGACTCGCCGAGCTGGAGTCTGTCGTGGAGGCCGAGCCAGATCTGAAGGCAGTCCGATGATCCTGCCGCTCGACATGCACGCGCACATCGAGCCAGAGATCGCGGCGTCCGACCTTGTAGCTCTGCGCTCGTGCGTCGTCGCTGTCACTCGCACCCTCGTCGACTACGAGAAGGCGCGTAGCCGGTCTGACTCATCCGTGGTCTGGGGAGCGGGGTGTCATCCGGGGTTGGTGCGCGAGGTCAAGGGCTTCTCAGCGGCGCGGATGAAGGAGGCGCTCGCGTCCACGCCCGTCATCGGGGAGGTCGGCCTGGACGGCTCCGCTCGTACTCCGATGGAGGCACAGCTCCGTGCCCTGCGTGGTGTTCTCGCCATGTCGTCGGACACGCCGCGTTTGCTTTCGTTGCACAACTACAAGGCGACCGACCTCGTGCTTCGCGAGTTGCAAGAGTTCAGACCGGAAGCCGCCATCCTGCACTGGTGGCTCGGCACGCCAGCCGAGACAAGCGCCGCTCTCGAAGTTGGTGCGTATTTCTCAATCAACGCCTCCCAGGCCAGCAAGTGGGAGAGTCTCCGCCTTCTCCCCGCAGACCGCCTCCTCCTGGAAACAGATCATCCCTTCGGTGACCGAGTTGAGCGCGCCGCGCGACGCCCCGGGAACGTCACCAAGGCCGAGGCGTCGGTATCCGCGGCGCTCGGCATGTCGGTGGACGCGTTACGCATCCAGACTTGGCGCAACTTGAAGGCGCTCGCGGAACGGTTGTCGCTCGTCGAGATGTTCCCGCGGGACTTTCAGGTCCAGTTCCTGGCGGTGTAGCGGGTGACCGTCGGTCTAGGACTCGAGCGTATGAGCCGTCCGATAACGATCGTCCGATACCACGCTCGGTCGCTACCCGACTCGCTGCCACCACTGGCCAACCGGCAATGTTTTTGGCCGTGCGCTGTAGCCGTGTTCGCCCAGTCCCCCGCCGAGCGGGGGACTGGGGCTTTGCCGCGACGAACGTCATGGGTCGGCGGGACGAACGACGGTCATCAGTTCGCCCGGCAGATCGGTGTTGACCCTTATGGGCGATACCCAGTGGAGCCTGAGGTGGCGATCACCGCGGGTCTCGCTGCCGGCCCAGAAGTGATGCCAGTGGGCCCGGCGCAGATGGGGCGCCACCCGGTGCCCAGTACCGTCGCCAGCAGCGCTGGCGTGCTCGGCAGCGGCAAGACGGAGAGCGGCGCCGAGGCGAAACCCTGCCGACATGACGACGGTCTCGGCCCCGCCTCGCGCCCGCCGAGACGAAGCCGCCGTGGGGACCTCACTGCGGGTGACGTCTGAGTCGTCCGAGCACAGGTACAGCACCAGGGACAAGATGCGGGCCGTCGCCTCGGCCCGGCCCATCCCGATGGCCACCACCCACTCCTCGTCGCCCGCCTCCCCGAAGTTCGGCCCTAAACGCTGCGTCTGGTCGGCCTGTTCGGCCAGCGACTCGCCGATCGTGGCTGCGGGGCGCAGCCACAGGGAGCTGATGACCAGCGGCGGCCCCTCGTCGCCACCGCGCACGACGGCGACGAGCAGCTCGTCGAGCTCGGTGTAGCCCTGGCCCCCAGGCCCCGTGACGGTGCCGGCGTCGAGGGTCACGAAGAACCCCGCCCCCACTCCCAAGCGCGGGCAGTCGACGTAGAGCCCCCACGCCGGGACGCGATGGAGCACCTCGGTCGGGATGCTGGCCTCCATCGGCGTGTCCATCAGGGCCTGCGCCACGTCGTCGTCGAAGCGGACGGCGATGCGTCCCGGCGTCCACGCGGCGGCCAGGGTGGCGAGCATGGTCGCCGGCGATATCAGCGCCGCGTTGACATCGATGGCCAGATTCTCGCCCAGCCCCGCCCCGACCAGCGGTGCCGGCAGGAAGCACCAAGCCGGCCACCGATAGCCCCGCCCGATGAAGCTGTCCCGCAGCGAGGCGAACCCCTCCAGGTCGAAGGACTTGACCCGCATGCCTTGGAGGGTGGCGAAGTGCCCGATCCCCTCGACCAGGGCGGCGACGCCGCGATCAGCCCGATCGGCGACCTCTGCGGCTGCACCGGCGGCCCGGCGGGCCCGCTGGGCCTGGCGTCGCCTCTCCCGTTCCTGCTTGGCCACTGGTCGCACCTCGTGTCTCGCTTACCAGTCCGGACGCCCGCAACACGGGGCGGTACGGCCGACTGCTCCATCTTGGCCTCGTCGGGCCGTCGCGGCAGGCCAAACGGCGGTGGACGCTCAACGCCGCGCCGCAGCGGCCAGCGCCGCCGGCGCCGGGTTGATGGCGTCGGGCTGAGTCGACGAACCACCACGGCATTCCCCTGGACGAACAGGGCGTAGACCGGTGGCAGGTTGGCGATCTCGCCGGCGACAGCACCCGCTGTCGCCGGGTGGCGTAGCTGGCGGAGTCCGAGGGTTGAGGCCCGCGGCCCCGGGGTGAGAACCCCCACCATCGAACGGTCGCCGTCGCCGAAGGCGGTCGCCGAGGCGTCGAGGGTCCGAGGATCGGCGATGTCGTGCTTCGCCACCTTGGTCCCGACCTATAGTTGTCGCTGGAGGTTTCTCCTCCACGTAGTCGGTTGGTTCGCCCCCGGTCCTCTTGCCCAATTGGACCGGGGGCATTTTCTTCGTCCCGCACCGGTGCAGCGGCTTCCCTTGCTACGAGTCATCGGACAATGACGCCGTATCGCAAGCGACCAGCATCCTGTAAAGGGCAAATGAGCTGATCTGATTTGACTAAATAACCCTTGCACTCGTCGCCTTTATATGGTTAAATATCGGTACGGCAGCAACCCGCTGGTGGGCAAGCCAGCAGCCGTGCAGTGAACCAAACCGGTACGTGTCGAAGGAGAGCCTTCAATGAACGATTCCGTCCAGGGTTTCCGTGCCAGCGCGCTGTTCGAGGGCGAGGGGCCGATCCGTGTGGTGCCGTGGCCCGACCCGGTGGCCGATGCGTCTGGCTTCGCCGCCAACTCCGCCATGGTCGAGTGGTGCTGGCTGCCCATCGTGGGGCCTTCAGGGACATGGGCCTACCGCCGTCTCGTCTCGGCGCTGGCCGCCAACAAGGGGGCCTTCGACCAGGACCTGGCCGAGCTGGCCCACTGGCTGGGCCTGGGTGCCGGTGTCAGCCCTAACGCCCCGGTGTCGCGCACCCTGCTGCGCCTGGTCCGCTTCGGCCTGGCCGGCGTGACCGGAACCCGGACCGTCGCCGTACGGCGCACGGCCCCGCCGCTGCGCAGCTCACAGCTCGACCGCCTGAACCCTCGCCTCCAGCGGGTGCACGCCACCCTGCTGGCCCAGCTCCGGGCCGGCGAGGCCACCCCGGTCGGCTAGTTCGCGGGGACAACGGGGCGCTCCTCTTGGGGAAGTGGGGGCGCCCCGCCCCGCCTGCTTTCAACCCCTTCCCCCTCGTCCCGTCCCGACGCCACGAGGAGGCGCGCTGTGGGCATTTACCCGACGATCTATGAAGGACTGCGGGCCGGCTGGCTCAGCGTCGATGACCTGGGACCGCTTGCCGGCGTGCAGGTTTGGGTGCGGCTAGCCCGGCCGTGTGAGGTCCACTCGGAGCCCGATGCGCCCTGCCGGGACCTGGCCGTGCACGAGTTCGGCAGCGACGGCAGCGACGGCCTCTACCGCCTGTGTGACCCCGACGGGCCGGCCCCCGAGGTCACCGGTGAGGTCGCCACCGTGCGGGTGCTGTGGGCCGATGGCCACGTCGAGCGGCTCGGCCCCGAGCAGGAGGTCTACCTGCACCCCGTCGTCGCCCGGCTCCAGCCCCAGGCCCGGCCATGAGCACCGCCGTGGCCAGCACCGACAAGGCCGACAAGGTCCGCGAGCTGCACGATCGCCTCATCGCCCAGATCGAGGCCCTGGTGAGCGGCGAGGACTGGGCCCGGTACCTGAGCATGGCCGCCCGCTTCCACAGGTACTCGGCGTCGAACTTGTGGCTCATGCTTGCTCAGCGGCCGGATCTGGCTACCACCGGCGACAGAGTGGCTGGGTACCAGACCTGGAAGCGGCTTGGCCGCCACGTCAACCGGGGAGCCAAGGGCATCGCCGTCCTCGCGCCTTGCGTCTACCGCGCTCGGGGAGTGGAGGAGGCAGGCCCGGCCACCGCCCCGTCCGACAGCCAGAGCAGCCAGGCCGACGGCACGACCGAGAGCGCAGGAGCCGCCCGCGTGCTACGCGGCTTCAAGGTGGTGCACGTGTTTGCGCAGAGCGACACGACTGGCGACGACCTTCCCGAGGTGCGCCCGGTGCTCCTGGAGGGGGAGGGGGCACTGTGGGACGCCCTGGCCGCCCAGGTTGTCGCCGCCGGGTTCACCGTGAGCCGGGGCGACTGCGGCAGCGCCAACGGGTGCACGAACTTCGCAGCCCGCACCGTGGTGGTGGCCGAGCACCTGAGCGGCAAGGCCGCTGATAAGACCCTCGCCCATGAGCTAGGGCATGTGCTCCTCGGGCATGAGGCCCAGGTGGTGGTCGACCGGGACGTGGCCGAGATCGAGGCCGAGAGCGTGGCCTACATCGTCTGCAGCGCCCTCGGCATCGACAGCGCCTCTTACAGCCTGGCCTATGTGGCGGGATGGTCGGGGGGGAGCGTCGAGCGCATCCGGCGCACGGCCGAGCGCGTGGTGAGCACCGCCCACGCCGTGCTCGCGGCCATGGCCCCGGCCGAGGTCGAGGACCTGGCGGTGAGCGCGTGACCGGCGCAGAGGCCTGCGTGCGTCCGGGCCTGGCCCCCGGCTTGCAGGGCCGGCTGTTCGGCCCGGCCGACGACGCCGGGCCGTGCTGGTGGCGCGTGGTCGACGCCGCCGGGACCCGCCAGGGTGCGACCCGCAACCTGGTCATGGTGGTCGGCCAGGCCCGGGCGCTGGCCATGGCCGACGGCGGGGCGTGGATCGTGGCCAGCGACGACGACGCGGTGAGCGTCACCTACGACGGGACGCGCTTTTCAGTTCTCCCTTGCGGGCCGGGCTGGCCTGCCACCACGCAACGAATCCTGGCCAAGCACGGCCTGGAGAGGAGCAACTGAGATGAGCACAGCAACGACAGAGGCGACCGTCGAGGCGGCGGAAGTCCCGACCGAAGCAGCCGAGCCCACGCCCGAGACGACGGTGACCCACGCCCCGACCGAGGGGGAGGTGACGGAGGCGACCCTGGTCGAGATCCCACTGGAGCAGCTGCGGACCAACCCCCTGAACCTTCGCCGCCGCGTGGGCGACATCAAGGCGCTGACCAAGTCGGTCGCCGAGCTCGGCATCGTCGTGCCCCTGATCGTCACCCCGGCCGAGGGTGGCACCTACCTGCTGGCCGCCGGCGAGCGCCGACTGACCGCGGCACGGGCCGCGGGCCTGGCGGTGGCGCCCTGCGTGGTCAAGCACCTGACCGAGGCCGAGCAGGTCGAGATCATGCTGACGGAGAACGACGACGACCGGACCCCGCTCAGCCCCTCCGAGCGGGCCGCGGGCTACCTCCGGCTGGTGTCGCTCGGCTGCACCGTGCGCCGACTGGCGGCCAAGGTGGGCCGCAGCGCCAAGCATGTCAGCACCCACATGGCCCTTCTCGAGTTGCCCGAGCGGGCCCAGCTCGCGGTCGACGCCGGCGAGCTGTCTATGGCCGACGTGGCGGCGCTGGTCAAGGTGAAGGACCAGCCCGAGCTGATCGAGGAAGTGCTGGCCCTACCGGCGTGGAACCGTCACGACGTCGCCATGGTCATCGAGCGCCGCATCGCCCAGCGCCGCCAGGAGGAGGCCTACGTCGAGGCCGTGGCCGAGCAGGAGGCCAAGGGCCAGCGCGTGATCGAGTCGGCCAGCGTGGGCCAGTCCAAGGCCAAGCGCCTGCGCGATCTCGGCTTCAAGGTAGCCGACCACCAGGGCGAGCCGTGCCACGCGGTGGTGGTCGAGCGGTACCTGCGCGGCGTCGAGGTGGTCGATGTCTGCGACGATCCCCGCCGCCACACCGCGAGGGCGGGGGCGGCCAGCCGCTCCGAGCTCCAGGTGACGCCGGCCACCGTGGTCGGCCAAAGCCCTGAGGACCGCGAGCGCCGCTCCGAGCGCAAGCGGGTCCTTCGTCGTCGGGCCGAGTTCCTGGCCGAGGCCCTCGGGCGCCGCACCGTGCCCAAGCCCCGCGATGCGACGGCATTCTGCCTGTACTCGCTCCTGGAGCAGGCCAACGGCAACGCCTGGGCTCGGGCCGGGGCGCTGCTGGGGGTCGAGCCGGCGGCGAGCCGCTGGGGCGGCAAGGACTGGCACCGGCCCATCCGCGAGTTGGCCGACCGCTCCAGCGCCGACCTGCTACGCGTGGCCACGGCGATCGCCGCCAGCTGCGCCGAGGAGCGCATCAGCTCCTACGGCGGCTATGGCGACGGCGGCATCCGCTACGTCGAGGCCCTGACCAGTCTCGGCTACGAGCCCGACCCGTTCGAGATCGCCGAGGTGGCGGCGGCCCGCGAGCGCGTGGCCGAGGAGGCGTCCGCCGATGGCGGCACCGCCGGCCCCGACGACGACGCCCCCGCTCACGACGGAGCAGGACCCGACGACGAGCCGCCAGCGGCCTGAGTCCTCACCCCCTCGCAGGCCGGGGCCGGCCTGCCCTCTCACCATTTCTACGCCAGGACCGGGCCCAAGCCGGCGGTGGCGGCTCGGATCGTGGCGCAGGGCCGGCTCCTCGACCGCCCGCTGTACCTCGGCGACGACCCGGCCGCCGTCGCCCGCACCTTCCGGGCCGAGTCGCCGCGGCTGCTGGTCGCGGAGCTGGGCGGCTTCGTCGGCGTTCGGAAGTGAGGCCTTGCAGCGCAGGTGCTGGGCCGCCGCGAGACGCTCCTGGGTCGATCCAGCACGACCTCGCCAACGGCACCTGAGTCAGCCCGACGTCGACCAACGACGCCGACGAGCACCAGGCCCTCAACCGAACGAGCGACCACCAGCCCGGCGTCGACCAACGACGCCGACGAGCACCAGGCCCTCAACCGAACGAGCGACCACCGGCCCGACGTCGACCAACGACGCCGAGGAGCACCAGGCCCTCAACCGAACGAGCGACCACCGGCCCGACGTCGACCAACGACGCCGAGGAGCACCAGGCC
>JAHFUS010000005.1 GCA_023264975.1 Actinomycetes bacterium | reverse complement strand
ATCCGAGGGATCGCGGAGCGTATCGGCCGAGCCATAACGCCTAACGGCCGTCACCTGCTCCTGGCCGCCTGCCCTACCGCCGGAGCGTGAACACCGCATACTTCAGCAGCCACCTAGGGCCGTCTCGCCCTCCTCCGGCGGCCGGCTGAACACGGGCCTCGGGGCGGGGCGGGGGCGGGGCGGGGCGGAGGGGGCCACGACACCGGTGAGGGCGCCGAGGGCGACGTTCCGGCCGACCACCGTCCCGGTCGTCGTCGCCAGGGCGGCGCGGGCACGGCGCAGGTTGCGCGCGGTGGTGAGCAGGCGCTCGACGTCGCCCTCATTGGGCGGCTTCAGTTCCCCTGTGGCTCGGGAGACGACCGTGCCGCCGTCGGTGACGACCGCCACCAGGTTCCCCGGAAGGTGCAGCACGGCGCCCGCTCCGGAAGTGGGTGCCACCGCCACTCCGGGCGCCGGCGTGGCCAGCGGGTGCACCACCAGTTGGAGGCGGCCCAGGGCGTCGAGAAGGCCCGCCGTGGAGAACGGGATGCGCTCGCCGGCGGGCACGTCGAAGACCAGGCGGCTGGCTCTCGCCGGTCGGACCTTGATGGGCGGCGTGATGCGGGCGCTCTCCCCGTCGACCGGGTCGTCAGGATCGTCGGCCGGGTCGGCGATCACGTCGTTGCCGGTCGGGAAGGTGGGCGGCTTGGGCGCCAGCCCCTCGTACACGGCCTGCTCGGCCAGGTGCTGGTACGCCAGGGTGACCGTGAGCCGGGCACGCGCGCCCTGCCGTGGGCGCAGCACGGGCATGGGGTCGTCGGGTACCAGCTCGCAACCTTCGGCGGTGAACGACAGGGCGACGAGGTCGGCGGGCCGCACCACGTCGACGGTGATCCCCGCGCCGCGCGGGCCGTCTTCCGGTCGCTGGTCCTCGGTCACGTCTGGGTCGAGCAGCAGCCGCCAACCAGCGGCGAACCGGCCGCCGTCCACCCTCAGTGGGCCCGAGGTACGCCGCCGTCTCTTGTCGGCCATCTTGCCCCCCTTTGACGCGTTCGTCGGTGACGCTATCCGGCGAGGGCGGCGCGAGTCGTGCCGGCTGGTTCAGCCCACTCCGCGGCACCCTCGATGCCGGTCGCCGGGTCGGCGGAGCGGCTTCACCCTGCGCCCGGCCCGGCGCCGGCTTCCCCGTGGCCTTTGACCAGCTGTGCGGGAACGAGTGGATGGCGGGCCCGCGTCAGTGGGCGTCCGGCCGGGGCCCCGACCCGATCTCGTCCAGGCCGTCGGCCCGGGGCGTGCCGTCGCCACCGTTCCCGGCTTGGTGCCCGTGCCCGGTCACATAGGCGCCCGATGCCGTGCGCACTACCACGGGCGCCGCGTCCTCCTCGTCGGGAAGGGCAGCGGCCTCCTTGCAGAGACGGTAGGTGACGAAAGCGACGACCGGCGGCAGGCACAGCAGGGCGACCCGGAAGGCGACCAGCAGCCCCGTCACCGACACGTCGAACACGGTGGCCAGCACGTCGGTGGCGGCGGCGAAGAAGAGCACCACGTAGAACGTGATCACGCCGGTGCCGATGCCCGTGCGCAGGGGTCGCTCACGGGGCCGGTCGAGCAGGTGGTGGTCCCGGACGTCCTCCTTGGTGAAACGCGCCTCGATGAAGGGCCAACCGAACAGAAGGCCGAAGCTCACCGTGGGCAGCAGGACGCCCGGGAAGAACACGGCCGGGATGGTGTGGCCGAAGGCCCGGATCTCCCACCCGGGGAACAGGCGCAGCGCCCCGTCGAGCCAGCCCACGTACCAGTCGGGCTGGGAGGCGGCGCTCACGTCGGCCGCCCGGAACGGCCCGTATAGCCAGATGGGGTTGACCTGGGCCAGCCCGCCCAGCAGGGCGGTGACGGCCGATACCAGGAAGAAGAAGCCGACGCTCTTGAGGGCATAGCTGGGCCACAGCCGCGAGCCGACGACGTTGTCCTCGGTCTTGCCCGGGCCTCGGAACTGGGTGTGCTTCTGCCGCCACACGATGGCCATGTGGACGCCAAGCAGGCCGAGGATGGCGAGCGGTAGGAGCAGCACGTGGATGACGAAGAGCCGCGAGATGATCGACTCGGCCGGGAATTCGCCGCCGAAGAGCAGGTAGGCGACCCACGTGCCGCCGAGCGGTATGGACAGCGCTATCGAGTACGCGATGCGCAGGCCGGTGCCGGACAGCTGGTCGTCGGGGAGCGAGTAGCCGGCGAAGCCGTTGGCCATTGCCAGCACGAGCAGGCTGCATCCGACGATCCAGTTGAGCTCACGGGGCCGGCGGAACGCGCCCGTGAAGAACACCCGGCCGACGTGCACGACGATGGCGGCCAGGAAGATGATGGCCGCCCAGTGGTGCATCTGGCGCATCACCATCCCGGCCCGGACCTCGTAGCTGAGGCGCAGCGTGGACTCGTAGGCCTGCGACATCTCCACGCCCTTGAGCGGCGCGTAGGCGCCGTCGTAGACGACCTCCTTCAGGCTGGGCTGGAAGAAGAACGTGAGGTAGATGCCGGTGAGCACCAGCAGGAGGAACGAGTAGAGGGCGATCTCGCCGAGCATGAACGACCAGTGGTCCGGGAAGACTTTGTTGAGGGCGGTCCGGACGAAGCCGGAGGCGCCGAGGCGGTCGTCGAACCAGCGGTTCGCCCGCTTGATCGTCCTCGTCACAGGTGCACCATCCCTTCGGGACGTCGCACCGGTGAGTTGCTGATGGACCGTCCTCCCGGGGCGGTCACGGCCGTTCCCAGAAGCCCGGGCCGATGGCCTCGTCGTAGTCGCCCCTGGCGATCAGGTACCCGTCGTCGTCCACGTCGAGGGCCAACTGGGGCAGGGACCGGCTGGCGGGCCCGAACACGGGCCGGGCCCCGTCGATGACGTCGAACAGTGACTGGTGGCACGGGCACAGCAGACGGCGCGACTCCACCTGGTAGAGGCCGACCGGGCAGCCGGCGTGGGTACACACCTTTGAGTAGGCGACCTGACCACGGGGCGCCCAGTCCTCCCGACCGGGACGGGTGCGCAGGTCGTCCTCGGTGGCCCGGATGAGCAGCGTCTGGGCGTCGGCCTCGCCGATGTGGCCTTCGGGAAAGACGGTGAGCACGCTGCCCACCTCCAGCTCGCCCGCCCGCACCAGGCGGCCCTCTTCGGTGACCAGCCGGGCGCCCTTCCGCCACGACGTGCGGAACAGGGTGCGGCCGGGGTCGGGGCCGAGAGACCGGATGGGGAACAAGGCGGCCACGCCGAGGGCGCCGGCCGCGCCCACCAGCAGCTTGACAAGGAAGGGGCGCCGGCCGACGGCGTCGAGTCCCTCGGTGTCGGTGCCGCCGCCCGGCAGGGTGGACGCCTCGCCCGTCGCCTCGTCGACCAACCGGGACACCGGCTCCTGCTCCGGGTCTGCCTCGGCCGGATGTTGGCGCTGCTGGACGAACGGCCCGGGAGGCAGCAGGTGCTTGCCCCAGGCGCACAGGGCCCACCCCATGGTGCCGAGCGAGAGCCCGAGGAGGAATCCCTCGAGCTGCACCTGGCCGCCTGTGGCATACGTCACGGCCAGGCCCAGGGCGGTGATGGCGCTGAGGACGAGGGCGACGGCGATGGCCCGTTCGGTGCGGCGCTCGTCCCTGCTCGTGTCGCTCATCGTTCGCTCATTCCCGGTCTCCGATCCAGTAGCAGGCCAGCAGCAGGGCACCCAGCCCGGCCAGCCACCCCACGAAGCCCTCGGGAATGGGGCCGGCGTGGCCCAGGCCCGAGCCGCCCCGGTCGTCGGGGTGGTCGAGGGACTCGACGTAGGTGACGACGGCTTCGAGCTGGTCCTGGCTGAACGTGTCCGGCCCGAAATTGGGCATCGTCCCGGGACCGATGCGGACGGCCTCAGCCACCTGGGCCGCGCTCGCCGGGCGCAGCGGCGGCGCCAGGCGCCCTGAGGCCAGTGCCCCGCCGATTCCGACGGCCCCGTGGCACGCCGCGCAGTTGGCGCGGAACAGCTCGCCTCCCTCGGCCAGGTCGGCCCGAGCCAGGTCGAGCTCGGGGATGGGCGGGCCGTCCGGGTCGAGGGAGGTGACGTAGGCGATCAGGTCGTCGATATCGTCCCGCTGGTACGCCGGAGGCTTCCGCACCGCCTGACGCGCCCCGCCGGTCTTGAGCGGCATGCGACCGGTGGACACCCAGAAGTCGACCGATGCGGCGCCGACGCCGAGCAGCGACGGCCCCCGCCGCGTACCCTCGGCCCGCAGTCCGTGGCAGCTCGAGCAGCCGGTGGTGAACAGCGCACGGCCCTGCTCGACGTCGCCGTCGGCGGTACCGGCGGGCTGGCCCGCGGCGGCCGGGTGCAGCATGGTGACCAGGACCGAGAACGGGCCACCGAGCACCAGGAGGACCAGCAGGGCGGCCGAGCGCCGGGTCACTACCGCACCAGGAACACCGTGGCGAACACGGCGATCCACACCACGTCGACGAAGTGCCAGTAGTACCCGATCACCTGCACGACCGGGATGGCGCCAGGATCGTCGGCCGTGCCCGCCGTACGGCCGAGGAGGGCGCCCATGGCCACCACGCCCCCGAGGACATGGATGCCGTGGAATCCGGTGAGCAGGTAGAAGATCGACCCGTAGGCGTGGCTCGACGGGGCGAAGTCGAGCGACAGCCATTCCGTCGCCTGGTTACCGATGAACACGAGCGCCATTAGGGCGGTGAGGACGATCCAGCGCCGGGACTGCTCCCGCTCACCCCTTTCGGCCGCCCATACCGCCAACTGGATGGTGCCGCTCGACGCCACCAGGACGACCGTGAACAGCCCGCCCCGCACCGCGTCGAGCTCGACGCCATCGGGGGGCCAGGTCGACGCAGCCGAACGGAGCGAGAAGTAGGCGGCGAACAGCCCGCCGAAGAACATCACCTCCGAGGCCAGCCAGACCATGGTGCCGACGGCGAGCATCGGAGGTCTGGTGGCGCCGTGCCGGACGCCTGCGGGCTGCGACACGGCGAGACCTTACAGTGGCGCGCCATGGCCGCCGGCCCTCTCCTCGTCGTGGCGCTGGCGGGCTATCTGGCGGCCACCGCCCGAGTGCGCCGCACGTGGCCGCGGGCCCGTACGGCGGCCTTCGTGGCCGGCTCATTGGTCGTCGGCGCCGCCCTGGTGGTGGACGGCCGGCGCAGCTTCACAACCCACGCCCTGCAGCACCTGCTGCTCGGCATGGTTGCCCCGGCACTGTTCGCCCTGGGCGCTCCGATCACCCTCGCGCTCCAGGCGAGCCGGGGCGCAGTCCGGCGGCCCCTGCTGCGCGTCCTGCACAGCCGCCCTGTGGCCGTCCTCTGCAACCCGCTGCTGGCGTGGGCGCTGTTCGGCGGCTCCATGCTGGCCGTCTATCTGACGCCCCTCTACCGCCTCTCCCTCGACAACTCACTCGTGCACGAGGCCCTCCACCTCCACTTCCTCGTCGCCGGCTCACTCTTCTTCTGGCCCGTGCTCGGCGCCGACCCTCTGCCCAGGCGCCTCCCCCACGGCGCCCGGCTCCTGATGGTGTTCCTCACCATCCCCTTTCACGCCGTGTTGGGCATCGCCCTTTTGGGCGCCGCGCCACTGGCGCCCGAGCACACGCTGGCCGACCACCGCGCCGGCACCGGCGCGCTGTGGGCGGCCGGTGACCTGCTCGGATTGGTGGCCGTGCTGATCGTGGCATACCAGTGGATGAGCCACGAGGAGCGCGAGGCGGCCCGGGAGGACCGCAGGGCGGACGACGCCGCCCGTCTGGCCGGTCCGTCGTAGTTCGAATCCGCTGATCAGGTCCGGCCGACCGATCGAGCGTCTCAGCCGAAGCATTCTGTGCCCGGATGCCGGGTACAGATCGCTCCGGAATGCAGACCGAGGGGCCTGGTCAGGCGTCGGGACCGGTGCGCACGGGCCGGCCTTCAGCCACCCATGCCCGGGTGCCACCGGCCACGGACACCGTGTCCCAGCCGGCGTTGTTGAGCGCGACAGCGGCGGCCAGGCTGCGGCCTCCGCCGGCGCAGATCACGTAGACCCTCTCGCCGGCGGGCACCTCGGCCGTGCGCTCCCCCAGCTCGGGCAGGGGGATCAGGACGGCGCCCGGCACGTGCGCCTCGACGTACTCGTCGGGCATGCGCACGTCGATCACCACGGCCCCGTCGTCGAGGGCCTCGGCCAGCCTGGCGGTGTCGACTTCGGGACCGCCGGGCTGCGGGGAGGAGTTCACCGGGTCAGCCTACGGCGAGTCGAGCGGCCCGTTGACCGCGTCAGCCAGGGACGGCTGGAGCAGCCTGTCGTTGGTGGCCAAGGCCGAGTGGTAGGCGGCGACGGCGACGAACATCCGGGTGGACTGGTGCCGCGAGCGCGTGCCCATGGCCCTGCGCACCTCGGCCAGGCCGTCGTTCAACAGCGCCCGGTTGCCTGCTGCGACGACCATGATCTCGTGGGACAGCCAGATGAGGGCGTTGACGTGGCGCTCGATCACCGACGGCCACGGCCCGGGCGCGGCGGCCGCCAGGTCACGAAGGCTGGCGTCGGCGGGCACCCGTAGCTCGTCGGCGGCGGCCGACGAGGCCAGCGCCCGGTTGAGCTCCATGGCGCCGAGCTGGTCGAGGACGAAGTCGAGTTCCCGGCTGGCGTGGCAGACCCAGCGGTCCTGGCAGTCCATCAGGAGCAGGCGCTGCTCCTCGAGCTTGAACAGCGCCAGCTCAAGGGTTTCGCGCTCGTGCCACAACACCTGCGACAGGTCGCTGAGACCGGTGGGCGGGCGCGTCCGCATGCCTGAGGAATCGACCGAAGCGGGCTTCCTATGAGCACTTTCAGCCGAGGAGTCCGAGCGCCACCGCGCGGGCCATCGCCGCCTGACGCCCAGGAACCCCCAACTTCATGTAGATGTGGGCGAGGTGCGACTTCACCGTCGCCTGGGTGACGTAGAGGGCGTCGGCTATCTCCCGGTTCGACCTTCCCTCGGCCAGCCTGGCCAGCACCTCCAGCTCCTTGCGGGTGAGCGGGTCGGCGCCGGCCGAAGCCAGGCCCCGCTGCCCGTCCTGGGTGCCAGCCGCCGGCCCGAGCACCCCGACGAGCAGCGACAGGAGGGCAGGAGCCACGACCCGCTCCCCCTGCGCCACCTTGCGGACGGCGGCGCCCAGCTCCACCGCGCCCACCGACCGGGGCAGGAGGGCGTCGATACCAACGGCGCGCAGCGCCACAAGGTCGTCGCGCCCGATGTGGTCGACCAGCACGAGCACCTTGGGCGGCGAGGCGAGGGCCTTGGCCCGGCGGGCCGTCTCGGCCAGCGACAGGTCGCGGTGGCTGCCGAGCAGGATGTAGCCGGCGCCCGACGACTCGACGGCTCGCACGCCGTCCTGGCCCTGCCCGACCTCGGCCACCACGGACACACCGACGCGGCGCAGGGCCTGGATGATCCCGAGCCGGACGAGTGGCCACTCGTCGACCGCCACGGCGGTCGGGCCCGACTGCTCCACCTCGCCATTCTACCGTCAGGAAGGAATTTGGATGCCGGCGCAAACGGACTAGTCATTCCGGGCCCATTCCAATGGCCCGTCCGGGTCAGTGCGGCGAACAGGTTCAGCCCCGCGGCCGATGCGGGAGGATGCCCCATTCGATGACCTTCTACCCATGCTCTCTTGCGCGGCGGAAAACGCTCGCCCCGACTTGGAGGACAGGCTCGTTCGCGAGCACCTCGCCCTTGTCGACTACGCGGTGAACCATTTGCTGGCCCGCCTGCCCAGGCACGTCTGCCGGGACGACCTGGTCAGCGCGGCGATGGCCGGGCTAGCCCAGGCGGCACGGTCTTTCGACCCCGAGCGGGATACGAGCTTCGGCCACTACGCCCCCGCCCGAATCCGCGGCGCCCTGCTCGACGAGCTGCGCAGCCGGGACTGGGCCAGCCGCTCCGTGCGCACCAAGGCCCGCCGCATGCTCGCCGCCTCCGAAGAGCTCACGTCCACGCTGGGCCGCATACCCACCACGCCCGAGCTGGCAGACAAGCTGGGAATGGCAGCCAAGGCGATCACCGCCCTGAACGGCGATGTCCACCGCTCGGTCATCCTCAACTACGAGTCGATCATGGCGGACGGCAGTGGTGAGCGGACGCTCCCGGCCAACGACCGCAGTCCCGACGTGGTGATCCTCGACCGGGAGCGCCGGGCCTACCTGCTCGACGCCGTTTCCGCCCTCCCCGAGCGGCTGCGTCAAGTGGTGGTCGGCTACTTCTTCGAGGAGCGGTCGATGCAGGAGCTGGCCGACGAGCTCGGTGTCAGCGCCTCCCGCGTCTCGCAGATGCGGTCGAAGGCCATGGGCCTGTTGAAGGACGGCATCACCTCGCAGCTCGACCCCGAGGCTATGGACGACATCGGCGACAGCCCCCGGGTGGCCCGCCGCAGGGCCGCTTACGTGGAGGCCGTCGCCGCCGCGTCGACCTTTCGCGACCGGGTCAGCGCGCCGGCGCCCATCCCGTTCCGGCTGCGCTCGGTGCCTGTTTCCGCCGCCGACGCGCCGGAGTCCATCGCCGTCTGATCGTCGGGCTGCCCCCCGCCGAGGGCGGCGCATAGCGTGCGGCCGTGACGTCTCGTCGGCGCGTGTCCTCCGGATCGCCCTACGAGGTGATGCTCGGGTTCTGCCGGGCGCTGCGCGTCGGCGACCGGGTGCTCGTGGCCGGCACGGCGCCCATCTGGCCTGACGGGTCCGTGGACCCTGACCCGGAGGCCCAGGCCCACCGGTGCCTCGAGATCATCATGGCGGCCCTCGGCGACCTCGGCGCAGTGCCGGCCGACGTCGTGCGCACCCGTGTGCTGCTCACCGATGCCGGCGTCGCCGAAGCGGTGGGCCGGGCCCATGCCAAGGTGTTCGGCACCGAACCGCCCGTGTCGACCTGCGTCGTCGTGGCCGGCCTCCTCGACGACCGCTGGTTCGTCGAGATCGAGGCCGAGGCAGTGCTCAGTCCGTAGGTCGGAGCATCTCCGGCAACGGCTCGGCGTGCACCAGGGTGAGGCGCCGGGTGGCCCGGGTGAGGGCGACGTAGAGGGCGCGCAGGCCCTGGGGTGACTCGGCTACGACGCCGCCGGGTTCGACCACGACGACCGAGTCGAACTCGAGGCCCTTCACCATGCCTACCGGGATGACGGTGACGGTGGCGTCGATGCCGTCGCGCTCGGCGGAGGCGAAGGGCGTGCCGGCCGCCGCCAGTGCCTTCTCGACGTCAGCCGCCAATGAGGGCGGCACCACCACGGCGACGGTTCCCGGGTTCACCACACCGGCTTCGGCGACCGCCACCTCCGCCACCCGCTCCGCCAGGCGGTCGGCCTCCACCGCCTCGACGACGGGCCGGTCGCCCGTGCTGCGCACCGACAGCGGGGGCTTCAGGTCGGGCGCGGTGACGGCCAGCACCCGGCCGGCGAGGGCCATGACCTCCGACGGCGTGCGGTAGTTCACGCTCAGCTCCACCACGCGGGTGGGGCGCAGGGCGGGCAGGAACGACGTGACCTCGTCCCACCTGGACAGACTCCGCGGCCCCGTGGCCTGGGCTATGTCGCCGGCCACGGTCATGGAGCCAGACAGGGAGCGGCGGGCCAGCATGCGCAACTGCATGGGGGTGAGGTCCTGGGCCTCGTCCACCACGATGTGGCCGTACTGTCGGACCTCGCCGCCCTGCCTGGACCCGGCACGGCGGGGGCCCAGCAGCACCCGCGCCTCGTCGAGCAGGGGCAGGTCGCCCGCCGTCCACGGGATGTCGTCCAGCTCGGCGCTGCGGGGCCGCACGAGCGCCGCCTGCTCGCGGTCGCCCAGTGCGTTCCTGGCCGCCAGCCGCACCAGGGCGGGAGCGCCGTAGAGGTCATGCAGGAGCTCGGCCGGGCTGAGCACCGGCCAGATGCGGTCCAAGGTGGCGGTGACGGCGGGAAGCTCGCGCACGAGCGCCCACAGATCGGGCTCGCTTACATCGCCCGACGCCAGCGCCTCGCCCCGCTCGTCATCTTCGACTTCGTCGTCCTTCCCATCGGCGCCGTCGCCCATGAGGTCGTCCACGCCGGCCCGCCCCAGGCCGGCCCGCAGCCGGCGTTCGGCCGCCTGGCGGTACTGCTGGTGGAGCAGCCGCGACAGGAGGCCCTCCACCTGGCGACGCCGGGCGTTGTGGGTGCCGGGCCGGCGCCGGACGGCGGCCACGATCCGCTCGGTGGCCTCGGCCGTGATCCGGAGCACGAAGCCCTCGAAGCCCACCTCGACCGTACGCTTGAGCGGCCGCTCGCGGTCGGACACGGCGTTGGCCACGAACCGTGCCATGCGGGGGTCGGACTTCACCGTGGCGGCATAGGGCGTGTCGACACCCCGGGCCCGCGTGTCGGGCACCAGGCCGGCGATGGTGCTGAGCACCACGCCGTTCTCGCCCAGCGAAGGGAGGACCTGCTCGATGTAGCGAAGGAACAGCGGGTTGGGGCCGACCACGAGCACGCCCTGGCGCTCGAGCGGGAAACGGTGGGTGTAGAGGAGGTACGCGGCCCGGTGCAGGGCGACAGCTGTCTTGCCGGTGCCCGGGCCTCCCTGGACGACCAGCACGCCACCGAGCTCGGCCCGGATTACCTCGTCCTGCTCCTTTTGGACGGTGGCCACGATGTCGCGCATACGCCCCGAGCGGGCCCGCTCCAAGGCGGTGAGCAGCGTCTCGGTGCCGGCCGGCGCCATGCCATCGCGCGCCGTCCCGTCGGCCGCCCCGTCCCCGTCGGTATCGGCATCGGCGTCGGGGTAGTTGGCCCCCTCCAGGACGCCGAACACCTCGTCCTCGATGCCCAGGAGGCGCCTGCCCTCGCTGGCGAAGTGGCGCCGGCGGCGCAGGCCCATGGTGTCGACGCCTGTGGCCCGGTAAAACGGCTCGGCCACCGGTGCCCGCCAGTCCACCACCAGAGGCTCCTGGTCGTCGGCGGACACGGCCAGGCGCCCGATGTGGAACGTCTCGCCGTCGGTGCGGTCGATGCGGCCGAAGCACAGCGATTCCCGGCCGACATCGAGCTGCTCGAGGCGCTGGAGGGTGGTGCGCACCACTACGTCGCGCTCGGCGAAGGAGCCCGGCGTACCTCCTCGCTGGCGGAGCACCGTCTCCAGGAGTTCGTTGGCTGCGGCGCGCAACGCCTCGACACGGTCGTAGACATGGTCGATATGCGCCTGCTCGGCCTGCAGATCGGGGTTGGAGGCCACGCACTCCTCTTCGGGGAACGACCCGCCACTGTCCGCGGGGGGCCTTGCAGTGTACTGGCCGCCCACTTCCGGACGTGGGGCGGCAGGCCGTCTGTCGCAGTTCTGTGACCGGACGTAGGGTCGTTCCGATGCCCGTGCACACCGACGACCCGTTCCTGCGCGCCTGTCGCCGCCAACCCTCGTCGCGGGTGCCGGTGTGGTTCATGCGCCAGGCCGGGCGGTCGCTGCCCGAGTACCGGGCCATCCGGGGCGTGGGCAGCATCCTCGACGTCATCCGCCAGCCCGACCTGGCCGCCGAGATCACCCTCCAGCCCGTGCGCCGCTACGGCGTCGACGCCGCCATCCTCTACTCCGACATCGTGGTGCCGGTGGAGGCGGTGGGCTTCGGCGTCGACGTCGTGCCCGGCGTGGGCCCTGTGGTGCGCGAGCCGTTCGCCGGCAAGGCCGACCTGGGCCGCCTGCGGACGCTGGAACCCGAGGCCGACATCCCGTACGTGCTGGAGGCGGTGCACCTCGTCACCGCCGAGCTCGACGTGCCACTCATCGGCTTCGCCGGGGCGCCCTTCACGGTCGCCAGCTACCTGATCGAGGGCGGGCCGTCGCGCACCTATGCCCGCACCAAGGCCCTGATGCACGCCGACCCGTCCACCTGGACGGCGCTGCTCGACGTCCTGGCTGACATGGCGCTGGCGTCCCTGCGGGCCCAGGTGGCGGCCGGCGCCTCGGCCGTGCAGCTGTTCGACAGCTGGGCCGGCGCCCTCGCCCCCGACGACTATGCCGCCCTCGTCCTGCCCGCCAGCAGGCGGATCTTCGCCGGGCTGGAGGACCTGGGCGTGCCCCGCATCCACTTCGGGGTGGGCACCGGCGAACTGCTCGGCCTGATGAGCGACGCCGGCCCCGACGTGGTGGGTGTCGACTGGCGTGTCCCCCTCGACGTGGCCCGCACGCGCATCAAGCCCACCCAGGCCGTGCAGGGCAACCTCGACCCGGCCCTGTGCTTTGCGCCGTGGGAGGTGCTGGAGTCGGCGACGCGCCAGGTGCTGGCCCAGGGAGCCGGGCCCGGCCATGTGTTCAACCTGGGCCACGGGGTGATGCCCGACACCGACCCCGGGCTGCTGGAGCGGGTGGTCGAGGTCGTGCACGCAGCTCCCGGCCCGGTGGACGCACCGCCGATCGGCGATGGCTGAGGGATCCCGGCCGGCGCCCGCGGGGGCGGGGCCGGTCGGCGTGCTCGTCATGGCCTATGGCACACCGGCATCGCCCGACGACGTCGAGGCGTACTACACCCACATCCGGCGGGGTCGCCCGCCCACCCCCGAGCTGCTGGCCGACCTGCGGCGCCGGTACGACGCCATCGGCGGCATCTCGCCCCTCGCCGCCCGCACCCGCGCCCAGGCGGACGGTATCGCCGCCGCACTGGGCGAGGGTTACGTAGTCGCCCTGGGTCAGAAGCACGCCGCGCCGTTCGTGCAGGACGGCATCGCCGAGCTGGTCGCGGCCGGGGTGACCCGGGTGATCGGCCTCGTGCTGGCGCCCCATTTCTCGGCCATGAGCGTCGGGCAGTACCACGAGCAGGCCTCAACGGCGGCCGACGGCCACGCGCTGCCCTACGTCGGCATCGGGTCTTGGCACATCCACCCGCTGCTGGTCGACCTGCTGGCCGAGCGGGTCGCTGCCGCCCGCGACCGGCTGCCCGTGCCCGCAGGGGCGGTGGTGGAGACGCTGTTCACCGCCCACTCACTGCCCGCCCGCGCCCTCACCCTCGACGTCCCGTCCTACCCCGATCAGCTGCGGGAGACGGCCGAAGCGGTCGCTGCCGTCGCCAGGATCGACCGGTGGCGCACGGCCTGGCAGAGCGCCGGGCGCACGGCGGCGGTGTGGATCGGGCCCGACATCCTCGACGTGGTCCGCTCCCTGCCAGGCGAGGGCGTCGACGGCGTCATCGTATGCCCGGCTGGGTTCGTGTCGGACCACCTCGAGGTGCTGTTCGACATCGACATCGAGGCGCGCGGCGTGGCCGAGGCTGCCGGCCTGGCGTTGGAGCGAACGGCCTCGTTCAACGACGACCCGCGCTTCGTCGCCATCCTTGCCACCATCGTGAGCGACGCGGCGGGCGCCGGATGACCGGGGGCGACCCCGCCTCGCCGTGGCCGGCCCGGCAGGACGGCCTGTGAGCAGGTCGCTGGAGCGACATCCAAAAGGTCTGGTGCACCATTGACCCGGATCGCCGTGGTGGGGGGTGGCATCACCGGCCTCGCCGCCGCGTGGGAACTGCTCGGCAAAGGCGCCGAGGTGACCGTGTTCGAGGCGGGCCCCCGCCTGGGTGGCCGGATCATGACCGAGGAAGTCGGCGGACGGCCGGTCGACCTCGGTCCCGATGCCTTCCTGGCCCGGGTGCCGCACGCCCTCGACCTGTGCCGGGAGCTGGGGCTGTCCGACGAGCTGGTCCACCCGGCGGCCGAGGGTGCGTCGATCTGGGCGGGGGGCCGCATGCGAGCGCTCCCGACGGGGCTCGTGCTGGGCGCGCCGACCGGTGCCCGTGACCTGTCCGCCCTGGTGCGGGCCGGGCTCCTGTCGCCGGCCGGCGCCGCCCGCGCCGCCCTCGACCTGGTCCTGCCGTCGACCAGGTTCGGGCCGGACCCGTCGGTGGGCGAGGTGGTGGCCGGGCGTCTGGGCCGTGCCGTGCACGACGGCGTGGTGGACCCGCTGGTCGGCGGCATCCACGCCGGATCGTCCCACCATCTGAGCGCCCGGGCGGCGGCGCCGCAGCTGGCCGACGCAGCCCGGTCCCGCAGCCTCATGCGGGGGCTGCGCTCGCGGCGCACCCAGCCGGCCGGTCTGCGAGGTCATGCGGGTGGCGGGGCGGCCGGCGGACCGGCGCCGCTCTTCGCCTCCCTGGCCGGGGGTCTCGGACGGCTCGTCGAGGTCCTGGCCGAGCTGTTGCATGCACGCGGCGCCGCCCTGTTGACCGGCACGGAGATCGACAGGCTGCCACTCGACGGCTTCGACGCCGTCATCCTGGCCACCCCCGCACCCGTCACCGCCGCCCTGGTCGCCAGCGCGTCGGTCGAGGCGGCCGCTCACCTCCAGTCCGTCGACTACGCGTCAGTGGCCCTCACCGTCCTCATCTACCCGGAGGCGGCGTGCAGCCGGCCCCTCGACGGCACCGGCTTCCTGGTCCCCGCCACCGAGGGCCGCCTGCTCACCGCCTGCTCGTTCGCCTCGGCCAAGTGGCCGCACTGGGCGGCGCCGGGCGACGTGGTGCTGCGGGCGTCGGCCGGCCGGTGGGGCGACGATCGGGCCATGGCTTTGGGCGACGGCGAGCTGACCGACCGCCTCCACCGCGAGCTGGCCGCCGCCGTCGGCCTGGTGGCCCCGCCCCGGGTGGTGCGGGTCACGAGGTGGGAGCGGGCCTTTCCCCAGTACCGGCCCGGACACCTCGACCAGGTGGCACAGGCCGAGGCGGCCCTCGCCCGGGACCTTCCCGGCGTGGCGGTGGCCGGCGCCGCGTACAGAGGCGTCGGCATCGCCGCATGCGTGGCCCAGGGGCGGGCCGCCGCCCGCCGCGTGCTGTTGTCGGCCGCCGAGCGACCGGAGGGCGAAGAACGAGCGACATAGCCCTTTCTTCCCGTACCGGCTGGGCGGAGAGGCGATTCCGGGAATCTGCCGAGCCAGCCACTTCATTTCGGACCGCCGCGGCCGATGAGCAGCGCGTGCTGAACCGACCGGCAACAGGCCGCCGCTCCGCCCGCCGAGGTCCGGTCCCGGCGACCCTGACGCCTCGCTCGGTCACGCTGCGCCGCAAGCGGGCCGCCTGCCACAAGCAGGCCCCAGCGGAGCCCGAGGCCCCGGCCAACAGCGTCTGGTTCGAACACAGTCACACCTACTCGTTGTTCGGCGACGACACGGGCGAGCACGACACCTTCGACGACGAAGGGGCTACGGGGTGGGCCGGGCGGGCGGACGCGGGCGCAGCTCCAGGGGGGGAAGGGCCCACCGGTCACGGGCCGCCCAGGAGCTTCGTCTTCCTGGCCGCCGCCACCCGGTACGCCATTGGCCCGCCCGACGACGACGGCCCCGGCTGAGCGCCCCCGGAGCAAGCTGCGGCGGGGTCAACTCTCGTAGGAGAGAAGGGTGACCATGCCCGATGCCTGGTGGTAGACGTTATGGCAGTGCAATAGCCACTGGCCGGGGTTGTCGGCGGCAACGTCGACGGAGATCCGCTCCTTCGGCCTTACGATCATGCTGTCCTTGCGGGGCCCGGCGCCGCCGTCGGCCGCAACCACCTGGAACGAGTGCCCGTGCAGATGCATCGGGTGGAACATCGTCGACTTGTTGTCGAACACAAGCCGGATGCGCTCGCCCTGGGCAACCTTGAGCGGGGTGGTCTGCTCCCTCACCTCCTCGTGGTCGAGGACCGACTTGCCGTTGATCATCCACCGGTAGCCCTCGGCGGCGGCGTTCAACTCGAGGTTGTAGGTGCGATCGACGCTGCGGGCGGGCAAGGTGACGGATGCTGCCGCCCGTAGCTCACTCATCTCGAGCAGGCGGCCGTCGAACTCGGCCGGGCGGGCATCGGCTCCCGGGGCTTCGCCCGGCCCGGAGCGCACGACCCCTAACGACTGGCCGCTTTTTCCCTCGGCCATGGCCGCCAACGGGAAGGCCCCAGGGCCGGCCACGGTGACGATGACGTCGTAGCGCTCGCTCATCCCGACCAGGAGGGTGTCGACGGTGACCGGCTCGACCGGGAGGCCGTCCGTGTGGGTGACAGTCAGTTGATGGCCGCCGAGGGCCACCCGGAAGGCGGTCTCGGCCCCGGCGTTGATGAGCCGGAGTCGAAGGCGCTCCCCCGGCTTGGCGTCAAAGGAGGGAGGGTCGTTGGGCGGCCGGCCGTTCATCAAGAACATCGGGTACATCACGTCGCCGGCATCGCCCCCGAGTAGCTCGCTCCTCGCCATCTGCATCGTTCCCATCTGCATGGCACCACCTTGCAGCTCCTTCAGTGTCTCCTCCGGGGTGGGCCCGATGCCGCTCACCCAGTCGTCGAGTACAACAGTGAACTCCCGGTCGTAACGGCCGGGCTCGGCCGGATCGTCGACGATCAGGGGCACGTAAAGGCCCTGATCGAGCTGGAGGCCGTTGTGAGGGTGGAACCAGTAGCTGCCCGGGTCGGGCACGGTGAATTCGTACATGAAGCTCTTGCCCGGCGTCACCGCTTCCTGGGTGACGCCCGGTACCCCGTCCATGTCGTTGCGCAGGGCGATGCCGTGCCAGTGGACGACCGCCTCCTCGGGCAGGTCATTGACGAATCTGGCCCGCAGCACCTCCCCCGCTTTGAGGCGCACCTCCGGGCCCGGCACCGCCCCGTTGTACGCCCACGTCTTTACCTGCGTTCCCGCCAGATCGAGCGTGTAGGGCGCCGCCGTCAGGGTGAGCTCGGTGACAGACGCCCCTGGCTTCCTCCGACGCCGCTCGGCCGCCGCTACCGCCGACCTGGTGGACGAGACCGGGCCGGCACTCTTTCCGCAGCCGGCAAGGACGATGCTGGCGTACCCGCCTCCGGCGATCGCGAGGAAACGCCGGCGTGAGAATCCTGATGGCATGTACCGCAACCTCCTCGAGAGTGACAGTAAGCGATCTCCGACACGTAGCAACCCGCGGCAGCCAACGCCAGACGTTGCAAGACACGTCTGCGACCATGCCCGTCGCCGACGACAACCTGTGCCGCTTATTGTGCGTGGCCCGCGCCATCTCGAGCGCGCCGTCGGCGGCCCAGCCGCCCTCGACGCCCTCGATGACACGCGCCTGCCCGACGAAGCGCGATATCCTCTGGCGATGAGCAAGACATCGGTGGAGATAGATCGAGATATCGCTCGCGAGGCTGCCGCCATCCTCGGCACGACCACGCTGCGGGAGACGATCGACGCGTCCATGAGGGAGGTCGTGCACGCCAAGCGTCGTCTCGAGCTGGTGGCGCTTCTCAGCGAGGAGGGCCGGTTCGACTTCGAGGCGGCCGAGAACGCCTGGGGCGCAAGCGACTAGAGATGGGCGGCCTCCAGTACCTCGCGGACACGAGCGTCTTCGCTCGGCTGTCGAAGCCGGTGGTGGCAGCGGCCTTCGCTCCTCGCGCCGCGGCGGGGCGGGTCGGACTCTGTGCACCGGTCGCCTTCGAGCTCGGCTACTCGGCCCGGAGCTACGACGACTACCTCGCCGTAATGGGGCGACTCGGCGCATTCCCTTGGGTTCCATTGTCCGATGCGGACCACCGACGCTGCCTCGATGTCCAAGAAGTGCTGTCCGGCCGCGGCCAGCACCGAGCGTTGTCGCTGGTCGACGCTCTTGTCGCCGCCGTGGCCGAGGCTCGGGACCTGACCGTCCTGCACTACGACGCCGACTTCGAGCTGGTCGCCGGGATCACCGCCCAACCGCACGAGTGGATCGTGGAACGCGGGACCGCGGACTGACCGGTGACCCCCCGCCCGAGGTCGGCGGGCGCATCGCCGGCAGGGCGACGACCTCCCAGCCCCGTCGCCACGCCGGTGAGAGCGGGGACGGCGCCACCGGGAAGCCAGCGCCCGACCTCGGGCACGAAGCTGACGAGGAGCCCCTCCACCACGAGTGCCGACTGCTCACGCCGTTGGTCACCCGCCCACCCTTCGGATGATCAGCCGGTGCCCTCCTGTTCGAATTGGGCCTCCTCGGTGGATCCGACCATGGCCAGCGTCGCCGCCTCGCGGCCGGAGATGACCTTGGCCACCTCGTCGAAGTAGCCGGCGCCCACTTCGCGCTGGTGGCGTGTGGCGGTGTAGCCGGAGGCCTCCAGCTCGAACTCCCGCTCCTGGAGGGCGACGTAGGCGGTCATGTCCTTGGTCGCGTACTCCGAGGCCAGCTCGAACATGGCGGCGTTGAGGGCGTGGAAGCCGGCGAGGGTGATGAACTGGAAGCGGTAGCCCATCGCCCCCAGCTCCTTCTGGAAGCGGGCGATGGTGTCGTCGTCGAGGTGGCGCTTCCAGTTGAACGACGGCGAGCAGTTGTAGGCGAGCAGCTTGTCGGGGAACTCGGCGTGGATCGCCTCGGCGAATCGGCGCGCCTGGTCGAGGTCGGGCATGGAGGTCTCGCACCACAGTGCGTCCGAGTAGGGCGCGTAGGCCAGGCCCCGGGCGATGGCCGCCTCGTTGCACGGCCGGGTGTGGAAGTACCCCTCGGCCGTGCGGCCGCCGGTGAGGAACGGGTGGTCTCGGGGATCGACGTCGCTGGTGACAAGGGAGGCGCCGAGTGAGTCGGTGCGGGCCACGATGACGGTGGGCACGCCGAGGACGTCGGCCGCCAGGCGGGCCGAGATCAAGGTTCGGACATGCTGGGCGGTGGGGATGAGCACCTTGCCCCCCATGTGCCCGCACTTCTTCTCCGACGCCAGCTGGTCCTCGAAGTGCACGCCGGCGGCGCCGGCCTCGATCATCGAGCGCATGAGCTCATAAGCGTTCAGCGGACCGCCGAATCCGGCCTCGGCGTCGGCTACCACCGGCGCCAGCCAATGCCGGCTCACCTCACCCTCGGACCACTCCACCTGATCTGCCCGCAGCAGCGCGTTGTTGATGCGGCGCACGAGGGACGGGACGCTGTTGGCGGGGTACAGGCTCTGGTCGGGATAGACCTGCTCGGACAGGTTGGCGTCGGCCGCCGCCTGCCACCCGCTCACATAGATCGCCTCGAGGCCGGCCCGCACCATCTGCACGGCCTGGCCGCCGGTCATGGCCCCGAGTGCGTGCACGTAGTTCCGCTGGTGCAGCAGGCGCCACAGCCGCTTGGCGCTCAGCGTCGCCTGGCGGTGGTCGGCCCGGAAGGACCCGCGGAGACGCACGACGTCGGCGCCGGTGTAGTCGCGCCGCACGCCGATCCAGCGGGGGTTGCCCCGCCAGTCGTTCTCGAGATCAGAGGTGTGCCAACCCTGGTTGCCGTTGCCGTTGCCGTTGCCATTGCCGTTGCCTCCGGCGCTGCCAATTCCGCTGTCGTCGCTGGTCACTTTCGTCCTCCGCTGGGTTGGTAACCGCGCTCCTCCGGGGCCCACATGTCAATCGAGCACCTCATAGGCGGGAAGAGTCAGGAACTCGGGGAAGCCGTCATCGAGGGCCACCCGTTCGAAAAGGCGGCGGGCATCGCCGAAGCGGCCGCCGTCGAATCTGGCCGCACCGAGGGCATCGCGCAGCCGGGTCATCTCGTCGTTGACGATGCCGGTCACCAGCTCGGGCGTTACGACACGCCCATCGTCGAGGGCCACGCCGTGGCGCTGCCACTGCCAGATCTGGGCCCGGCAGATCTCTGCCGTGGCCGCGTCCTCCATGAGGTTGTAGATGGCCGCCGCGCCAGCCCCCTGGAGCCACGACTCGAGGTAGCGGATGCCGATGCCGACGTCGGCCCGCACGCCCTCCTCGGTCACCGCTCCCTCCGTGAGGCCGACCGCGAGGAGGTCGGAGGCCGTCACCGCCACGTCCTCCCGCAGCCGGTCCAGCTGGTTGGGCCGGTCGCCCAGCACGCCGTCGAAGACGTCCATGGCGACGGCCACCAGGTCGGGGTGGGCCACCCACGTGCCGTCGAAGCCGTCAGCCGACTCCCGCAGCTTGTCCTCGCGGACCCTGGCCAGCGCGGTGCCGGTGACATCGGGGTCGCGGCGGTTGGGGATGAAGGCGGCCATGCCACCGATGGCGTGCGCCCCCCGCCTGTGGCAGGACTGCACGAGCAGCTCGGTGTAGGCCCGCATGAACGGGACGGTCATCGAGACCAGCGAGCGGTCCGGCAGGACGAAGTCGGGCGAGGCGCGGAACTTCTTGATGACGCTGAAGATGTAGTCCCACCGGCCGGCGTTCATGCCCGCCGAGTGCTCCCGCAGCTCGTAAAGGATCTCGTCGATCTCGAAGGCCGCAAGCACCGTCTCCAGCAGCACGGTGGCCTTGATAGTGCCGGGCGCCAGTCCCAGGTCCTCCTGGGCGGCCAGGAACACGTCGTTCCACAACGCCGCCTCGCTCCGGTTCTCGAGCTTGGGCAGGTAGAAGTACGGGCCCGAGCCGAGGTCGAGCAGGGCCCGGGCGTTGTGGAAGAAGGCGAGGCCGAAGTCGAACAGGGACGCCGACACGGCCTCGCCGTCGACGCGCAGGTGCTTCTCCACCAGGTGCCAGCCCCGGGGCCGCACCATGAGGGTGGCCACGTCGTCGCCCAGCTCGTAGCGGCGGCCGTCAGGGCCGTCGAACGCGATCGTGCGCCTCACCGCGTCGTGGAGGTTGCGCTGCCCCAGCACCACGTTCTCCCACGTGGGCGCCAGGGAGTCCTCGAAGTCGGCCATGAAGACGGCGGCGCCGGAGTTCAGGGCGTTGATCATCATCTTGCGGTCGGTCGGCCCGGTGATCTCGACCCGCCGGTCGGCCAGGTCCTTGGGGACCGGCGCCACGGCCCACTCCCGCTCGCGCACACCGCCGGCGGCGAAGTCGGGACGCTCGCCCGCATCGATGCGCGACTGGCGCTCCGCCCGGGCCGCCAGGAGGCCGCGGCGCCGGCCGGCGAAAGTCCGGTGGAGGCGGGCCACGAAGGCCACCGCCTCCGGGCTGAGCACCTCCGGGTCGGGACTTCCGCCTGGGATTGCTATCCCGTCCTCCGCCGCCAATTCGGCCTCCTCTGTTGTCGCAGAATCAGTGTTTGTTTTGATTGCCCTCGATGCAAGCCTTGTTGTGCGATAACTTTGGGTAAATTTGCGGAAACCACCGTAGAAACGGGAACTTTCCCATGCCTCAGCTCGACACGCTCCTGTTCGGCCAGCGCCTCCGCCACCTCCGCCGTGAGCGCGGCCTCACCCTCGAAGCACTGGGGACGCGGGTTGGGAAGCCGGCGCCATTTCTCTCCCTTGTGGAGAATGGGCGAAAGGAGCCCCGCCTCTCGCTCATCGAGGCGCTGGCGGGCGCGCTCGACGTGGCCCCCGCCGACCTCTTGTCGGGCGAACCGCCCAATCGCCGCGCCTCGCTGGAGATGACTCTGCAGCGCGCCCAGGACGATCCCCTCTACCGCGGGCTCGGCCTCCCGTGGCTGAAGCCGGCCGCGGGCCTGCCGGACAACGTCCTCGAGCACGTGGTGGGTCTGTACGAGGCCCTGCGCCGGCGGGCCCAGGTGCAGACGTCCACGCCCGAGGCGGCCCGTAGGGCCAACGTCGAGCTACGCGCCGAGATGCGGGGCCGGGACAACTACTTCCCCGAGATCGAGCAGGAGGCCGCCGCCGCCCTGGAGGCCGTGGGCTACGAGGGCAGCGGAGCGGTGGCCGAGCGGATGCTCACCGACCTGGTGGCCCATTACGGCTTCAGCCTCCACCGGGTGCAGGACCTGCCAGTGTCGGCCCGGGCCGTCACCGACCTGCGCCACCGCCGGCTGTACATCCACCAGCGCAACGCCCTCCCCACCCGAGCGGCGCGCTCGGTGGTGCTGCAGACGCTCGGCCACTTCGCTCTCGGCCACACCGACGCCCGGAGCTTCGAGGACTTCCTCCGCCAGCAGGTGGAGGCGAACTACTTCGCGGGCGCCGTGCTGGCGCCGGAGCGGCCCGCCGTCGAGCTCCTGTCGCGGGCCAAGGCCCGGCGCGACCTGTCGGTGGAGGACCTGAAGCAGGTCTTCTACATCTCCTACGAGATGGCCGCCCACCGCCTCACCAACCTGGTCACCCGCCACCTCGACCTGCCCGTGCACTTCCTGCGGGCCGACGAGGACGGCGTCATCTGGAAGGCCTACGAGAACAACGGCATGCCGTTCCCGACCGACGCTGACGGCGCCATCGAGGGTCAGCGGGCGTGCCGCATGTGGGGCACCCGCCAGGCCTTCAGCTCCCACGACCAGTTCTCGGAGCACGCCCAGTACACGACGTCGCCGGCCGGAGAGTACTGGTGCGTCACCCAGGTGGAGGTCGAGCGGCGGGCGGCGGTCACCATCGGCGCCACGGCCAAGGAGGCCCGCTGGTTCCGGGGCCACGAGACCACCAACCGGGCCGTGTCGCGCTGCCCCGACGGCGAGTGCTGCCGGCGCCCGCCCGAGGCGCTCGCCGCACGCTGGCGGGGCCAGGCGTGGCCGCTGGCCCGCGCCGACGGGCACATCCTCGCCACCTTCCCGGCGGAGTCGTTCACCGGCGTGGAGGTCAGCCAGGTCTACGACTTCCTCGAGCGCCAGACGCCGGCGGTGGCGCAGCGGTAGATGGGTGGCGCAGCGGTAGATGGAACGAGCGGCGCACCGCATGGCCGACTCGGCGTACGCGCCCTGCGACGTCACACCATGGCGGCCAGCAGGCCGGCGCGGGGGTTACTTCCCGCACTCCTTGGTGAACCACGCGTTCACTCGCTCGGCCGCTTCCTGGAACTCCGTCCCATCGAGTCGCTCGCTCGCCGCCTGGAGCTTCTTCAGCGTTTCCTCCGACGGCGCCTTCCCACTGGAGGGGTCGTAGTCCGCATCCTTGAGGGCGGCGGCGATCTCCGAATAGCCCGTCGCCAGCACCTCGATGGAGGGCCTGATATCCGACGGGGCACCCTTGGCGAAAGCCTCGAGTTCGGCGATGGAGCCACCCACGTCCGCCTTGCCGCCGGTGAGCGCCTGCGGCATCGCGCCGGCCACGGCGGCGAGGGCCCCCGCCGCCTTCCTGCACTCCGCCGATCCGAAGGCACCGACGGATTTGGTCACATCATCGATGCCGGTGCCACTCGACCCCTTCGGAGTTGTCGTCTTGCCTGCCGTCGCCGTGGTGGACGGCTTGTCGTCGCCGCACGCGCCCAGCACTCCCATAGCCGCCATCAGCATCGCCAGCATCTTCAGCCTCACGTCACACGCTCCCCTCGACTCCAGGACCCAAGTCTTACAGGTCGGGCCGCCGGTCCCCATGTGTCAAGCGCGTGAGTTGAGTGCGCACTGGCGGCCGGCGCCACGAACAGCCGCCCGCCGGCCAGCTCGCTACAGGCGCTCGACCCCGGTGGGGCGCACCACCGCCTCGCCCGCCTCCACGCTGGCGGCCAGGTCGACTGTGGCGACCATGGCCCACTCGTGGAACCCGGAGGGATCGTCGAGGACCTGGCGCACCTCCCACCGCTCCGCGCTCTCGACCACCTGTACCAGAGCGCTCGAACGGGCCGCCTGCCCGGTGCCGATCGACGGGTGCTCGGCGAAGTAGGGAGCCATGGCCTCCTCCCATTGACTCGCGCTCCAGTCGGTGTCGATCTCGGCGAGCGCCGTATACCGGCGCAGGGCGGCCAGCTCCACCCGTCGGAACATGGCGTTGCGCACCAGGACACCGAAGGCGCGCCGATTGGCCGTCACCGCCGGAGGGGTGTCGTCCAGCGCCGCACCGGGCACGGCCGCCTCCGGGTGGCGGAGCTGCTCCCATTCGTCGAGCAGCGAGCTGTCCACCTGGCGCACAAGGGTGCCGAGCCACTCCGTGAGGTCGTACAGCTCCTCGGTCTTGGCACCCTCCGGCACCGTCTGGTTCAGCGCCCTGAAGGCGTCGCTCAGGTACCGCAGCACCACGCCCTCCGACCGGGCCAGCTGGTAGTAGCCAGTGAAGTCGTTGAAGGTCATGGCCCGCTCGTACAGGTCGCGGGCCACCGACTTGGGCGACAGGGCGTGGTCGGCGACCCACGGGTGGCCGGAGCGGTAGGCGTCGAACGCCACACCCAGAAGCTCGGCCAGGGGCTTGGGCCACGAGATCGTCTCGAGGCGGGCCATACGCTCCTCGTACTCGATGCCGGCCGCCTTCATCTCGGTGACGGCCTCACCTTTGGCCTTGCTCTCCTGGGCGTAGAGCACCTTCGACGGGTCATCGAGCGTGGCCTCCACGATGGAGAGGACGTCGAGAGCGTAGGTCTCCGACTGGCGGTCGAGGAGCTCGAAGGCGGCAAGGGCGAACGGGCTGAGCGGTTGGTTGAGGGCGAAGTCGGCCTGGAGGTCGACGGTGACCCGCACGGTACGCCCGTCCCGGTCGGGTTGATCGAGCCGCTCCACAACGCCGGCCGCCACCAACGAGCGGAAGATGGCGATGGAGCGGCGGATGTGGCGGCGTTGTGCCGGCCGGTTCTCGTGGTTGTCGACCAGTAGGGCGCGCAGGGCGGAGCACCCGTCACCGGGACGGTCGAGCACGTTGAGCAGCATCGAATGCGACACGACGAAGCTCGACGTCATCGTCTCGGGTGCGGCCGCCATCAGGCGCTCGAACGTCGGCAGGCCCCACGACACAAACCCGTCGGGCGGCTTCTTGCGGACCACCTTGCGTCGCAGGCGCGGATCGTCGCCCGCCTTGGCCAGAGACCGCTCGTTCTCCACCACGTGGTCCGGCGCCTGGGCGACGACGGTACCGGCCGTGTCGAAGCCGGCCCGGCCGGCCCGCCCTGCGATCTGGTGGAACTCCCGAGCACTGAGCAACCGGACCTTGACGCCGTCGTACTTGCTGAGGGCGCAGAACAGCACGCTGCGGATGGGCACGTTGATGCCCACGCCGAGGGTGTCGGTGCCGCAGATGACCTTGAGCAGGCCGGCCTGGGCCAGGCGCTCCACCAGGCGGCGGTACTTGGGGAGCATGCCGGCGTGGTGCACGCCGATGCCGTGGCGCACGTAGCGCGAGAGGGTGCGCCCGAAGGCGGTGGTGAAGCGGAAGCCGGCCACGACTTCGGCGATGGCGTCCTTCTCCTCACGGGTGCAGACGTTCACGCTCATCAGCGCCTGGGCCCGCTCCACCGCCGCCGCCTGGGTGAAGTGCACCACGTAGACGGGCGCCTGCTGGGTGGCCAGCAGCTCCTCCAGCGTCTCGTGCAGCGGCGAGGTGCGGAAGGAGTAGTGCAGCGGCACGGGCCGCGTCGTGTTGGTCACCAACGCCGTCGGGCGCCCGGTGCGCCTGGTGAGGTCGGCTCCCAGCCCGCTCACGTCGCCGAGGGTGGCCGACATCAAGAGGAACTGGGCCTTGGGCAGGGCGAGGAGCGGCACTTGCCAGGCCCAGCCCCGGTCGGGCTCCGCGTAGAAGTGGAACTCGTCCATGACGACCTGGCCCACGGTCGACGCGTCCCCGTCGCGCAGCGCCATGTTGGCCAGGATCTCGGCCGTGCAGCAGATGATCGGGGCCTTGGCGTTGACGCTCGAGTCACCCGTCATCATCCCGACGCTGTCGGTGCCGAACGTGGCGCACAGGTCGAAGAACTTCTCGGAGACCAGCGCCTTGATGGGCGCCGTGTAGAAGGTGCGCCGTCCGTCCGCCAGCGCAGCCAGATGGGCACCCACCGCCACCAGGCTCTTGCCCGAGCCGGTCGGGGTGCTGAGGATCACGTTGGATCCCGACACGATCTCGATGAGCGCCTCCTCCTGTGCCGGATAGAGGGTGAGGCCGCGCTCGTCCGCCCATGAGACGAAGACGTCGAACACGTCGTCCGCCACGGCGCCGGGCCCGATCCGGTCGGTCAACGTGGTCACCGGTCCCCCCGGGCCGGTCGCCGGAGAGCCCACCCGGCCCATTTGGTCAGCCCATCCGTACCGGAACGGACCACTCCGGCCGACCGGAGGGCGTCGGCGGTCGGTGGTCCAGTCGGGATCGGCATGGCAGGCCCACGACCCTACGGGTCAGCGGCCGCGGAGGCGGTCGAGCCGGCGCCGATCGCGCTTGGTGGGGCGGCCGTCGGCGGGATCACGGAGGAACGCCGGCGCCTCGGCGTCGCGCAGGGGCGGCGGGCTGTGGTCGACGTGGCTCTCGGCCGCCACCTTCGCGCTCACCCGCTTGTCGAGGACGTCGACGACCTCAAGGACCCGCTCCCGACCTTGCGCCCGCGCCTCCACCCTGTCGCCGACCCGCACCGACGAGGCCGGTTTCGCCGGCAAACCGTTCACCCGGACATGGTTGGCCCTGCAGGCGGCCGTCGCCTCGGAACGGGTCTTGTAGAGGCGGACGGCCCACAGCCACCGATCCACCCGTGTCACCTCCATCACCGCATGGTGGCACGAGGTCAGGGCTGGTGGACGTAGTCCCCCGGCGCATCGGCGAGCGGGGGATGGGCTGTGCTCCCCATGGCGGGCGGCTTCCGGCGGGCGCCGGCGCGCTCGGCGATCCAGGGCCCCCAGTCCTGCCACCACGAGCCCTGATGCTCGCCGGCGCCCGCAAGCCAGTCGTCCGGCTGCTCGGCCAGCGTGTCGTTCGTCCAGTACTTCCGCTTGGAGTTCGGAGGGTTGACGATTCCGGCGACGTGGCCGGATGAGCTCAGCACGAAGCGGTTGTCGCCGCCCAGCAACGTGGTGGTGGCGTACGCGGACCGCCACGGCGCGATGTGGTCCTCCTTGGCAGAGAGGATGTAGGCGTCGGCCGTCACCTTCCCGACGTCGAGGCGGGTGCCGGCCAGCGTCATGGCGCCACGCGCCAACTCGTTCTCCACGTAGCAGCAGCGCAGATAGAACGAGTGCATGTCAGCCGGCATCCGGGTGGCGTCCGCGTTCCAGGCCAGGATGTCGAAGGCGGGCGGCTTCTCGCCCAGCAGCCACCCGGTCACCACGTAGTTCCAGATCAGGTCACGCGAGCGCAGGACGTCGAACATCCCCGACATCTCGGTCGAGTCGAGATAGCCCCGGCTCTGCATCTTCTTCTCGAGGTGCTCGACCGAGGTGCGGTCGACGAAGCAGCCCATGGGGCCCGGCTCGCTGAAGTCGACCAGCGTGTTGAGCAGGGTGACGGACCGGGCCCGGTCCCTGCCGTGTGCCGCCAGGTGGGCGAGGAGCATCACCGAGAGCGATCCCCCCAGGCAAAGGCCGACGATGTTGAACTTGTCGGTGCCGGTGATCTCGGAAATGACGTCGAGCGCCTCGTACGGGCCCTTCAGCAGATAGTCGTCGAGGGCCACGTCCCGCATCGACTCGCCAGGGTTGACGTAGCTGATGGCGAACACGGTGTGGCCCTGGGCCACGGCCCACTCGATGAAGCTGCGCCCGGGCGCAAGGTCCATGACGTAGTACTTGTTGATCCACGGCGGGCTGCAGAGCAACGGGGTGGTGTGCACCGTCTTGGTGGTGGGCGCGTACTGGATGAGCTCCATCAACTCGTTGCGGAACACCACCTTGCCGGGCGTGCAGGCCAGGTTCTCGCCCACCCGGAACTTCGACGCGTCGACCTGCCTCGGCTTCCCACCGTTGGTCGCCAGATCGTCCAGGAAGTTGTGCACGCCGGCGACCACCGACGCGCCCTTGGTCTCGACGGCGCGACGCAGGGCGAGCGGGTTGGTGGCCAGGAAGTTGGTGGGCGACAACCCGTCGACCACCAGTCCAAGCTTGTGCCTGGCCCGCTCGCCCTCACCTTGTTCCAGGTCGGCTGCGTCGAGCAACTCGTGCATGTAGCGGGCCCACGCCAGATAGCCCTGCTCGAGCCCGAAGAACCACGGGTGGTCACGCCAGGCGGGGTCGAGGAAGCGGCGGTCGCCTGCCTCGGGCTCCAGTGGCGCCGGCCGAGACCCCCCGAACCAACGGGCCGTCGTGGCGTACGCGGCCTCCGCCAGTGCGAGGCCGAAGCGCCGGGTCGGCCCAACGACCCTGGTGGGGTGCGCCGCAAGCGCGACGCCGAAGTGGCTCAGGGCTTCGGGGGAAAGGGCCGACTCCAATCCGGCCAGCAGGCCTACTTCGGGGCCGAGCGCGTCGGCGGCGGCGGCGGCGGCGGCCGCTGGCGTGATGGTCGGGTCGGTGACCCCGTCCGTCTCAGCCAAGTCGGTTGGCGCCTCGGTAGCTGCGGTACACGCTGAGCAACGCCTCCTTCTGGTCGTCAGTCAACGACGGGTCCTGGCGGATGGCCGCCTCGGTCCCTCCCCTGGCCGGACGGTCGGTCCCGTCCTCCTGGTCGGCCCCGCCGGCGGCGTCGACCAAGCCGGCCTGGGCCAGCACGGCCTCAGCCGACAGGTCGAGCGCCTGGGCGATGGAGCGGAGCACGCGCACCGACGGCGCGTGCAGTCCCCGCTCGATCTGGCTGAGGTAGGCGTTGGACACCTTCGTGCGTTCCGCCATCTCGCGCAGCGACAGCTTGGCCAGGCTGCGTTGTGCCCTCAGAAATCCGCCGAGCGCCTCACGGTGCGCCTGCCACGGGTCGTCAGTCACCGCCACTCCCGCCGCCGACCACCCATCGCACCCTCGGTGTCCACACTCCTCGTGAACGCAATGCTATCTACCCGGCCGGGGCCCCATCCCCCAGCCTCCGCCACGAGGTGGGGGGACCCACCTACCTGTAGCCGACTTTGCGGACGTGCCCGTGGACGGGCGGCCGGCGGCGTGACCCCGCTCAGGCCTTGGAGGACGCAGCCCGGGCCGCGGTGGCCGGCGCCTTGGTGGCCGGCATTGCCGCCTGGAACACTTGGCTGGCGAAGTCCCTCTGGCCGGCCAGCACCTTCTCGGTGAACCCGAACAGGCTCTCCATTGCTTCTGTGGGCTTGACCGGCTGCGTGAACATCAGCTCGGGCAGCTTGGCGACGACTGCCTCCACGGTGTCGGCCCAGGTGCCCACGATGGAGACGAACGCCTTCTGGCTCGCCTCCAGCCCGTCGAGGAACTTCTGCTGGATCTCGGTGGTGGCGTCAAGCGCGGTTGGCATGTGAGCCTCCCTTTCTGTTCCGGTTGGTTAGTTAACTATACCACGCACATGCTCGGTATGAGAAATAAAACTTTTCTGTGTTTCGGCCGGTGCAGTGCGGGGTAGGCGCGGGAGTTGAAGCCATCCCGAACGCCCCGAGGGGTTGGCGTCGGGCGTTCAGGCGGCTTTCACAGAACGGTCATGGGCCCTTGGTACTCAAGCCACGAGGGCGTAACTCGAGTAGCGCATGATGGCAACAGGACGGGAGCGATGGGGCGCCGTCGCAGAGTCGGACCCTTGACCCATCGAGACGCGCACCAGTGCCGTACGTGACCGGGCCGGAGCAGCACAGCCGCCCCGCCGGACCGGAGGACATGCCCCAGAACGAGCAGACCACAAGTTCAGTCATCGACATCGCCGATCTCCCGGCGCGGGCCGGCCACACGCTCGGGCAGAGTTCATGGCACCACATCACCCAGGACGAGGTCGATACCTTCGCCCGCCTGACCGGCGACGAGCAGTGGATCCATGTCGATCCCGTGCGTTCGGCGAGCGGGCCCTTCGCGACAACCGTGGCCCACGGCTACTTCACCCTCTCGCTGTCGACTGTGTTCCTCTACGAGGTCGTCACCGTGCGCGGCGCAGGGCTCATCCTCAACTACGGCTCGGACCGGGTGCGCTTCCCGGCACCCGTTCGCGTCGGCTCGCGGGTGCGTGCGCTCATCGCGCTCCCGGCCGTGAAGACTCTGGCCGGCGGCTTCCAGACCACCTACCGCCTGACCTACGAGGTCGAGGGGCAGGTCAAGCCGGGCTGCGTGGCCGACATCTTGTTCCACTACTACGTCGATGTCCCCGGTGGCTCGGGCGGGACCCGCGCATGAGCCCCGGGAAGTGCGCCTCCGTCGCCGCCAGTGACCCCAGCTCGTTCGGCCGGGCCCTGGTTCACGTGGGTGCCCGCATGGCCACCCGGCCCGTACCGGCCCTGCAGTGGGCCACGCGCCTCGGTGCCGGCATGGCGGCCGCCGGAGCACAATCGGCCGCACGCGCCCTCGGTTGGAAGGGTCAGCCCCGCCTGGCGCCGGCCCCGAAGGACCGCCGGTTCAGCGACCCCGCATGGGAAGAGCGCCCGTGGTTCCTGGCCCAACGGCAGGCCTACCTGGCCTGGTCCCGCTCCATGCGAGACCTGCCTGCGGCTGCCGGCCTCCACGGCCCCGAAGCACGCAAGGCCGGCTTCGCCGTCGACCTGGTAGTGGACTCGCTGGCGCCCACCAACTTCTTGTGGGGGAACCCCACGGCCCTGCGCAAGGCGGTCGACACCAAGGGCGCCAGCGTGGTGAGTGGCCTGCGGAACCTGGCCGACGACGTGGCCGAGAACCACGGCCGGCCCCGGCAGGTCGACACATCGGGCTTCGAGGTCGGCACCAACCTGGGCTGCACGCCGGGCAGGGTCGTCTTCCGGAACGAGCTGATCGAGCTCATCCAGTACGAGCCTGCGACCGGGACCGTGTTCGATGTCCCGCTGCTCCTGAGTCCGCCGTGGATCAACCGCTACTACGTCATGGACCTGGCGCCCGGCCGGAGCTTCGTCGAATGGGCCGTTGCCCACGGGCACACTACCTTCGCCATCAGCTACACCAACCCGGACGAGTCCATGCGGGAAGTCGGCCTCGACGACTACCTCCTCACCGGGCTGGGGACGGCGGTCGACGTCGTGCGCCGGATCACCGGCGCTCCCCAGGTGAACCTGGCCGGCCTGTGCGTCGGCGGCACCCTCGCCGTGATGCTCGAAGCGTGGCTGGCGGCGGCCGGCAAGGACAAGGTCCGCTCCACCACGTTGTTGAACACGCTGATCGACTTCAGCGAACCGGGCCCCCTGGCCTGCTTCACCGATGCCCGGGCGGTGGCGCGGGTCGAGGAGCGCATGGCCGCGCAGGGCTATCTCGACGGACGGGAGATGGCCACCACCTTCGACGCTTTACGACCCAACGACCTCATCTGGAACTACGTCGCCGCCAACTGGCTCATGGGCGAAACGCCCCCCGCCTTCGACATCCTGGCGTGGAACTCCGATGCAACCCGGATCTCGGCCGCCACCCATTCGCAGTACCTGCGCTCGTTCTACGTCGAGAACCGCCTGGCCCGAGGGACCATGGAACTGGCCGGACAGCCGCTCCGCCTCGACGCCATCACGGCCGACACCTACGTGCTGGGCGCAAGGGAGGACCACATCACCCCGTGGAGCTCGTCGTACGCCACCACCGGCCTTCTGGAGAACGCCGCCGTCCGCTTCGTGCTCAGCTCGGCCGGTCACATCGCCGGCATCGTGAACCCACCGGGGCCGCGGCGGTTGCACTGGATCAACGAAGCCCTTCCCAAGGACCCCGAGCTCTGGTTGGCAGGGGCCGTCGAGCACGAAGGCTCGTGGTGGGAGGACTGGGTGACGTGGCTGGCCGACCGGGCCGGACGACGGCGAAAACCGCCCGAGATGGGCAGTGCCGAGCACCCCGTGCTCTGCGATGCGCCAGGTACGTACGTCCACGGGTGACGTCCGCCTTCGAGAACACCGATCAAGGAGATACCTCCACAATGACGACCGCAACGAAGACAGAAGGCCTCACGTCGGTAGGCGTCGCAGGGTCCGGGATCATGGGCTCGGGGATCGCGGAAGTGGCCGCACTGGCCGGCTTCGACGTGACCCTGCGGAGCCGCCAGCAGTCAAGCGCCGATGCGGCCATGGGAAGGGTCCTGAAGTCCCTGAGCTCTCAGGTCGAGAAGGGCATGCTCTCGGCCGAGGACCGCGACGCCGCCATCGGCCGGATGCGGACGACCACCGACATCGAAGAACTCGGCAGTTGCGGGCTCGTCCTCGAGTCCGTCGTCGAGGACCTCGAGGTCAAGCGCCGCGTGTTCCAGGAGCTCGACCGGGTCTGCTCGGACGAGACCATCCTCGCCACCAACACCTCCACGCTGGCGGTGTCCGACGTGGCCATGGCCACCGGCCGGCCCGACCGGGTCGTCGGCCTCCACTTCTTCAACCCCGCCCCGAGGATGCCGCTGGTGGAGATCGTGCCCGCCGTCACCACCGACCCCGTCACCGTCGACACCGCACGCCGGTTCGCCGAGGACTGCGGCAAGGACACCGTGATGGTGAAGGACAACGCCGGCTTCATCGTCAATGCCCTGCTGTTCCCGTACCTCAATGGCGCCGTCAAGATGCTCGACGCCGAGACCGCGTCCAAGGAGGACATCGACGCCGCCATGAAGGGTGGCTGCGGGTTCCCGATGGGGCCGCTGGAACTGCTCGACCTCATCGGCCTCGACACCAGCGTGGCGATACTCGACGCCCTGCACGCCGACCGCCCCGAGGCGTGCTTCGCACCGGCCCCGCTGCTCAAGCGCATGGTGACGGCGGAGCAACTGGGCCGCAAGACCGGCCAGGGCTTCTACGAGTACCCGGCCAGGCGCTGATCTCACGCACGACTTCCCCTAGAATGAGGAGCGAAAACATGCAGGGATCCTTTCTCGCCGGGTCCGCCCGCACGCCCATCGGCAAGCTCGGTGGAGCGCTTTCATCCCTCCCGGCCGTGGAGTTGGGCGGTCTCGCCATCGCCGCCGCCCTGGCCCGCGCCGGCATCGACCCCGGACAGGTCGACCAGGTCGTCATGGGCCAGGTCCTGCAGGCCGGCCAGGGCCAGAACCCGGCTCGCCAAGCGGCGGCCAGGGGCGGCATTCCCATGGGCGTCCCCGCCGTGACCGTCAACAACGTGTGCCTCTCCGGGTTGCACGCCATCTACGTGGCCGACCAGATGATCCGCTCAGGCGATGCCGACATCGTGGTGGCGGGCGGCATGGAGTCGATGAGCAGGGCGCCCTACCTGCTGCCCGGCGCCCGCGCCGGCTTCCGACTCGGCGACGTCACGGCCGTCGACGCACTGGTGCACGACGGCCTGTGGTGCTCGTTCGACGACGTGCACATGGGTGCCGGCACCGATGCGTACGTGAAGGCAGCGTCCATCTCCCGGACCGCCCAGGACGAGCTGGCGGCCAAGAGCCACGAGCGGGCGGCCGCGGCCATCAAGGACGGAAGGCTGGCCTCCGAGATCGTGTCCGTCAGCGTCTCCCAGCGGGGCGACCCTCTGGTGATGGACACCGACGAAGGGGTGCGCCCCGACACCACAGTGGCCGCGCTGGCCCGGCTCAAGCCCGCCTTCGCCAAGGACGGCACGGTCACGGCCGGCAACGCCTCGCAGATCTCCGATGGCGCCGCCGCCGTGGTCGTGGTCAGCGCGGCCAAGGCGGCCGAGCTGGGCCTCACACACCCGGCCGAGCTTGTCGGCTTCGGGATCGTGTCCGGGCCCGATCCGTCGCTCCTCACCCAGCCCAGCCGGGCAATCCTGCGCGCCCTGGAGAAGACGGGCAGGGCGACGGCCGACGTCGACCTGTTCGAGATCAACGAGGCGTTCGCGGCCGTCAGCGCGGCCAGCATGACCGACCTCGGCATCACCGGCCACATCGTGAACGTCAACGGCGGGGCCATCGCCCTCGGGCACCCCATCGGCATGTCAGGCACCCGCGTCGTCATGACACTGGCCGAGGAGCTGCGCCGGCGCGGTGGCGGGCTGGGCGCCGCTGCCCTGTGCGGCGGCGGCGGCCAGGGCGAGGCAGTGCTCGTGAAGGTGGGTAGCTCATGAACGGCCGGCGAGGTCGGCCTGCCGGAAACGCACACGTGCGCCATCACGAAGGGATGGTGCGAAAGTGACCGGTACACGCTTGCAGCTGAACGGCGGGTACGCCGATCAGCTCCCCGAGGCCGACGCCGGGCTCACCGAGGAGTGGGCCGACTCGCTCGGTGCAGTCGTGGACGCCCACGGCGCCGGCGGTGCCCGCCTGGTGCTGAGCCGGCTGCTGCACTGGGCCAACGAGAACGACGTCGGCTTCCCGGCCACGGTCGCCAGCCCGTACGTCAACAGCATCCCGCCCGCCAACGAGCCCGCCTACCCGGGCGACGTCGCCCTGGAGCGGCGCATCGAGGGCATGGTGCGCTGGAACGCGGCGGCCATGGTGATCCGCGCCAACGCCCAGAGCGAGGGCATCGGCGGCCACCTTTCCACCCCCGCCTCGGCCACCTGCCTCTACGAGATGGGCTTCAACCACTTCTTCAGGGGCAAGGACGGCGACACGCCAGGGGATCAGGTCTTCTTCCAGGGCCATGCCTCGCCGGGCATCTACGCCCGGGCGTTCCTGGAGGGGCGCCTCAGCGAGGACCAGCTCGACCACTTCAGGCGCGAGATCGGCGGCGCCGGCCTGTCGAGCTATCCCCACCCCCGGCTCATGAAGGACTTCTGGGAGTTCCCCACCGTCTCGATGGGGCTGGGCCCGATCTCGGCCATTTACCAGGCCCGCTTCAACCGGTACCTGGCGGACCGCGGCATCGTCGACACCAGCGCCTCAAGGGTGTGGTGCTTCATCGGCGACGGCGAATGCGACGAGCCCGAGACCCTCGGCGCGCTGTCCATCGCCGCCCGTGAGCACCTCGACAACCTGATCTTCGTCGTCAACTGCAACCTCCAGCGCCTCGACGGGCCGGTGCGGGGCAACGGCAAGATCATCCAGGAGCTCGAAGCCGTGTTCCGGGGCGCAGGCTGGAACGTGGCCAAGGTGGTGTGGGGCTCGCGCTGGAGCGACCTGCTGGCGGCCGACGTCGAGGGCGTCCTGCTGGATAAGCTGAACGCCACCCTCGACGGCGAGTACCAGAAGTACGCCGTCGAAGGGGCCGCCTATGTGCGGGAGCGGTTCTTCGGCTCCGACCCCCGCCTGGCCCGCATGGTGGCGCACCTGCCGGACGACGACCCCGTGTTCACCCTCCCCCGCGGCGGCCACGATCGGGCCAAGCTCTATGCGGCGTTCCACGCGGCGGCGAACCACGAGTCGTCGCCCACCGTGATCCTGGCCAAGACGTTGAAGGGGTCACGCCTCGGCACCGGCATCGAGAGCCGCAACTCGGCCCATCAGATCAAGAAGATGGCCCGAGCGCAGCTGTCCGAGCTGTGCCAACGGCTGAACCTGGGCGACCTCGTCCCCGACGACGCCCTGGCCGGCGACCTTCCGCCCTATGTCTGCCTGCCCAAGGGCTCGCCGGAGGAGGCATACCTGCACGAGCGCCGCCGCGCGCTCGGAGGGTTCTTGCCCAAGCGGGTCGTGCGCCCGAACCCGTCCGGCCAGCCGGACGCGACCGCCTTCGCCGACCTTGTGGGTGGGTCGGGCAACCGGTCGGTATCCACCACCATGGCCTTCGCCGGCCTCCTCCGGTCGCTCCTTCGGGACAGGACGATCGGTAGGCGGGTAGTGCCCATCGTCCCCGACGAGGCCCGCACCTTCGGGCTCGACCCGCTGTTCAACGAGGTGAAGATCTATGCCCCGTCGGGACAGCGTTACGAGCCGGTCGACTCCGGCATGCAGCTGTCGTACCGCGAGAGCAAGCAGGGGCAGATCCTGGAGGAGGGGATCAACGAGGCGGGCGCCATGGCGTCGTTCGCAGCGGCGGGCACCAGCTACGCCACGTGGGGCGAGCCCATGATCCCCTTCTACATCTTCTATTCCATGTTCGGGTTCCAGCGGGTGGGCGACCTCATCTGGGCCTTCGGCGACCTCCGGGGACGTGGCTTCCTTCTGGGCGCCACCGCCGGCCGCACGACCCTGAACGGCGAAGGGCTCCAGCACCAGGACGGCCACAGCCTGGTCCTGGCCGCCACCGTGCCGAACCTGGCCGCCTATGACCCGGCCTTCGCCTACGAGGTGGCCACCATCGTGCAGGACGGCATCGCCCGCATGTGCGGCGACGAGCCCGAGGACGTCTTCTACTACCTCACCCTCTACAACGAGAACTACCCGATGCCCCCCATGCCGGAGGGCGCCACCGCCGGCATCCTGCGCGGGCTGTACCAATTCGCCGAGGCACCGGAGGGACCGGAGCGGCGGGCGACCATCCTGTTCAGCGGCACCGCCCAGGGCGCGGCCCGCGAGGCCCGGGAACTGCTGGCCGAGGACCACGACGTGGCTGCGGAGCTGTGGAGCGCGACGTCGTACAAGGCGCTGCGGGAGGACGCCCTGACCGCAACCCGGTGGAACCGGCTGCACCCCACAGACGCCCCCCGCAGCCCCTACGTGTCCGAGGCGCTGTCGGCCGCACAGGGGCCGGTGGTGGCCATCACCGACTTCATGAAGGCCGTCCCCGACCAGGTGGCCGGGTGGATCCCCGGTGGCCTCACCACCCTCGGCACCGACGGATACGGGCGCTCGGACACGCGTCCCGCCCTGCGGCGCCACTTCGAGACCGACGCCCCCCACCTGGTGGTCGCCGTCCTCGCCCGGCTGGCCGCCACCGGAGCGGCCGACCCCGAGGAGGTCGCCGCCGCCATCGCCCGGTACGATCTCGATCCCGAAGCGGTCGAGTCGCGCCTGGCATGACCGGCCCGGGAGGACGGTCCATCAAGCAACTCGCTGGTGCGACATCACGAAGGGATGGTGCATCAGTGACACCGGCGTCGGTCACCACCACGTCGATCGAGCGCGTTGGCGTCGTGGGCTGCGGCCTCATGGGCTCGGGCATCGCCGAGGTGTGCGCCAAAGCAGGTGTCGACGTGGTCGTCCGCGAGGTCGACGCCGACGCCATGGGCGCCGGCCGCCGCCGCATCGAGGGGTCACTCCGAAAGGGGCTGGCCCGCCAGAAGCTCTCGGAGGAGGACCACGCCGGCGCCGTTGCCCGCCTGCGGTACACCACGGACCTCGGGGAAATGGCCGACCGCCAGCTCGTCATCGAGGCCGTCACCGAGTACGAGCCGGCCAAGGTCGAGGTGTTCGCCACCCTCGACAAGGTCGTGACGGCACACGACGCGGTGCTGGCCACCAACACGTCGGCCATCCCGATCATGCGCCTGGCCATGGCAACCGATCGCCCGCAGCAGGTCCTCGGGCTGCACTTCTTCAGCCCCGTGCCGGTGCTGAAGCTGGTGGAGCTGGTCCCGTCGCTGCTCACCAGCGACGGGGCCGTCCTCGCCGCCCAGTCGTTCGCCGAGGGGGTCCTCCACAAGCGGGTGATCATCTCCAAGGACCGGGCCGGCTTCGTGGTCAACGCACTCCTCATCCCCTACTTGGTCTCCGCCATCCGCATGGTGGAGACGGGCTTCGCCACCGCGGAGGACGTGGACGCCGGCATGACGCTCGGGTGCAACCACCCCATGGGCCCGCTGGCCCTGGCCGACTTCATCGGCCTCGACGTCACCAGGGCGGCCGCCCAATCCCTCTACGACGAGTTCAAAGAGCCCCTCTACGCCGTGCCCCCGCTGCTGTCGCGGATGGTGGACGGCGGGCTGCTCGGCCGCAAGACCGGGCGCGGCTTCTACCGGTACGACAACACGTAGGGAGGATGCCGACGTGGTCGACGCATCGACGGTGTGGACTCCGGCTGTCCTCCAGGGGCTCCGCTGACGACCGGCAGACGCGCTCTCAGGGACGGGCGACGCCGACGCCGACGACCGGCCGGGCCAGCTTGATGGCGCCGGTCGAGCCGAAGAATGCGGCGCCGCCGAAGGCAAAGATCCCGCCGTCGGATGCCGTGAGCCAGTAGCCGTTGCCCGACCGCGTCGGCGCCATGGCGACGATGGGTAGGTTGAGCTTGATGGCGCCCGTGGAACCGAGGAACCTGGCGTCGCCGAAGGCGAAGATGCCGCCGTCGGAGGCGACCAGCCAGTACCCCCTGCCGGACGGGGTGGCCGCCATCCCCACGATCGGCTGGGCCAGGCGGATGGCTCCCGTCGAGCCGAGGAAGGCGGCGTCGCCGAAGGCGAAGATCCCGCCGTCCGACGCGACCAGCCAGTAGCCGTTGCCCGACGGCGTGGCCGCCATGGCCACGATCGGCCGGTTCAGCTTGAGGGCGCCGGTGGACCCGAGGAACCGGGCGTCACCGAAGGCGAAGATGCCGCCGTCGGCGGCGACCAGCCAGTACCCCTTTCCGGACGGTGTCGGCACCATCCCGACGATCGGCTGGGCCAGGCGGACGGCGCCGGTGGACCCGAGGAACCTGGCGTCGCCGAAGGCGAAGATCCCGCCGTCCGACGCGACCAACCAATACCCGTTTCCGGAGGGGGTCGGCGCCATCCCGACGATGGGCTGGGCCAAGCGGATGGCGCCGGTGGAGCCGAGGAACCTGGCGTCACCGAAGGCGAAGATGCCACCGTCGGAGGCGACGAGCCAGTAGCCGTTGCGCTGCTCGTCGTCCACGATGGTGCCGGTCGCCACGCCGTCGGCCAGCGGGACGGCGGCCGGGCTCCCGAGGTGCACGGTGAGCGTCTCGTTCCCCTCGACGGAGGCGTCGCCCACCACCGGCACGACGATGGTGGCGCTGCGCTGCCCGGGCGCTATGGCGAGCGTGCCCGAGGTGGACGAGTAGTCGCCGGGCGCCGTCGCCGTCCCGTCGGCCGTGGCGTACCCGAGGGTGACGGTGGCTGCGCTGGGGGCCGACAGGGTGACGGTGAAGCTCAGCGAGGCCGTGAGCCCCGGGCCGCCTTCCAGCACCGACGCGTCGGCGATCGAAGCCGACACGTCGCTCACCGGCACGCCGAGAGATGCGACCGCTGCGGCTGCATCGATCAGTCCGGTGCCGACGGCCGAAGCGGGCGCCCCGGGGACCGGCGCCGCCGTGTTCCGCAGCGTGGCTGCAACCTGCGCCGGCGTGAGCGTGGTGCTGGCGTTGAGCAGCAGCGCCACGACGCCGGCGGCGTGCGGTGCGGCGGCGGAGGTCCCGCAGAAGCGGTGGGGTGAGGCCGAGAGCGGCGGAAAGAAGGACGTCTGCCCGCAGTCCGACGCGGCGACGTCCGGCTTGGCCAATACGAGGGGCGACCCCAGCGCGGCGGTGCTCGGCACCGGGTTGAAGAGGTAGGTCACGGGCCCGCGCGACGAGTACGGCTCCGCCACGCCGGCGTTGCTGTAGGGGACGGCGCCGATCGAGATGGCGCCCTCCGCTCCGCTGTGCCCGAAGACCGTCGGCCCGTAGACGTCGCCCCCGGACGACACCGAGTACTCCACGCTCGACGGCGCATCGCCGCCGTGGACCCACTTGAACCGGGCACCAGGGCCGGAGTAGCGGGCCACGACCACGTCGACGGCCTGGGAGCTGCCCGTGGTGTTCTTGTACGACGCCAGCTCGAAGGGACGCTGGCTGCCGCCGGGGCCGGGGTTGTCGTCTACCGCGCACCGCAGCAACACACCAGTTGCGGCGTTGAGGATGCAAACATCGAGATCGGTGGTCACGCCGCCCCGCGGCTGCGCCCACTGGAGATCGAGGGTCACGGTCCTGCCGGCCGGGATAACCATCCGGGAGGTGCTGTCGCCAGGGCCTGCGGGAGTGAACGAGTGGCAGTCGAGGTAGCCCGTGACGAGCGGCGGGCACGGCGTGGGGCGGTAGCTCGTCGCTTCGTAGGAACCCACGTCGGCACCGCCGACCACGATGTTGGCGTTGCCTGCGGCAGTGACATACGACACGCCCGCCGCCCGCGCGTTGTTGATGGCCACCGCCACCGGGCCGTCCTGGTAGAAGGGCTCGCTGAAGTAGCCCACGTCGTCGACGATCACCTTGGCGCCGGCGTTGACGAGCGAGGTGATGTTGTTGGCGAAGGCGGTTTCGCTCACGTTTGCGGAGGCGAACGACAGGCTGGCGCCGGGAGCCAGGTCGTGGACGATCTGGGCCATGGCCCGGCCCTCGTCCTGGTTGGGCCGGTCGGTCGTCTCCACCGCGTCGTCGGCGAGGACACTCACCGGCGCGAGGCGGCCGCACGGGTTGGCGGCGCCGGGCAGATCGCCAGCCGCCATGTCGGCAGTGGGGCTGGTGGCGGCACCGGCGGGCGACCGGTCGAACGAGTCCGACAGGATGCCGACACGGACGCCGGTCCCGTCGACACCGTAGGTCGACCGGGCCGGCCCGGCCTTGAGTTGTCCGTCCCCCTCGGAGATCCCGGGGGAGCAGCCCCGCTGCACCGGTGTCACGACCTCGTTCACGTAGCGGACCGCGTCGCGCTGTGCCAGCCGGTCGAGCTCGCCGGCCTCCACCGCCATGGTGACCGTGTGAAGGCTTGTGTCGCTCACCGCCAGGACGTCACCGATGGCGCCCAACGCTTCTGGAGCCCCGTGCATGCGGTCGGCGTACACGTCTACGTCGACGACGACTCTGCCGTCGTCGAGACGCCTTACCCCGCCGCTGCGGCCGCTCGGGAGGTCGGAGCCCGGAACACCGGCTCTCGGCGCCCGTCCCTCCGCCGTCCGGGACAGTGCATCCAGGCGGGCGGAGAGGCGACCCGTTGTGGGCTTCCCGGTCGCCCTCCCGCCGTACTGAGCGCCGGCCGGCACGCTTCCCACGGCCGCCACAGTGGAGGCGGCAAGTGCCGCGACGACACCGGCGGTGATCGCCGTCCAGTGGCGGGCAGCGCCAGGTGAGCGGTGAAGATGAAGGACTCGTCGCACAGATCGCTCACCCGTTCCATCGTCGGCGCTCATCGACCGGAGGTCGGCCGGTTCCCATTCAGGGTGTGCATTCTCACCCGGCGGAGGTACCCACGGGAACGGAGGTACCTACGGGAACTCGGCCGGCAGGCCGGTCCCCCCGGCGAGGCGGACAGTCGTCGCCTCGCCGGGTTTGCGTGTCAGCCCGCGAGCTTGGGGAGGCGACCGCCGGTGGGCTTCGTTCTGCCCGCTGGTGCGACGGAGCAATCACCGTCGGCCATGATGGGGACGAACGGCAACGGAGGAAGCCATGAACGACGACGGACGGACCGGCGAGGGCAGCATCAACGTGCGGGCGGCGCCGGAAACGTTGTGGGCGATGGTCACCGACGTGACGCGCATGGGCGACTGGAGCCCGGAGAACGAGCGGGGCGAATGGCTCGACGGCGCCACCGGCCCGGTCGTCGGCGCCCGGTTCAAGGGCTACAACCGCCGGGGCCGGTCCAAGTGGTCCACCACGTGCGAGGTCACCGAAGCGGAACCTGGCCGCAGCTTCGTCTTCGTCACCGGCGGCACGGGCAAGCCGGGCACCTGGTGGCGGTACCGCTTCGAACCGGTCGACGGGGGCACGCTCGTCACCGAGTCGTTCGAGATGCGCAAGGCCCTCGGCGCCGGCGCCCGGCTGCTCACCCGGGCCACCACCGGCGTCACCGACCGCCGTGGCGACATGGAGGAGGGCATCCGCACCACGCTGGCGGCCCTCAAGCAGGCGGCCGAGCGCGAGGCCTGATGCCCATAGGTGACGGCCATGCCGTGCAACCATGGCTTACCGCCCGGCCACCGCGACACAGGAGCAGCACATGAGCAGTCTCCGCCAGCAGGTCGTCGACACCGTACGCGAGCGCGGGCTGATCCACCTTCCCGAGCCTGTCGTGCTGGCCTCGGGCCAGACCAGCCGGGACTTCGTCGACGGGAAGGCCGCCCTGAGCCGTGGCGCCGACCTGGAGGTGGCATGCCGGGCCCTGCTCGAGGCGGTGCACGGCATCGCGTTCGACGCCGTCGGCGGGCTCACCATGGGCGCCGACCATCTGGCCCACGGCGTCGCCATCCTGTCGGGCGCCGAGTGGTTCGTGGTGCGCAAGCAGCCAAAAGGCCGTGGCACCGGCAAGCTGGTGGAGGGGGCGAAGGTGGGACCGGGCATCCGAGTGGTGCTGGTGGACGACGCCGTCACCTCGGGCGGCTCGATCCAGAAGGCGCATGACGCCATCGTCGCCACCGGCGCCACGGTGGTCGCCGCCGTCACCCTCGTGGACCGCGGCGAGGTAGCCGCCTCCTACTTCAAGGACAAGGGCATCCCCTACGTCGCCCTGGTGACCTACGGGGACCTCGGCATCGAGCCGGTCGGCGGTGGGCTGGTCCCTGCCTGAGGCAGTCCGGCCCCGCCCCGCCCAGGGCGCCGGCACACAGAGCACCATGGGGACAGGAGGCGGGTTCCGAGCGCCCCGAGCCGCTGGACGCCGGCACTGTGAACAGCGGGTGACGATTCCCGCACGTCACCCTGGAGTGACCGTCAGCGCTTCGTAGTCTTGCGTTGACACCACGGCAACCGGCGCAACACAGGGGTGCGAGAGCCTGAGCGGGTGGCAATCAAAGGTTTTCGCGACGCCGGCCATACGCCCAGCCTGGTGGCGGCGCTGGTGCACTTCGACATCTCGTTCATGGTCTGGGTCCTGCTCGGCGCCCTCGGCGCCTACGTCGGGTCCGACCTCCACCTGTCTGCCGCTCAGAAGGGCCTGATGGTGGCGGTGCCGCCGCTCGGCGGATCGGCATGCCGCCTCCTGCTCGGCACGCTGGCCGACCGCGTGGGCGTTCGCCGCACCGGCCTCGTCACCATGGGCCTGACCCTCGTGCCCCTGACGTGGGGTTGGCTGGGCGGCGGCACCTACTCGCAGGTCATCGGCATCGGCCTGCTCCTCGGCATCGCCGGCGCCAGCTTCGCCGTCGCCCTGCCCCTCGCCAGCCGCTGGTACCCGCCCGAGCACCAGGGCCTGGCCCTGGGCATCGCGGGCGCCGGCAACTCCGGGACCCTGATAGCCGCACTGGCAGCCCCCCGTTTGGCCGAACACGTCGGGTGGCACGGCGTGTTCGGCCTGGCGGCGATCCCCGTCAGCCTGGCCTGGCTGGCGTTCGCCGTCCTGGCCAAGGAGCCGCCCCGGCCGGTGTCCGCTCTTGGTGTGTCGAACAATCCCTTCTCGCTGCTGCAGGACCGCGACGCCCGGTGGCTGTGCAGCTTCTACCTGGTGACGTTCGGCGGCTTCGTCGGGCTGGCCGGGTACCTGCCCATCTTCTTCGTCGACCGCTTCGGGCTCACCAAGGTGACCGCCGGCGGGTTCGCCGCTCTGTGCGCCGCCGCCGGCTCCTTCCTCCGTCCCCTCGGCGGGTGGCTGTCCGACCGGCTGGGCGGCACCCGCGTCCTTGCTGCCGCGCTGGGCGTCGCGGCGCTCCTCCTCCTCGGCATAGCCACCCTGCCCGGTCTGCCGGTCACCGTCCTCCTCCTGTTCGGCGCCATGGGCGCGTTCGGCATGGGCAACGGTTCGGTGTTCCAGCTGGTGCCGCAGCGCTTCCCGGGCCGTATGGGCGCCATGACCGGCCTGGTCGGCGCCGCGGGTGGCGTGGGCGGCTTCCTCCTGCCCTTCGCCCTCGGGTCCCTCAAGGGCAGCACCGGCTCCTTCACCGCCGGCTTCGCCGTCGTGGCCGCCGCCGTCGGCATCGCCTCGTTCTGCGTCAACCGGCGCCAGCGGGTGTGGGCCACCAGCTGGGACCTCGAGGTGGCGATCTGATGGCGACGGACACCGCCCGTCGCACACTCGTGGTCGCCGGCAACGGCATGGTTGGCCAGAAGCTGCTCGAGGTGCTGGTGGAGCGGGGCGCCACCGTCGAGTGGGACATCGTCACCTTCTGCGAAGAGGGCCGCCTCGCCTACGACCGGGTCGGGCTCAGCTCGTTCTTCACCGGGACGTCGGCCGAGGAACTGTCACTGGTGGCGCCCGGGTTCTTCGACTCGGCCGGTCTCGAGGTCCACGTTGGCGACGCCGTCGCCTCCATCGACACCGAGGCCGGCAAGGTCGTGTCCACCCGGGGTACGAGGATCGCCTACGACGCCCTGGTGCTGGCCACCGGCTCCTACCCCTTCGTCCCCCCGGTACCCGGAAAGGACCTGCCCGGATGTCACGTCTACCGGACCCTCGACGACCTGGAGGCCATCCGGGCCGACGCCCAGGGCCGGCGGGTGGGCGCCGTGGTGGGCGGGGGCCTGCTCGGCCTGGAGGCGGCCAACGCCCTGCGCAGCCTCGGCCTGGAGACCCACGTGGTCGAGTTCGCCCCTCGCCTGATGCCGGTGCAGGTCGACGACGGCGGCGGTTCTGCACTGCGCCGGCGCATCGAGGACCTGGGGGTGTCGGTCCACACGGGCATTGCCACCTCCGAGATCCTGGAGGGCCCGGACGGGCGGGTGTGCGGCATGCGCTTCGCCGGCGAGGACGACGCCGACCTTCCCGTCGACCTGGTGGTGTTCTCGGCCGGCATCCGCCCCCGCGACCAGCTGGCCCGGGAGGCCGGTCTGGCGGTGGGCGAGCGCGGTGGCGTGGTGGTGGACGCGGCCTGCCGCACCAGCGATCCCCGCATCTTCGCCATCGGTGAGTGCGCCCTGGCCGAGGGCCGCATCTGGGGGCTGGTGGCGCCGGGCTACCAGATGGCCCGGGTCGTGGCCGACCGCATCCTGGGCGGCGAGTCCACCTTCGGCGGGGCCGACCTGTCCACCAAGTTGAAGCTCATGGGCATCGACGTGGCCAGCTTCGGCGACGGGTTCGCGGCCACCCCGGGCGCCGAGTCGATCGTGTTCTCCGACCCGGTGGCCAACGTGTACAAGCGCCTTGTTCTGTCGGGCGACGGCTCCCAGGTGCTCGGCGGAATCCTCGTGGGCGACGCGTCGATGTACCAGACCCTCGTGCAGATGGTGCGGGGCGACATGCCCACTCCGCCCAACTGCGAAGAGCTGGTCCTGCCCGTCCGCACCGGCGACGGTGCCGCCGTCGGTATGGGCGTCGAGTCGCTCTCCGACACCGCCATGGTCTGCTCGTGCAACAGCGTGAGCAAGGGCGCCATCTGCGCCGCCGTCCAGGGCGGGGCCGTCGATGTCCCCGCCCTGAAGGCGTGCACGGCGGCAGGAACAGGCTGTGGGGGTTGCGTCCCCGTGGTCACCGACCTGCTGAAGCTGGAGCTGCGCAAGGCGGGCATCGAGGTCCGCAACAACCTGTGCGAGCACTTCGACTACAGCCGCGCCGAGCTGTTCGACATCGTCCGCGTGCACCGCCTCACCTCGTTCTCCCAGGTGCTGGCCGACCACGGCCGCGGCCTCGGCTGCGAGGTGTGCAAGCCGGCGGTGGCGTCGATGTTCGCGTCGCTGGGCGTCGGAGGCGGCTACATCCTCGAGCGCTCCCAGGCGCCCCTCCAGGACACCAACGACCACTTCCTGGCCAACCTCCAGCGCGACGGCACCTACTCGGTCATCCCCCGCGTGCCGGGTGGCGAGATCACCCCCGACCAGCTCATCGTGATCGGCCAGGTCGCCAAGGACTACGGCCTCTACTGCAAGATCACAGGCGGCCAGCGCATCGACCTGCTCGGAGCCCGGGTCGACCACCTGCCCGAGATCTGGAGCCGCCTCATCGACGCCGGCATGGAGTCGGGCCACGCGTACGGCAAGGCGCTGCGCACGGTGAAGTCGTGCGTCGGTACCACCTGGTGCCGTTACGGGGTGCAGGACTCCACCAGCCTGGCCATCGAGATCGAGCTGCGGTACCGGGGACTGCGGGCGCCCCACAAGCTGAAGTCGGCCGTCTCCGGCTGCACCCGCGAGTGCGCCGAGGCTCAGAGCAAGGACTTCGGCATCATCGCCACGGAGCAGGGCTGGAACCTCTACGTGTGCGGCAACGGCGGCATGCGCCCCCAGCACGCCCAGCTGCTGGTCGAAGGGGTGGACCACGACATCCTCATCCGCACCATCGACCGCTTCCTCGGGTACTACATCCGCACGGCCGACCGCCTGGAGCGCACGGCCACGTGGCTCAACAAGCTCGAGGGCGGCCTCGACCACCTCAAGGCGGTGGTCCTCGACGACGCCCTCGGCATCTGTGCCGAGCTCGACGCCGAGATGGACCGCCACGTGGCCGAGTACGAGTGCGAGTGGGCAGCCACCATCAACGATCCCGAGAAGGTGGCGCGCTTCCGCACCTTCGTGAACTCCGACGAGCCCGACCCCAACGTCGTCTTCGTCGCCGAACGCGGCCAGCGCCGCCCCGCCTTCTCCCACGAGAAGCAGGAGGTCCGATCTTCATGACAGCCATCCTCGATACCGCCACGCTCACCTGGCAGGACGTCTGCGCCTTCGACGACCTCGTCCCCGACCGGGGCGCGTGCGCCCTGGTGGACGGCCGGCAGGTCGCGTTGTTCCGCGTCTCGCCCACCGACGAGCTGTTCGCCCTTTCGAACCACGACCCGTTCAGCGGCGCCAACGTGATCTCCCGCGGCATCGTGGGTTCGAAGGGCGATGTGCCCAAGGTCGCGTCACCGATGTACAAGCAGAGCTTCGACCTGCGCACGGGTACGTGCCTCGACGATCCCGCCGTGTCCCTCCCGGTTCATCTGATCCGTGAGCGCGATGGCAGGGTCGAGGTCGCGATCACTTGACGCTCCTCGAGGACCGGGATGCAACGGTCGCACCGGTCACCGATCGCTTGCGGAAGCTCACGGGTATCGACGAGCGCGGCCCAGGACTGCTGCCCCTCGACGCCGGCGAGCAGTACCGCTTCAGCTTCGCCATGGACGCGTGCGTCGGCTGCCACTCCTGTGAGGTCGCCTGCGCCGAGCAGAACGCCACGCCCGTCGACAAGGCCTGGCGGCGGGTGGGCGAGCTTGAAGGGGGCGCCTTTCCCACGACCAGGCGCCTCAACCTGTCCATGGCGTGCAATCACTGCCTGGAGCCCACCTGCCTGTCGGGCTGCCCCACGCAGGCCTACACCAAGCTGCAGAACGGCGTCGTGCGCCACGACGCAGCCGAGTGCATCGGCTGCCAGTACTGCATCTGGAACTGCCCCTATGAGGTTCCCGTGTACGACAAGGCGGCGAAGGTCGTAGCCAAGTGCGACATGTGCCTGCCCCGGCTGTCGCAGGGCGAGAGTCCGGCGTGCGTGCTGGCCTGCCCCACGTCGGCCATCACTGTCGAGCCGGTGAACGTGGCCGAATGGCGGGCCGACCACGCGACCGCCGACGCCCCCGGCCTACCCCCGGCGTCCATCACCCTTTCCACCACCCGCATCGTCACCCCCGCCGGTCTCCCCGACCTGGTGGCGGCCACCGATTACTCGGTGAAGCCAGAAGACCCCCACTGGCCCCTGGTGGCCCTCACCCTGCTCACCCAGCTGTCCCTCGGCACGGTCGCCTCCACCGTGGTCGCCGAGGCAGCCGGTGGAGCGGGCCGGGGCGGTCTGGCCGGCGGCGCGGTGGGCGCCGCCCTCGCCGGCGCCGTCGCCCTGGCCGCCTCCCTGTTCCACCTGGGCCGGCCGGCCGTCGCCTTCAAGGCATTGCGGAACTGGCGCACGTCGTGGCTCAGCCGGGAGGTCGCCCTGCTGTCCGCCTTCTCCGGCGCGTCGCTCGCCTACGCCGCGGCATGGGAATGGGGCGGCGACGTCGGCCTCGGCCCCCGCCTCGCCCTCGGCGTCGGCACCGTGGTGGCCGGCGCGGCCGGCGTGTATGCCAGCGGTCGGCTCTACCTCGTGCCCGCCCGCCCGGTATGGAACTCCCGCCGGACCCTGGTGCAGTTCTTCGCCGCTGCTCTCGCCACCGGTCCCCTCCTCGCCGCCCTGTGCCTCGACCGGGCCGAGATGGCGCCGTCACTGACCACAGGCCTGATGGCCGCAGCCGCAATGGGCGGTGCCGTCCAGGTGGGTGCGGTGCGCCACCTCCTGCGCACCGTCCGGGGCCGCACCGACCGCCAGCACCGGGGCACCGCCACCCTCCTCACCGGCCGTTTCAGGACGCTCCTCGCCGCCCGGGTGACGGCCGTGTTCGTCACCGTCGCGCTGCTGGCGTGGACGCTCACCGTCCCCCTCGCCGGCCCGTCCGCCGGTGGCCGCCTGGCCACCGCTCTGGGCGTCGCCGCCCTCGGCGAGCTGGCCGGCCGCTACCTCTTCTACGTCACCGTCGTCCCGTTCCGGGTCGCCGGCAGCTTCTTCTCCGGCCGATGACCGCCCTCCCCCTCTTTCGAGTAAATAGGGTGTCAAAACGACACCCTATTTACTCGAAAGCGGCCGGGCCGTGAGCCGGCCGGGGGGAGCCGCCCTCACCCGGCTGCTCGGGCTGGGGACCCGGTCCGAGGAAGCGGCCGACGCGGCACGGGCGGCCAGCACGTCGCCGCGGGCGTACGTGGCCGACGACCGGTTCGGAACGCTGAACGAGACCCGAAAACCCGACACGTGGGTGCGCACGACGTGCGGCTACTGCGCGGTGGGGTGCGGCATGTTCGTGGGTGTCAAGGACGGCATTGCGGTGGCGGTTCAGGGCGATCCCGACCACCCGGTGAACGCGGGTCGCCTGTGCCCTAAGGGCCTCTCCGAGCACCAGACCCTTGCCGCACAAGGGCGACTCACCACTCCCCTCCTTCGCAGGTCGGCGGGCGGCGCCCAGGAGCCGGCCACCTGGGACGAGGCGCTGGGCGCCACCGTCGTGGGCTTCAACCGGCTGCTGCACGAGCACGGGCCCGAGGCGGTGGCCGTCATCAGCACCGGCCAACTGGTGACCGAGGAGTTCTACGCCCTTGGCAAGCTGTGCCGGGGCGGCCTGGGCCTGCGCCACTACGACGGCAACACCACGCTGTGCATGTCGAGCGCGGTGGCCGGTTACAAGCGCAGCTTCGGCAGCGACGGCCCGCCGGGCGCCTATGAGGACCTCGAGCAGGCCGACGTAATCCTGCTCGTCGGCGCCAACGTGGCCGACAACCATCCGCTGCTGGCGCCCCGCGTGCTCGACAACGCCGGCGCCACCGTGATCGTGGTCGACCCGCGCGTCACCAAGACGGCCATGGTCGCCGACCTCCACCTGGCCGTCCGGCCCCGCAGCGACATCGCCCTGGTCAACGGGATGCTGAAGGTGATCATCGACGAGGGCCTTGTCGACCGGGCTTACGTCGACGCCCACACCGAGGGCTTCGCCGAGCTGGCCGCCCACGTGGCCGCCTACGACCTCGACCGGGTGGCGGTCGACTGCGGCGTGCCGGCCGATCAGATCCGGGAGGCGGCCCTCGCCTTCGGTAGGGCCGAGCGGGCCTTCGTGGCGTGGACGATGGGCGTCAACCACTCGGTGCAGGGCACCGAGACCGTCACGCTGCTCAACACCCTGTGCCTGGTGACGGGCAATGTGGGTCGGGCCGGCGCCGCCCCCTTCTCCCTCACCGGCCAGTGCAACGCCATGGGCACCCGGGAGGCGGGCGGCACCGCATCGCTGCCCGGCTACCGCAACTGGGACGACCCGGCCGCCCGGGCTGAGATGGCGGCCCTGTGGGGCGTGCCCGCCGATCGCCTCCCCACCGAGCGGGGCCGGGCCTACCCCGACATCATCGACGGCGTCCTCGACGGCACCATCAAGGGGCTTTGGGTCATCGCCACCAACCCGGTGGTGTCCTTCCCGAACCGGGCCCGCCTGGAGGCGGCCATCCGCAAGCTCGACCTGTTCGTCGTGCAGGACGGCTTCGCCACGCCCACCACCGCCATGGCCGATGTGGTGCTCCCCGCCGCCATCTGGGGCGAGAAGGACGGCACCTACACCAACGCCGAGCGCCGGGTCTCCCGGGTCCGCAAAGCGGTCGAGCCGCCGGGCCAGGCCAAGGCCGACTTCGACATCTTCCTCGCCATGGCCCAGGCATTCGGCATGGCCGGCGAGCTCTACCCGGGGTGGACCACACCCGAGGACGCGTTCATCGAATGGGCCCGGGTGTCGGCCGGGCGGCTGTGTGACTACAGCGGCATCACGTACGACCGCATCGACGCCGCGGGCGGCGTCCAGTGGCCGTGCACGCCGGAGACGGAGGCGGTGGGAGGCACCCCACGCATCTACGCCGACGGCGTGTTCCAGACGCCGAGCGGCAGGGCGAAGCTGTGGTGCGTCACCCCGCAGCCCATCAGCGACGCCCCGAGCTCCCGCTACCCGTTCCTGTTGAACACCGGTCGCACCGTCGAGCACTGGCACACCCGCACCAAGACCGGCCGGGTGGCGGTGCTCGACCACCTTGCGCCGGAGGCGTGGGTGGAGATCAACCCGGTCGACGCGGAGCACCTCGGCCTCGGCTCCGGCGACCTGGTGCGGCTGGCGTCGCGGCGGGGCGTGGTGGACGACCTGCTGGTGCGGGTAACGGCCATCGTGCGCGAGGGCGAGGTGTTCGTGCCCTTCCACTACGACGAGCGCTGCGCAAACCGCCTCACCGTCGATGAGTTCGACCCGATCTCGCGCGAACCCAACTACAAACAGGCGGCCGTACGGATCGAGCGCATGTGAGCACGACACGACGCGTACAGCCGCCGTTCAGACGGATTTCACCCCGATACCAGGGCGGCAGAAACAAGTTGGTAACACCTCCCCCCCAGGATTGGGGAATGCCGTTGCGCCCCCTGGAGGGCTACACCGTGGGCGTCACCGCCGACCGCCGCTGGGAGGACCAGGCCGAGTTGTTGCGCCGGCGCGGGGCCCGTGTCCTGCACGGGCCGAGCATCGCCACCCAGTACCTGGCCTCCGACGAAGCGCTGCGTTCCGCCACCGCTTCGGTGGCCGGCGAGCCGCCGGACTACCTGGTGGCCACCACCGGGATCGGCATGCGGGCGTGGCTGGAGGCAGCCCAGGCCTGGGGCATGGGTGAGGCGCTGCTTTCAGCCCTCACGCCGGCCCGGATCGTGGCCCGGGGGCCCAAGTCGGCCGGCGCCGTGCAGGCGGCGGGGATGACCGTATGGCAGTCGTCCCCCAACGAGCGCCTCGACCAGCTGCTGCCCCTACTCCTGGCCGAGTCCCTCGAGGGCAAGCGAGTCGCAGTACAGGAGGCTGGTGCGGAGGCGGTCGACATCACCCTGGCGCTTCGAAAGCGGGGCGCCGACGTGGTCGAGGTGCCGGTCTACCGCTGGCGGATGCCCGACGACACCGGCCCCGCCCTGCGCCTGGTGGACGCCGCCTGTGACGGGCGGGTCGATGCCGTGACGTTCACCAGCGCCCCCGCTGTCCAGAACCTCTTCGCTGTCGCCGCCCATCACAACCGCGACCAGCACCTGCGCCGGGCGTTCAACTCGGGCGGCCTGGTCGCCGCCTGCGTCGGGGCGGTGTGCGCCGGCGTGGCCCGCGACGAGGGCATCGAGGCTCCGGTCGAGCCGGCGATCGGGCGCCTCGGGCTGATGATCCGGGCCCTGAGCGATCGGTTCGAGGACCGCCGGCGCACCCTGGTGCTGGCCGGGACCGAGGTGGTGGTGCAGGGCTTCGCCGTGCAGATCGGCGATCGCACGGTGGAGATGCCGCCGCTGGAGCAGGCCGTGTTCGCCCTGCTGGCCAACCGGCCCGGGGCGGTGGTGTCCCGGCCCGTGCTCCTCCAGAAGCTCTGGGGATCGCCCACCGCCGACCCCCATCTCCTGGAGGCCACCATCACCCGCCTGCGCCGACGCCTGGGGCCGTGCGGAGCGGCGCTCCGGCCCAGCCCCGGTCGGGGCTACCGCCTCGATGTCACCGCCCCGATGGCGGCGACGGCGTTGCCGGACGGGGCGTAGCGGGCGATCAGTCCGCCCCCAGGGAGCCGTCGACGACATGACGGTGGATCTTCACGCGAGCGCGAGGCCGGCACGGGTCACTCGCGCGGGAGGGTCCCCGGCCGGCGGGCCTGGCCCGCGGGTGCGCGCGAGGCCGGCCGGGCCGGCCGGGGGATCAGCCGGCTCCGGCCGGCCTCGTCGCCGCCCGGACATCCTCGGGTTACCCCGGGACGGGGTCGGTCGAGAGCTCGGACAGGCGTGTCTCGATGGCCGCCCGCAGGTTGTGCAGCTCGGTGATCTCGTCCTCGCGGGACTTGGCCGCGGCGCCGCAGCACTCGCACCCGCAGCCGCAGGGCTCGGCGGCGGCCGTGAGAGACGTCATGGAACTGCAGCCGCAGGAGCAGCCGGTCGTCATCGTCATGCTGGAACTCCTCCTCCGATGCAGAGCACCCCGGCATCGCGTCGGGGGATCGCATCTGGAGAGAAGGGTAGAACCTGGCCCTTGGGGCCAGGTCAAGTGAGATTCGCAAGCGCCTCTCGCACGGCGTCGCGCGCTTCGTCCACGGTCAGTGCGACCAGCTCGGGCAGGGTGCGCTCCATCGCCCCAACCACGAGATCGGCCAGGTAGTACCCGACCCGCCAGCGCTTCTCCACCAGACCTGAGCCGAAGAACGTGTCGGCCGTGCCCTCGGCGTCGAGCTCGTCGCGGAAGCGGGCCACCAGCTCGGCCCGGTGCTCCACGCACCACGGCAGCCAGTCCTCGAAGCCCTCGTGGCCGAACCAGAAGTAGTCCTCCTCCGGGCGGTCCGCCACGACCTGGCGGGAAACGAGCGTGGCCAGCCCCTCGGAGAACGTCGTCCATACCGCATCACTCTCGGGGGGCACGGCGCCGAGCACGATCCGGTGCCAGGCGTGGGCGTCCTCATGGGCCACCAGGACCCGGCTGCCCGCCTCGGACTGGAACCACTCCAGGCAGTGGAAGACCGCAACCTCGTCGCCCATCGAGCCGACCAGCACGTTGACCGAGTAGGGCCCGACCATGAGGACGTGCAGCGGATCGGGTGTGGGAGCCAGGCCGAGTACGTCGCGCACGGCCGGCTCCACCTCCTCGATCACCCGGTGGAGCACGGGACCGCCCTCGCTCACCCGGTCCCGCACGATGGTGAGCTCGCGCACCACCGCCGACTTGCCCACCGTGTCCCCCTGACCGGCGTAGAACGCCTCGAAGATCTCGGGGTTGGCGCTCTCGTAGAGGTCCTTCCAGCGCGACTCGCGCACCATCGGCGAGTCGACGAACGTCTTCCGGGCGTACTCCTCGAAGGACGGGAGGATGTCGACGATGCGGGGCACTGGCCGATCCTACGGCCCCCCAGGTGGCTCAGACCCCGGGCAGCGGCGGCGGCGCGTCGGTGTCGAGATCCAGCGAGGCGGAGTTGATGCAGAATCGCTGGCCGCCGGGGCCGGGGCCGTCGTCGAACACGTGGCCCAGGTGGCCACCACAGTTGCGGCACACCACCTCGGTGCGCACCATGCCGTGGCTGCGGTCCTTGATCAGCTCGACCGCCTCGGCCACCGCCGGCTCGGTGAAGCTCGGCCAGCCTGTGCCGGACTCGAACTTGGTGCCCGACATGAACAGAGCGGCGCCGCACGCCGCGCACCGGTAGGTGCCGTCGTCCTTGGCGTCGACGTACTTGCCGGTGAACGCCCGCTCGGTCCCCTTCTGACGCAGGACCCGGAACTGCTCGGGCGTCAGCTGCCGGCGCCATTCCTCGTCGGTCTTGGCCATCTCCGGGCTCATGGGCGCTCCTTGCTGGCCGCCGGCGGCGGCCGCCACGGGAGGCCGAGCCTACGACGCCTCCCGCGCCTACGAGGCAGCGGCAGCGGCAGCGGGGCGGGGACGGCGGTAGCGCACGGTGCGGTCACGACCCTGCCGCTTGGCCTTGTAGAGCGCCTTGTCGGCCGCCGCCACGAGCGACGAGCCGTCGCTGCCGTCGGCCGGGAACACGGCGACGCCGGCGCTGACGGTGACGGCGACTGCCCCCTCCTGCCCGGCCACCGCCGCCCGCAGCCGCTCGGCCACCTGAACGGCCTCGATGCCGTCGCACGACGGAAGGATGACGGCGAACTCCTCGCCGCCGTAGCGGGCCACCAGGTCGGTCGTGCGGGCGGCGGCGGCGAGCGCCCACGCCACCTTCTCGAGGACCTCGTCGCCCGTCTGGTGCCCGTACGTGTCGTTGACCGCCTTGAAGTGGTCGACATCGACCACGATCAGCCCGCACGGTTCCCCCCGGCGCACGGCCTGGGCCAGCTCGTGCTCGAGGGCGGCTTCGAACGAGCGGCGATTGGCCAGGCCGGTAAGACCGTCGGTGCGGGCCAGGCGCTCCACCTCGGCCTGAAGGGATGCGGCGCGCAACGCCAGCGCGGCATGGGCGGCAAACTGGCCGAGCAGGTCGACCGTGCGGGCCGTCACCCGGGTGCGGCGACCGCCGCCCCGCTCCACGGCCAGGGCGCCGATGGGACGGCCCTCCACCACCAGGGGCGCGACCATCACGTTGACAGCACCGGGAAGGGCGACCGCCAGCAGGTGGTCGCGGTCGGGGTCGATGGCTCGCATGAGCAGCGGGTCGACGGCGGCGGCCCCCTCGACGATGCTCAGCGAATGGCGCACGACGGCGTTGCCGGCCGGGCCGGTGGCCGCCTTGTCCAGCGATCCGTACCGGCCGATCACGTAGGCGGTGGCGGTACGGCTCTCGTCGTCGGCGACGACCACGGCGGCCCGCTGGTGCCCGAACGCTTCCGCCACCGCTTCGAGCAGGGCCTGCACCAACTCGGTGCGGTCGCGGCTGCCGGCCATCCGGGCGCCCATCCCGGCCAGCGCCCGCAGCCCGGCCTTGCCCCGCCGCAGCTCACCCTCGTTCAGGGACGAGAACCAGGCGGTGGCCACGGCCACCACCAGCAGGGCCAACGCGCCGAGCACGGCGGCCTGCTCGGGGCTGCCGCCGGGCCGGGCGTCCACCACGCCCGCCTGGGTCAACCAGGACGCGACGAACAGCAGGAGGGCGTGCCACAGCGCCGCCTTCAGCCCGTTGCGGAAGGAGAGGAGCAGGGTGACGGCGATCACGTGCACCAGGACCAGGAATGACAGGACGCTCTGGGGCCCACCCGTGTCGGCCATGACGACGGCCAGGTAGACGCCGTCGAAGAGGATCAGCCCGCCCACCAGCGCCGCGCTCCGAAGGGCCATGTGGCGACGGGCCAGCTCGATGCCGCTGGAGACCAGGGCGTAGGCCACGCTCACAACGGCCAGGCCGGGGCCTGGGTCGGGCCCGAGCGGCCCGGGGAGGACCAGGACGGTGGTGGCGGTTATGACGGCGAGGGCGATCCGCAGGGCCTGGAGCATGAGGAGGCGCAGGTGGAGCGGCGCCAGGTCGACGGCGTGGTCGGCCGCGGCCGGTCCCTCGGCGTCGGCCGGCTTCGGCGCCGGCTCCGACACGGCGATGGGGAACGGCACCGACGGCGAGGCGGGCTTCAACACCCGCCTCCGCGCGAAGGGGCGGCCTTCGGCCGGCAGGACCGTGGCGCCGTCGGGAGGCGTTGACGCAGCGTCGGTCCACCCCACCTCGGCCAGCTCCTGGAGGAACTGTGCGGCTCGACTCGTCTCCGGCGCTGCTTCGGCCCCGGGAGCCGCGACACCGCGCTCCTCGATGGCCCGCACGACCCGGCCCGTCACTGCCAACCGGTTCTGGTCGGCAGAACGCTGTGAAGTTCGCATCGGTTCGCCGACCGGAGCGGCGCCCAGCAGGGGCGGGGGCCGGTCACTGGAAACCGAGGAGGTCGTCGTCGCGGCTGACGCCGGCGTGGGCCACGTTCGGGTCATTCCGGTCGAGCCGGGGTTGCAGCACGAGGAAGACCACGATGGCGGCAGCCAGCCCCATGGGCACGGAGAGCCGCCGGGCCGTCTGCAATGCGGCGTTGCGCAGGCGGAGCGGGAGTGGCCCGGTGACCGACGGGACCGTCGCCGGCGCCGGCGGCGTGCGCACCACCGGGGCCACGGGGTGGGGCGAACTGGGCGGCGCTTTGGCGACGGCCGGGGCATCCGAGGCGGCGGGCGCCGACGCCACGTCCGTCGGAGTGGGCGCCGCATCGGGTGCGGCCGCCGTCTGGCCCTCGGACACCCCGGCCGGCGCGGGTCCGGGCACGAGCGACTGGAGGTCGGGAAGCGGAACCGGAGGCACGGCGATCGACGGCTCCACCGGGACGGGTGGCAGGGTCACCGGCGGAAGCGTCGCGGGCGGCACGGTGAGGGGTGTCACCTGGAGGTTCGTCGTGGGCGCGAGCGGCCCGATCGGGTCGCCGTCGCCAGGCCCCCCTCCGGCCGCGGCAGCGGGCTCCAAGAGCGCAAGGCCGACGGCCCACAGCACCGCTAGGGCGATGACCACGGCGGGAACCCGCCGCCGCACCCGGCTGGACAGCCCTGCAACCACGCTCCGGTCCTCCCAGACTTCGCCCACTTCGCTATCGGCACGGAGAGGGCTGGCCTTGAGAACTGTTCGATCAGGTCCTCCTGCGAGTACAACTGGGGTGTGGACGCGAGGAGTGGTGCGTCGGCACGAGACAGCTCCGGCACAGGTCTGACCCGGCTGGTCCACCTTGTGCGCGCCGTCGCACTCGGTGACCAGACCACGTACGACGCCGGTACGCTCACCGTGTCGTCCGCCGAAGCTGCGGCCCTCGTGGCCGACCCTGCGCTGGCCGAGGTACGGGTGTCCTGGGCATCGCCGGGCGATTCGACCCGAATCGTGAAGGTTCTGGATGCAGTGGAGCCCCGCACCAAGGGCCCGGGTGGCGGAGGTATCTTCCCGGGCTTCGTCGGGCCCGCCATGCCCCAGGGTCGCGGCACCACGCACGTCCTGCGGGGCACAGCGGTGGTGACGGCCGGTTTCCTGCCCCGGGCCCAGGAGGCCGTGGTCGACATGTCCGGGCCGGCCGCACCACTGTCGCCCCTCGGCACCACCCACAACCTGGTGGTCGAGTTCGCACCCGCTCCCGGCGCGGCATGGGAGGCCGTCTACGAGGCGCTACGCAATGGCTCGCTGGCTCTCGCCGCCCGACTGGCCGAGGCGGCCCTGGGCGCCACCCCCGATGCCGTCGAGGAGCTGCCCGGGCTGCCCGATGCCGGCGACCGGAGCCTGCCCCGGGTGGCGGCCATCACCAACCTCCAGACGCAGGGCACGTTCAAGGAGATCTTCGTCTACGGGCGCAGCTTCGGCTCCATCGCCCTGCCCACCCTCATCGACCCGGGCGACCTCGACGACGGCGCCGTGGTGAGCGGTCAGCTGGGCCACCCCAGCCTCAAGAACCCCACCTGGGTGTTCCAGAACCACCCGGTGGTGGCCGCCCTGCGGGCCCGCCACGGCGTCGATCTGCTCTGCGCCGGCGTGGTGCTGTCGCCCGAACCGGTCGACGCCACCAACAAGGAACTGGTGAGCGCCCACGCCGCCCGCCTGTGCAAGGCGGCCGGGTTCGACGCCGTCATCGTCACCAAGGAGGGTGGCGGCAACGCCGACGCCGACATGGCCCTCAAGATGGACGCCCTCGAAGAGCTGGGTATACCCACCGTCGCCCTCTACGCCGAGATGGCAGGGGCGGACGGCACCGGGCCGTCGATCGTGGTGCCGCCCACCAAGGCGACCGCCATGGTGAGCACCGGCAACTACGACGAGCGGCTGTCGCTCCCCGCCATGGAACGGGCGCTCGGTGGCGACCGGGTCGACGTGGCCGCCGCCACCGCCCTCGACGCCTTCGAGCTGCCCGCCGCCGTCGTCTACGCCTCGCTCAGCCCCCTCGGCTGGGGCCACCTCACGTGTCAGGAGGCCTCGTGACCACACGCGTCGTCCACTACATCAACCAGTTCTTCGCCGGCCTCGGCGGGGAGGACACCGCCACGGTGCCGCCGGCGTCGAAGGCGGGCGCCGCCGGGCCCGGGCGCAAGCTGGCCCAGTTACTGGGCGACGACTTCGAGATCGTGGCCACGGTGTGGTGCGGCGACGACCACGCCGCCGGCCCCGAGGTGATGGACGACCTCCTGGCCCTGGTGCGGGCGGCCGGTCCCGACGTGGTGGTCACCGGCCCCGCATTCACGAGCGGCCGCTACGGCCTGGCCTGCGCGCGGGTGGCCGCCGCGGCCGCGGCCGAGGGCATCGCCGCCGTGGCCTGCATGCACCCCGACAACCCGGGCATCGACGAAGCCGGCACCGCCCCCGTGGTGGCCAGCGGCGAGGTGGCCCGCCAGATGGGGCCGTCGCTGGAGACACTGGCCGCCGCCGTCCGCAAGGTTGCCGCAGGCGAGCCCCTGGGTGCCGACGACGGCCGGGTGGGCAAGATCCCCCGCCGCAACGTCACCGTCGACCGGACCAGCGCGGAGCGGGCCGTCGCCCTGGTGCTGGCCCGCCTGGGTGGCGACCGGGAGGCGACGGAGGTCCCCCTCCCCCGCTTCGACCAGGTGACGCCGGCCCAGCCGGTGACCGATGTCACCACCGCCCTGGTGGCCCTCGTCACCGAGGGCGCTCTGGTGCCCGACGCCAACCCCGACAGCCTCGAGTCCGCCCGCGCCACCCGCTGGCTGCGGTACTCGCTCGACGGTCGCGATGTCCTGCCCGCCGGCGAGTTCCGGTCGGTGCACGGCGGCTTCTCCACCGTGTGGGCCAACGAGGACCCGCACCGCATCGTCCCCCTGGACGCGGCCCGCCAGTTGGAGGCCGAGGGCGCCATCGGCAAGCTGCACGGCGAGTACCTGGTGACGGCGGGCAACGGCACGTCGGTGGGCAACGCCCGCCGCTTCGGCGTGGAGTGGGCGGCCGACCTGCGCAGACAGGGGGTGCAGGCCGCCCTGCTCACCGCCACGTGAGGAACGGGGACGCGTTGCGGGTCAACGCTAGCGAAGGAGTTGGAGCGGGCCGGGATTCCCACGGCACTGCTGTGCAACCTCACCTCGATCGCCGAGCGGGTGGGGGCGCCGCGCATCGTACCCACGCGGGGCATCCCCTACCCGACGGGCGACCCGTCGCTCGGGGCCGAGAAGGAGCGGGCGTGGCGGCGGAGGCTGGTGGAGCGGGGCCTGGAGGCGGTTGCCACCGCCGTCCACAAGCCGACCCTGTTCCCGGTCGACCGGGAGACGGAGTGACGGCCAAGCTTCTGGTATCGGAAACCGACCGCCAGCGGTCGGTTTCCGATACCAGAAAGGGCAGGGGAGGCGCATGAGCGAGCAACGGACGGCCGTCGTCGCCGGGTCGACCCAGGTGCTGGCCCACGTGCCCGGACTGGCCCGCCACGGGTCCAAGCCGGCGCGCGAACTGCCGAGGCACCCCGACGTGTCGGAGAAGTTCCTGGCCTCACTGCGCTCCTACGACGACGCCGTGGCCTACGCGCCCCACCAGGCGTACGTGGGCGCCGTCCACCCCCGTGCCATGGGGGAGCGCCCCTGGTGGGGCAGGAGCGGCAACGCGTCGCGGCTCGGGCCGCGGGGCGAGATCGTGCCCGACCTCGAGTTCCTCGGCCTGCTCGTGGCGGTCGACCGCTTCGACCTGATCACCCTGTCCCCCGACGTGGCCGACGAAGCAGCCGCCGCACTGGCGACCCACCCGCTGGCCAAGCACCTCGACATCGACCGCATCGACAAGGCCAAGGGCGACGTGGCGGCCGTGCTCCTGCGGCCCGGCAGCATGCCCCTGCACCTCGGCGCGACCCGGCTGGGCGGGGCGATCACCGCCGCCCACGAGGAGGACGAGGCGCTCACCGCCGCCGTGCTGCTCGACAACCTGGCGTCCAAGGCCACCGCCACCCTGTCCCTCCTGCACCTCCTGCACAACGGGGGCATCGACCCGGCGTCGATCGACTTCGTGATCGGGTGCGGCGAGGAGGCCATCGGCGACCGCTACCAGCGGGGCGGCGGCAACATGGCCAAGGCGGTGGCCGAGGTGGCCGGTCTGTCCGAGGCGTCCGGCATGGACGTGAAGAACTTCTGCGCCGCCCCTGCGCCGGCGCTGGTGACGGCGGCGGCCATGGTGTCGGCCGGCCTGTTCGACCGCGTCGCCGTCATCGCAGGCGGGTCGATGGCCAAGCTCGGCATGAAGTTCCAAGGCCACCTGAAGCACGACATGCCGGTGATGGAAGACGTGCTCGGCGGCGCCGCCGCCCTGGTGCAGGCCGACGACGGCGTGTCACCCCGCATCCGGCTCGACTCCGTGGGCCGGCACCGGGTCGGAATGGGCGGCTCGAACCCGGCGATCATGGAGGCGCTGGCCGTGGAACCCCTTCGCCGGCTCGGCATCCCCATGGCCGCGGTGGACGACTACGCGACCGAGTTGCACAACCCGGAGATCACCGAGCCGCAGGGTTCGGGAGACGTACCCGCCCGCAACTACAAGACGATCGCCGCACTGGCGGCCCAGGCGGGCGAGATCGAACGGGCCGATATCGCCGCGTTCGCGGCCGAGCACGGCATGCCCGGTTTCGCACCGACGCAGGGCCATCTGGCATCCTCGCTGTGCTACTTGCCGCACGCCGTCGACCGCCTCACCACGGGAGGCGCGAACAAGGTGCTGCTGCTGGCCAAGGGAAGCCTGTTCCTCGGCCGGATGTCGCAGCTGTCGGACGGCATGAGCGTGCTGCTGGAGCGCAATGGGAAAGGGAACTGAGATGGGAACACTCACCGAGGCCACTCGCGAGAACTTCCGGGAACTGGTCGCCGAGGGCACCACGCTCGTCGACGTGTGGGGTCCGGACTGCCAGCCGTGCCTGGTCATGATGCCGTTCATCGAGCGCATGGCCGCCGAGCGGGAAGAGCAGTTCAAGGTCGTCAAGTTGGAGGCGCCCAAGGCGCGCCGGCTGTGCATGGAGCTTCGGCTCATGGGCCTGCCCGCCTTCGTGCTGTTCCGTGACGGCGAAGAGATCGGCCGCATCGCCGGCGCCGCGCTCACAGAGTCGAAGGTGGAGCAGTGGGTCAACGACACGCTGGCAGCTGGTGCCGGCGTCGGGAAGGAGTGAGGGTGGGAGTACTGGAGGGCAAGAAGATCGTCGCCTTGGGCGAACGTGACGGGGTGTCAGGCCCCGCCATCGCCGCCTGCATGGAGGCGGCTGGGGCGACGGTGGTCTTCACGGCCACGGAGTGCTTCGTCTGAACGGCGTCAGGCGCCATGGACCTGCAGAGCCAGGAGGCAATCCTCCGGCTGGCGGAGACCCACGGCCGTGACCAGGTCGTCGTGATCCTCGGTGCCCCCGATCCGGAGGCGGCGGAGATCTCGGCGGAAACGGTCCGGCTGGGAGACCCGGCATATGCAGGTGCGCTGGCAGGGGTCCAGTTGGGCCTCGGCGTGTACCACGTGCTCGACGACGAAGTGAAGGCCGACATCCCGCCCGAGGTCTGGGACGAGCAGATCGGGATCATGGCCGACATCCTGGAGGCGGACGCCCTCAACGCGGCGGTCGCTGCCATCCGCGCCCAACCGCTCGACGCCGCCTGAGCCCGGCCGGCGCCGGCTCGCCGGCAGAAGCGCTACCTCGAGGGGTCGTCGGCCCTGAGGTCGTCAGCTCCGCTTCCGCCCCGGCGCCGCCGCCTGTTGACCTGCGCCTGTGCATCCTCGACCGGCGGGTGGGCAGCGGCGAGGGCCCCCGGGCGGAGGGCACCCGGTTCGCGACGGGTGGACGGGACGACCGGCACGGAATCGGCCTCGTTGCGGCGGCGCCCGGGCGGCGCCGGCACGGAATCGGTCTCGTTGCGGCGGCGCTCCGGGGGGGGCGCCTTCGGGGCCGCCGGCGGGGCGGTGCCGTTGGTCGACCGCCGGCCCCCGACGCCCGGCGCCGCTCCCACAGCGGACCGGGAACGAGTTGGGGTGCGGGCTGGCGGACCAGCTGCCGGCGGGGCCGCGGTGGGCCGGCTGCGCCTGGCGCTGCCGAGACTCTGCGGCACCGCTGCGCCGCCCGACCCACCGCTCGGGGCGTCCTCGGCCGACCGGCCGGAGGCCGCCGCCGCCATCGCCCGGCGCCGGAGCCGGTCGAGCTCGGAGCGCTCCTCGTCGAGATGGGCGCGCTGGGCAGCGACCAGGTCCCGCTCCGCATCGAGCTCGAGGTGGGCCCGCTCGCCGGCGAGCGTGCGGCTCATGGCGTCGAGCACCTGGCGCTCCCGCGCCAACCGCTCGGCTTCCTGGCGCTGGCGTTCGGCCACTGCGGCGAGATCGGCGGACAGGTGGCCACGGTCCTCGGGACACTGGCCCTCCCGCGCCTGACGTTCCTGCTGACGACCCTGACGCTCCGCCTTGAGCTCGGCACTGAGCCGGCCGAACATTTGCTCCTGCTGTTCGGCTGCCGCCCGCCGGTCGGCCAGCTCTCCCGCCGCCGCCAAGAGCCGCCGGCGCACGCCGGCCAGCTCGTCGCGGACCGCGGCCAGGGCGTCGCTGGCGACGGCGCCTTCGGCGGCCGCCCGGATACGGTCGCCCGCCACCGCCTCGCTCAGGGTGGCGTCCGGCGCCGCCGGTACGGGAGACGTGGTGGGCGGCGACGAAAGCCCCGGCGCCGCAGCCGGCGGAGCGGCATGCGGCCGGGGCCACGGCGCCGGCGCCACGTCGTCAGCGGGCTCGTTCGCCAGTCTCGCCTCTGCCGGCCGACCCACCGACAGGTCGCCGTCGCCCCCGGCAGCCACCCTTTCGCCTCCGGGCGCGGTCGGTGGGCCCGCCTCGTCGGGCACATCCACCGACAGGCCGCCATCGGCCTCCGCAAGCCCCGTGTCCTCTCCGGGCTGCTCCGACATGTCGGTCGGGGCTACGTCGTCCTCGCCGACGACCGGGTCGTCGTCCAGGTCCGGCGGGCGCAGCGACGCCCGAGCGTGCCGGCGTCCGAATCCGAGGGCCGCTGCCAACGACGGTGGATTCGGCCATGTCTTCACCGCGCCACCGTCACCGGGCACGACCGTAGAGGGGTCGTCCTGTGGACGACGAGAGGAAACGTTGGGGATTCGGGGTGCAAAGTGCTCCGGCCCTGAGGAAGTTCGCCGGAGTTGGCCCTTGCATACCCGTTCCACCGCCGGCGCGGTCACTTCGACGATCGAGGCGACGAACCGGGAGAGCCACGCCGAGGCGACCTACGCCGGCCCGTACACCTGGGCGCCGCCGGCCACGAACTCGACCGCCTTCTCCTTCATGCCGAGCTCGATGGCCACCTCGTCGCCCACCCCGTGGGCGGCCGCGTAGTCGCGCACGTCCTGGCTGATCCGCATGGAGCAGAACTTCGGCCCGCACATAGAGCAGAAGTGGGCGACCTTGGCCGGCTCGGCCGGCAGGGTGGCGTCGTGGTACGCCCGTGCCGTGTCGGGGTCCATGGCCAGGTCGAACTGGTCCTCCCAGCGGAACTCGAACCGGGCCGTCGAGAGGGCGTCGTCCCAGGCCTGGGCGCCGAGGTGGCCCTTGGCCAGGTCGGCGGCGTGGGCGGCGATCTTGTAGGCGATCACGCCCTGCTTCACGTCGTCCCGGTCGGGCAGGCCGAGGTGCTCCTTGGGGGTCACGTAGCAGAGCATGGCAGTGCCCCACATGGCGATCATGGCGGCGCCGATGGCGGATGTGATGTGGTCGTAGCCGGGTGCCACGTCGGTGGTCAGCGGACCGAGCGTGTAGAAGGGCGCCTCGTGGCAGACCTCCAGCTGGAGGTCGATGTTCTCCTTGATCTTGTTCATCGGGACGTGGCCGGGGCCCTCGATCATCACCTGCACGTCGTGGCGCCACGCCACCTCGGTCAGCTCGCCGAGGGTGCGCAGCTCGGACAACTGGGCGTCGTCGTTGGCGTCGGCGATGGAGCCGGGGCGCAGGCCGTCGCCCAGCGAGAAGGCCACGTCGTGGGCGGCCATGATCTCGCAGATCTCCTCGAAGCGGGTGTAGAGGAAGTTCTCCTGGTGGTGCGCCAGGCACCATGCGGCCATGATCGACCCGCCCCGGCTCACGATGCCGGTGACACGCTTGGCGGTGAGGGGCACGTAGCGCAACAGCACACCGGCGTGGATGGTGAAGTAGTCCACGCCCTGCTCGGCCTGCTCGATCAACGTGTCGCGGAACAGGTCCCACGTGAGGTCCTCAGGTGAGCCGTCCACCTTCTCGAGAGCCTGGTAGATCGGGACGGTTCCGATCGGCACCGGCGAGTTGCGGATGATCCACTCGCGCGTGGTGTGGATGTCGGCGCCCGTCGACAGGTCCATCACCGTGTCGGCGCCCCATTTGGTCGACCACGTGAGCTTGTCGACCTCCTCGGCCACCGACGAGGTGACGGCCGAGTTGCCGATGTTGGCGTTCACCTTCACCAGGAACTCGCGCCCGATCACCATGGGCTCGGACTCGGGGTGGTTGACGTTGGCCGGCAGGATGGCCCGGCCCCGGGCGATCTCGTCACGCACCTTCTCCGGGGTGCATCCCTCCCGGACGGACACGAACTCCATCTCTGGGGTGACGTCCCCCCGCCGGGCGTAGTGCAGCTGGGTCACATTCCTTCCGGGCCTGGCCCGCAGCGCCAGGCGCGGGTGCGCCGGGGCGAAGGCCTCGGGCCCGGCAGGGGTCCCGTTACCCGCCCGGCGGACGGCGGCCCGCCCGTCGTCGCGCACGGAGCCACGCCGGCCGGGGTGCTCCTCCACATCCCCACGGGAGCGGATCCAGTCGAGGCGCAGGGGCGGCAGGCCGGCGGTGGGCTCGGAACCGGGCCCGCTGGTGTCGTAGAGCCGCACCGGCGCATTCGGCGTACCGTCCGGTGAGTCGCCCAGCGCGACCTCGGCGAACGGCACCCGCACACCGTGCCTTCCCTCGACGTAGACCTTCGACCTCGTCGCCATCTCGTTCTCCCTCCGCCGGCATTACCCGGATCAGGTTCAGCGGTCGGCGCCCGCAGGCGCCCTCTCAGCCCGGTCCGTCCGAGCTCCCGTCGGTCGCAGTCTCGCGCAGCATCCCTGTGCCGATCGGCGGGCGGGGCGGGCCACCCGCCGGCGCGCCAGGATGGGGCCCATGGACGACTGGCTGGACCGCTATGCCGCTGCCCTCGGGGTGCCGCCGCTCGACCCGACCGAGGTCGACGCCATCCTCGACCTGGCCCGGGTCGTCGCCCACGGCACCGAGCGGAAGAATGCTCCTCTGGCCGCCTGGCTCGCAGGGGCGTCGACGTCCGATCCCCTGACGGCGCTGGCCGCTGCCCAATCGCTCCTCGACGCAGAGCAGTAGGGCGGCCACGCCCGTGGCGCCGACCCGGGCGGCCGCCGATCCAACCGCCGAGCCCCGGCGACGGGCACGATCGGGAACAGGGGCCGGAGACGAGGAGAGCAGAGAAGGGACCCCGCGGCGGAAACGATGTGGGGCGGCCCGCACCCGGGAGCGCGTCAGCCGCGCTGGAAGCTGAGGCGCACGGTCCTCGCGGGGTTGTCGTCGTTGGGGTCGACCAGCACGATGCTCCGCCGTCGCCCCGGCCGGAGCAGAAACGGTCCCCGTCGGTGAGGTCGGTGACGGTGCGGCCGGACGTGTCGAGCCTCAGCTGGGTGAAGTCACGTGAGGGGCGGCTCTCAGACGGGCGGCTGAGGGTCGTACTGGATGAAACGGCGCACCTCGCGGGCACGCTCCTCGCCAACAAAGCGGCGCACGAGGTGGAGGGCCATGTCGATGCCGGCCGACACGCCGGCAGCGGTGACCACCTCGCCGGCGTCCACGTAGCGGTCGTCGGGGCGCGGCTCGATGTCGGTGCCGAGCGAGACCAGCATGTCGAACGACGACCAGTACGTCGTGGCCGGCTTGCCGTCGAGCACCCCGGCGTCGGCCAGCACCAGCGAACCGGTGCACACGCTGGCCAGCACGGTGCCCGCCTCGGCCGCCGCCCTCACCCGCTTGCGCACCACGTCGTTGTCGAGCAGCGGCCGCACCCCCGGACCACCGGGGTACAAGAGCAGGTCGTAGGCCGGCGCCGTCTCCCACGTGTGGTCGGCCAGCACGCGGGCGCCCTGGGCGCAGCTGATCACGTCGGTGGTGTCGGCCACGGTGAACACGCCGGCCCCGTCGTCGGGCCAGTTTCGGGCCCAGCCCGAAAGGACCTCCCACGGCCCGACCCAGTCGAGCTCCTCGACGCCGGGGAACAGGACTATGGCGATGGCGGGGCCGCTCATGGGTAGAACTGTGCCATGAACGATCACGATCCCGAAGCGAAGACCGTACCGAAAACGTGAGGCCTTTCGCCGGGGCGGCCACATCGGCCGAGGGCGGGCGGCTCAGATCTGCCCGGCCGTGCCGCCCAGGAAACTGCGCAGGATGGTGGGGTAGGTGTCGTCGGAGCGGACCTGGCCGAGCGCTCCGTCCACCGCCGCCCTCAGCGCCGTCCGCCCCTTCGCCATGACGAACCCGTAGAGCTCCTTGTCGCCGTCGGCGAACGTCTCGGTGACGACCGTCTCGCCCGTCGTCTTGGCGTCGAAGGCGTTGACGGGCAGGTCCTGGAGGGCGGCATCCACCTCTTTGGCGGCGAGAGCCGTCAGCAGCTCGTCGGCACTGCCGTACTCCTTCACGGTGGTGCCGGCGCCGTTCGCCTGCGCGTAGACGGCCCCGCTGGTCGACGCCTGCACACCCACCGTCCGGCCTGCCAGGGCGGCAAGGTCGGGGTACCTCGTCTCGTCGGCCTTGCGCACGAGTAGCGACTGGTCGACCCGGAAGTAGGGCGCCGAGAAGGCGAATGTCTCCTGTCGTTCGGACGTGATCGTCACCGACGCCGCCACCAGGTCGCAGGTACCCGCATCCATGGCCCGGAAGAGCTCCCCCGGCGCCACCTGCTCGAACGTCGGCACGAGCCCGAGCCGGCCGGCGACGGCACGCACCAGCTCGATGTCGATGCCGTCGAGCTCCCCCTCGTCGTCGAAGGCAAAGGGCGGGTCGGGGACGGCCGTACAGGCGGTGAGCTTGCCCTCCGCCACCGTCTCGAGCGCCTGACCCTGCGCAGGGCCGGTGGCGGCGTCGGGCGGGCCGGACTGCTCGAGGGAGGGCTTGGCCGGCTCCTTGCACCCGCCCGTGGCCAGCACCACGAGGGCGGCCAGGGCGGCCGCCGTTCGACCTGGCGTCACAGGTCGGGGGCTTCGGTCAGCATGGGTTGCGTGGGGTCGGGGGCGGGGCGCACGCCCCAGGGCAGGTTGTCCATGAACACCCAGCTGCGGCGGTGTATCGAGGTCGGGCCCCACGCCTTCAGGGCGGCCTTGTGCCGGGGGCACGGGTACCCCTTGTTGAGGTCGAAGTCGTAGCCCGGGTAGTGCTGCGCCTCCCCCCGCATGATCCGGTCGCGCGTGACCTTGGCCAGCACCGATGCGGCGGCGATGGACAGGCAGGTGGCGTCGCCCTTCACGATGCGGGTGGTGGCGGCCGGCCCCTTCCCGACGAAGTCCCAGCGGCCGTCGATGAGGACGTGGTCGGGCTCGATGCCGAGGCCCGCAACGGCCCGGCGGGCAGCCAGGCGTTGCGCCTCCGACATCCCGAGGCTGTCGCACTCGACCTGGCTGGCATGGCCGACCGCCCACGCACGGCACCACGAGGCGACCCGGTCGAACAGGCGCTCCCGCTCGGCCTCGGTGAGCATCTTCGAGTCGCGGACCTTGTAGACCCGCTTGTCGGGCGGGAGCACGGCGGCGCCCACGCTGATGGGGCCGGCCCACGCCCCCCGGCCCACCTCGTCGACACCGACCACGACCTCGCGCCCACGGCCCCACAGCTCCCGCTCGAGGGCCAGCGTGGGAGCCTTGGGTCGCAGCGACGGTCGCAACTGCTGGCGCGATGTCGCCACGAGTCGGACGTTACAGCCGGCCGGCGCGGCAGCCCCAGCCGGTCAGCCGACCTCCACGCCGGCCGGCCCTGTCACGACCTCACCGATGGTGACGAATCCGGCATCGGCCAGGCGGACGGCGTCCGCCGGCGACACGGAGGCCAGGAGGCCGCCCGACGTCTGCGGGTCGTACCCGAGGGCTTCGACGGCGGCCGTGGCGGTGGAGGTGACGCGGCCCTCCAGGTGCGCCCGGTTGCGGGCATCGCCGCCGGTGCGCACGCCCGCCTCGGCTGCCGCCAGGGCCCCGTCGTAGAACGGGAGAGCGGAGGCGTGGAAGCGCAGGATGGCTTCGGAGCGCTCGGCCATCTCCCAGCCGTGGCCGAACAGGCCGAACCCGGTGACATCGGTGACGGCGTGGGCGGCGCCGTCGCCCAGGGCGGACAGGGCCTCAGCCGCAGCCCGGTTCAGCTGGCGCATGCGCACGATGGCCGCCGCCTTCTCGTCGGGCTGACCGCCGGCCAGCACGATCCCGGTGCCGAGCGGCTTGGACAGCACGATGGCGTCGCCCGGGCGGGCGCCGGCCTTGGTCCAGATGCGGTCGGGGTGCACCAGCCCCTGCACGGCGAGGCCGAAGATCGGCTCCTCGGAGCGGATGGTGTGACCGCCCGCCACAACACCGCCCGCCTCGGCCACCACCGCGCCGGCGGCGCCCAGGACGGCGGCCACCGCCTCCACCGGCAGGCGCTCGGGGAAGGCAGAGATGTTGAGGGCCAGCACGACCCGCGCCCCCATGGCGAACACGTCGCTGCACGCGTTGGCGGCGGCGATGGCGCCGAAGTCGGCGGGGTCGTCCACGAGCGGCGGGAAGAAGTCGGTGGTCGACACCATGGCCAGGTCGTCGGTGAGGCGGTAGACGGCGGCGTCGTCGAAGGGGGCGAGTCCCACCAGCAGGTCGGCCGAGCCGGCTGCCAGCTCGCGGATCAGGGCGTTCAGCGGGGCGGCGCCCCACTTGGCCGCGCACCCACCGCACGATGTCCACTCGGTCAGCTTCAGCTCGGTGACGGTCATGCATGCAAGCGTACGGCCGGTCCCGCCGTTATGGGCCGGACGGCCCCGGTGCGCCGGCGCCGGCGCCGACCTCCCCGTCGATCCACGCCAGGTACGACGCAGCGCCGGCCACGATGGGCGTCACAGTGATCTCCGGCGTTTCGTAGCTGTGGACCCGGGCGATCTCGGTCATGGCCGCGCCCGCCGCCGCCGCCGTGGTCTTCACCACGCAGAGCCACTCCTCGGCCGACTCCACCCGACCCTGCCAGCGATACCGGCTACGCACCGGCCCCACCACCTGCACGCACGCGGCCAGCCGGGCGTCGAGCAGGGCGGCGGCGATGGCGTCCGCCTCCTCGGGGCTGCCGGCCGTCGTCAGCACCTGTACGTGCCCGTCCATCGACCAGCTCCTCCCGCCGACCGCCGTCCGGAAAGTCGGTTCCCATCTCTAGTCCCCACCTGTACGTTCTACCCTGGCATCACGCCCGAGACCCAGCCAACGCTCCGCCGGCCGCGCACCGTCGCCATCGTCCCCCACACCCACTGGGACCGTGAGTGGTACGCCCCGTTCCAGTCGTTCCGCCTCCGCCTGGTCGACCTCCTCGACGAATTCCTACCCATGCTGGAGGCCGACCTCGGGTACGCCCGGTTCCTGCTCGACGGGCAGATGGCGGTGGTGGACGACTACCTCGAGGTACGCCCCGAGGCGGAGGCGACGCTGCGGCGCCTGGGCGCCGGCGGCCGGGTGGCCATGGGGCCGTGGTACGTCCTCATGGACGAGTTCGCCGTGTCGGGCGAGACCATCGTGCGCAACCTCCAGCTCGGCATGGAGCGGGCGGCGGCGTTCGGCGGAGCGGCCCAGGTCGGCTATCTCCCCGACATGTTCGGCCACATCGCCCAGATGCCCCAGCTCCTGCGCCAGGCCGGGCTCGAGCACGCAGTCGTGTGGCGGGGCGTGCCCGGCGCCGTCGACCGGTCGGCATTCCGTTGGTCGGCGCCGGACGGGTCGACCGTGCGAGCCGAGTACCTGTTGAGGGGCTACGGCAACGGCGCCGCCATCCCCGACGACGCCAAGGCGCTCGTCGCCCGCATCGCCTCCCACGAGGCCGAGGTCGAGCCGTTCCTCCTCGACGGCCTGCTGTTCATGAACGGCACCGACCACCAGGTGCCGCAACCGTGGCTCGGCAGGGTGGTGGCCGAGGCCAACGACCTCCAGGACGAGTACCGCCTCGAAGTGACGTCGCTGGCCGAGTACCTGGCCACCGCTCCCACCGGCGGGCTGCCGGTGTGGACCGGCGAGCTGCGCTCGGGCGCCCGGGCCAACCTGCTCATGGGCGTGGCGTCGAACCGGGTCGACGTGAAGCAGGCGGCGGCCCGGACCGAGCGGGCCCTGGAGCGCATGGCCGAGCCGCTGTGCGCCCTGTTCGTCGAGCCCGCCCGGTGGCCCGACCGGCTGCTGGCGCTGGCGTGGAAGGAGGTCATCCGTAACTCGGCCCACGACTCCATCTGCGCCTGCTCGGCCGACGAGGTGGGCGCCGCCGTCCTCCACCGCTTCGCCGAGGCCCGCCAGATCGCCGACGGCCTGGCCGACCGGGCTCTCGCCGCCCTGGCGTCGTCCATGGCCGAGCCCGGCCCGGTGGTGGTCAACCCGAGCGCCCGGGCCCGCAGCGGCCTGGTGGAGATCACAGTCGCGGGGGAGGGGCGCCTGCCCGGCACGCAGGTGCTGGACGACCGCCCGCCGGCGCTGGCCGACCGCACCGTGAAGGCCCGGGACCTGGGCGGGATCCTGGCCCAGATCCGCAGCCAGCAGCTCGACGCCACCACCTACGTGAACGCCGTCGACGTGGTCGAGACCGACGACGGTCTCGACATCGTCCTGCACGCCGACGCCCGCCTGCGCACGGAGTTCCTGGTCGAGCAGGTGAAGCGGGACCTCTACGCGCGGGCCGGCGCCCGGCCCGACATGGACGTGCGGGTGCGCATCAGCCAACCGCCGTCGCGGCGGGTGCTGGCCCGGGTCGACGACGTGCCCGGGTACGGATGGGCGGCCTGGACCCCGGCGGCGAGCACCGCCGAGCCGGTGCGGGCCGAGGGTGACAACGTCCTCGACAACGGCCTGGTGCGCATCGAGGTCGACGCCGAGGACGGCACGTTCTCCGTCGATGGGCTGGCCGGCTTCGACCGGCTGGTCGACGGCGGCGACCACGGCGACACCTACAACTGGTCGCCGCCCGAGTTCGACACGGTGGTCGACACGCCGGACGCGGTGGTCACCGACGCCGTCGAGACCGGTCCCCTTCGGGGCCGCCTGCGTGTGCGGCGGACCTTCACGTGGCACGAGGGCATCGACGACGAGGAGCGAACGCGCATAGGCGAGCGGACGGTCGAGGTCACCACCGTCCTCGAGGTGCGGGCCGGCGAGCGGCTCGTGCGCGTGCATACGACATTCGACAACCCGAGCCGGGACCACCGCCTGCGGGCCCACTTCCCGCTCCCGGGACCGGCGACCGTCAGCCGGGCCGAGTGCGCCTTCGCCGTGGTGGAGCGGGGTCTCGAGGCGGAGGGCGGCCCCACCGAGGAGCCGCTGCCCACCTTCCCGTCCCGCCGGTTCGTGCAGGCGGGCGGCCTCACCGTCGTCCACGAGGGCCTGCTCGAGTACGAGCTGGTGGACGTGGAGGACGACACCGCCGCCACCCTTGCCGTCACCCTCCTGCGGGCCACCGGCATGCTCTCGCGCGTCGAGATGCTGACCCGGCCGCTTCCCGCCGGCCCGCCCGATCGGCTCGACGGCCCGCAGATGCTCGGGCCGGTGGAGGCCCGGTACGCCGTCCACGTAGGCGACGCCGACGCCTACGCCCTGGCCGACGACGCCTTCCTGCCGCTGCCGGTCGTGCATGCCGACGGGGGCGGGAACCGGCCGCCGTCGGGCCGGGCCCTCACCGTCGAGGGCGCCGAGGTGTCCGCCCTCCAGCGCGTCGCCGGGGCCTTGGAGGTGCGGGTGTTCAACCCGACTGCGTTGCCTGTGACGGTCCGGATCGACGGCCGTACCGGTTGGCTGGTCGACCTTCGGGGACGCCCTGTTGCCGCGTTCGACGGCTCGTTCGCCCTGGCCCCCTGGGCCATCGCCACAGTCCGGCTCACGAAGGGCGACGTGTAGGCACACCGCACGCGCCCGTCGCGCCGGTGGTCTTGCCGTTTTCGTTCTGGTAGCCATGCCGATGTGGAACGCGCACTGGTGCTCGGCGGAAGCGTCGCCGGGCTCCTCGCCGCGCGAGTCCTCGCGGACCACGCCGAAGAGGTGATGGTCGTCGACCGGGACGAGCTGGCCGGCGGCCCTGCCGAACGGAAGGGCGTGCCGCAGGGAAGGCACGTCCACGGGCTCCTTGCCCGGGGCCTCGAAGAGATCGAGCGGCTGTTCCCTGGGATCACCGCCGAGTTGGCCGCGGACGGCGGCGAGATCGCCGACCCCGGCGTCGACCTCCACTGGTACGTCGGGGGCGCACGCAAGCCTCCCGCCGAGATCGGCAACGGCATCGCCAGCACCCGGCCCTTCCTCGAGGCCCACCTTCGGCGCCGGCTGACCGCCCTCCCCAACGTCACGGCGGTCCGTGGTCGGGTGGACCACCTCACCGCCACCGGCGGCAAGGTCGACGGTGCCGTCCTCGAGGGCTCGGCCGGAGCGACCGAGGGCGAGCGTCTGCGCGGCGACCTTGTCGTCGACTGCTCCGGGCGTACCAGTCGCGCCGACGCCTGGCTGGGCGCGTTGGGCTACGAGGCGCCGCCCCGCCGGTCCGTGAACGTCGAGCTGGGGTACGCGACGCGTCTGTTCCCCCGCCAGCCCGATGACCGGCTCGACGGAGCCCGAGGCATCCTCTCGATAACCGAGGAACCCGACCGGTTCCGGGGGTCGGTGGCCTTTGCGGTCGAGGCCGGCCGGTGGATCGTGACGGTAGGTGGCTACCACGACGACCGGCCCACCCTGGACCCCGACGACTTCTCGTCCCGGCTCGCTGCGGATCCCGCCGTCGCCCTGCGCCAGTTCGCCGATCGCGACGATGCCCTGACCGACGTGGTCACCTTCCGCTACGCGGCGAGCGTGCGGCGGGACTACCACCGCTGCAAGCGCCTCCCCGCTGGCTTCCTCGCGGCCGGGGACGCCGTCGCCTCGTTCAACCCCATCTACGGCCAGGGGATGACATCGGCCGCGCTCCACGCGGCCGAGATCGGCGCCTACCTCGCCTCCGGCGCGACCGTCCTCGAGCCGGCCATGAGCTACTTCCGGCGGCTGAGTTCTGTTGTGGACTCCGTCTGGACGTTGTCAACCACGGCCGACTTCCGGCTGAGCCACGTCACCGGCGACCGTCCGAAGGGCTTGTGGATGACGCACCGCCTCAATGACCTCTACACCCGGGCGACCCTGCGCGACGCCGACGTGCACCGGCTGTTCCTGCGCGTCCTCAACCTCCAGGCCCGGCCCGAGCTGATGGCGCGCCCCGACCATCTGGTGCGGGCCTGGAGGGCAGCGCACCGGCCTCTTCCCGGGATCGCCCCACGGGCTCGTTGATCCCACGCCGTCCTGCCGAGCCGAACGAGCAGTCGGCCCAACGCCGGCGAGAGGCGAGAGGCGAATGGGGACGTTCGGTGTATCAGACTCCCGGCGAGCTGCTCGCCTGACGGCGCTGATCGACTCCCGCGAGCATCACCTTCGGCTGCGGGTTTCGGGGAGCGGGTTCGGCGGGGTCGGTGTCGAGCAGCACGAGACGGAACGTCGTGGGGGATCCGGGGTGGGCGAGCAGGAGCCGCCCGCCCTCGGCGTGGGCGAGGGACCGCGCCAGCGAGAGGCCGATGCCGTGGCCCGCCCCGGAGCGGCGTTGGAAGATCGCGTCGGGATCGCCTTCGGGCCCGGGCCCGTCGTCGGACACGTCGATGACGACTCCCTCGCCGACGCGGGAGGCGCGGATCTGGACGACGCCGGTGCCGTGCTCGGCCGCGTTGGCGAGCAACACATCGAGGATTTGGGAGACGGCTGCGCCCGACGCGTGGGCGGTGAGCGGGTCGGCGATCTCGATGCGCAACGGGCGGCCCTGCGCGGCCAGGGCGCCGTGCCAGGCCTGTTCGGCGGCGTCGATGACGCCGTGGATGTCGAGGGGTCCGCGGCTGGTCTGCGCTTCTCGGGCGAGGGCAAGGAGATCCTCGATGGTGGCCTCCAGGCGGTCGACCTCGCCGAGCACGACGTTAATCGTCGCTCGCGGATCCACCGATGGGTTGGCGAGCGCGGTCTCGAGGTGAAGGCGGAGCCCGGTGAGCGGGGTGCGGAGCTGGTGGGACGCGTCGGCACTGAAGGCGCGTTCACGGTCAAGGAGACGTCCCAGTCGTTCGGCGGTGAGGCCCAGGTTCTCGGCCGCGTCGTCCAGCTCAGGGATGCCGGATTTGGCGGGACGGACGGTGAAGTCACCGTGGCCGAGCCGGGCCGATGCCGACGCGAGCTCGGCGACCGGTTTGGCGATGCGGGCGGAGAGCGCTCGCCCGACGATGGCGGCCAACAGGAGCAGGCCGGCGGCGAGGGCGGTCATGAGCAGCCAGGCACGGTCGACCCGGTTGGCGACGGTGGAGGCCGGAAGTTCGGCGCGGACCACGGCGACGACGTGCTCGGCACTGCTGAGGGGTGCGGCGACGACGAACGGGTCACCTTCGGATTCGGCGATCCGGCCGGCGGCGGCGAGCGCGACCTCCTCGCCGCCCTGGAGCGGACCGGTGCCGGTGAGGCGTCGACCGTCGGGGGTGTAGACGGCAAGATCGATGCCGTGCGGCGAGCGGGGAAGCTCGATCGGGTCGCTGGGATCGATGGAGGAAGGGACGCCGGCACCGGCGCGGGCGGCCTCGCGGACGAGCTGGGCCATGGCTTCCTCGCGGTAGAGGTCCTGGACGGCGGCGCCGAGCGGGACACCGAAGCCGACGATGACCAGCCCGGCGACGAGCACGATGGCGGACAGGATGCGGCGGGTCATTCGGCCTCGAGCCGGTAGCCGACGCCGCGCAACGTGGTGATCCGACTCGGTACGTCCCTCCCGCAATCGAGCTTTCGCCGTAGAGCCGACACGTGCGTGTCGAGGGTCTTGGTCGACCCGAACCAGTGCTCGTCCCACACGTCGCTCATTATCCGTTCGCGGGTCACGACCCGGCCGGCCTCGGCGGCAAGAAGGGCGAGCAGGTCGAACTCCTTCGGTCGGAGCTCGACCTGCTCGCCTCCCATGGTGACGCGTCGGGCTGCGAGGTCCACCGCCAGGTCACCGACGTGCAGCTGATCGGAGGTGGGGACGGCCGGCCTCGGCCGGCGGAGGTGGGCGCGGAGCCGGGCTAGGAGTTCGGCCAGGCGGAAGGGCTTGGTGAGGTAGTCGTCGGCGCCGGCCTCGAGGGCGAGGACCACGTCGATCTCGTCTCGGCGGGCGGTGAGCATCACGATCGTCGCGTCTGGCGCAGCCCGCCGCAGGCGCCGGCACACCTCGGTCCCGTCCAGGTCAGGCAGGCCCAGGTCGAGCAGGATCAGGTCAGGGATGTCCGCGGTGCAACGGGTCAGCGCGTCGGATCCCGAGGTCGCCCACCCCACGGCGTAGCCGTTCGCTTCGAGCGCGGCGACGAGCCCGGCGCCGATGACGGCGTCGTCCTCGACGACGAGGAGGCGCTCGCTCACCGGCCCAGCGTAGGAGGCGCCCCGACGGCGGGAGCCTCGAACACGCGGGTGGGCCCGAGAGTTCAGGTGGCGTTGACCTTCACCGCAGCGGCCGGTGACGCCTTGACTCGTACGGTCAGGTCATCGCAACCCGAGGAGCACCTCATGAAGCGCACCGTTCTGATCGTCTCCGGCTCGATCGCTCTGACCTTGACCGCCGCCGCGTGCGGCGGCGGAGGCTCGTCGAGCGGCCCGGCAGCGACCTCGAAGGGATCGACGACGGCCACGGCACCGTCGAACACGAAGGGACCCGGCGTCGACCCGAACGCAGCAGAGGTCAATCCGGCCGGAGACATCCGCGACAACCAGGTGTTCGTCGCCTACACGCCGCCGGCGGGCGGGTTCAGCGTAAAGGTCCCCGAAGGCTGGGCCCGCACCGAGGCCGGCGGCGCGGTCACCTTCACCGACAAGCTCAACCGCGTTCTCATGGAGTCGGTGCCGGCATCCAGCGCGCCGACGGTGCCGTCCGCCGAGCAGACCGAGCTGCCGGCCATCCGCGCCGCGGCCAAGAACTTCCAGGCCGGCAAGGTCAGTGCCGTCACCCGAAAAGCCGGCCCCGCGGTGCTGCTCACCTACCGGGCCGACAGCGCACCGGACCCGGTGACCGGCAAGGTCGTGCACGACGCCGTCGAACGCTACGAGTTCTGGAAGTCAGGCACCGAGGTCATCCTCACCCTGTCGGGTCCTCAGGGCGCCGACAACGTCGACCCATGGCGGATCGTCACCGACTCCTTCGGATGGCAGGCATGACCGCCGCGCTCGAGGCACAGGACCTCTACCGGTTCTTCCATGCCGGCGACGAGGAGACGCTGGCGTTGCGGGGGGTGTCGATCAGCGTCGACAGCGGCGAGATGGTGGCGGTCACCGGGCCGTCCGGGTCAGGCAAGTCGACCCTCCTCGCCTGCCTCGCCGGCCTCGACGAGCCCGACGGCGGAATGGTCCACGTCGCCGGCCACGCCGTCTCGCGGCGTCCCGAACCTGAACGGGCCGCGTTGCGGGCCCGCCACATCGGGATGCTGTTCCAGTCCGCCAACCTTCTCGAACACCTCACAGTCGACCAGAACCTCGCCCTCGCCCAGGCGTTGGCCGGCACCCGCGACGCCGGACGTCGCGCCGGCCTGCTCGACGACCTCGGAATCAGCCGACGGCGCCACGCCCACCCCTCGCAGCTGTCCGGCGGTGAAGCGGCCCGAGCCGGGCTCGCCGTCGCGCTGGCCAACAACCCCGCCGTACTGCTCGCCGACGAACCGACCGGCGAGGTCGACGCTGCGACCGAGCACCAGGTGCTCGCCCTGCTCCGCCGCCGAGCCGACGCCGGCGCCGCGGTCGTCATCGTCACCCACAGTCGCGGTGTGGCCGCCGCCACCGACCGCACCGTCGAGCTCACCGACGGCGCGGTGACCCAATGACCGCAAGCGAGAACGGCCGGGTGTTGGTCCGCTGCGACGGCGTCGCCCGAACGTTCGGCTCCGGATTCGGCGCCGTCGTCGCCGTGCACGACATCACCTGCGAGATCCTCGCCGCTCAACAGGTCGCCATCACCGGGCCGTCCGGGTCCGGAAAGTCGACCCTGCTGCACCTGCTCGCCGGGCTCGACGAACCCACCGCCGGGAGCGTGTCCTGGCCCGCCCTCGGTGACCGGGACGCGCTGCGCCCCGGCCCCGTCGGCGTTGTGTTCCAAGGCCCGAGCCTGCTCCCGCCCCTCGATGTGCTCGAGAACGTCGCCCTGCCGCTGCTCCTCGGCGGCACCAGCGAAGCCGCCGCCACCGCGGCGGCTGCCGCCGCGCTCGACCGGCTGCACCTCTCGGCGTTGGCAACCAAGCTTCCCGAGGAGCTCTCCGGCGGGCAAGCCCAACGAGTCGCAGTCGCCCGCGTCCTCGCCGGCCGACCCCGGCTCATCCTGGCCGATGAACCCACCGGCCAACTCGACCACGCCGCCGGCGCCCTGATCGTCGACGCCCTGATCCGCTCGGCCACCGACCTCGGCGCCGCGCTGGTCCTCACCACCCATGACCCCCTTGTCGCCGCCCGCCTCAACTCCGGTTGGGTCATGGCCGACGGCGGCTTCGTCACCCCGCGCGACCCGCGCGAAAGGGGCCTCACATGCTCAGCTTGACCTGGCTCCGCGGGCTCACCGCCCGCCGGCGCGGGCGCCTCGCCGCCGCCGCGTGCGGTGTCGCCATCGCCGTGGCCCTCCTCGCGTCGATCGGCTCGTTCCTGTCCGCATCCAAGGCGACCATGACCGCCCGGGCCGCCGCCGACGTCGCCGTCGACTGGCAGGTTCAAGCCCAGCCCGGCGCCGACCCCACCATCGTGCTCGACACCGTCAAGGCCGCCCCCGGGGTGACCGCGGCGGCGCCCGTCGGCTTCGCCGCCACCTCCGGCCTACAGGCCACCACCGGCGGGTCCACCCAGTCGACCGGTCCCGGTGTCGTGCTCGGCCTTCCCGACGGCTACCGCAACACGTTCCCCGAGGAACTGCGGGACCTCGCCGGCGCCGGCACGGGCGTCCTCCTCGCCCAACAGACCGCCGCCAACCTGCACGCCTCCCCCGGTGACACCATCACCGTGGGCCGCGCCGGGCTTTCGGCAGTTGCCGTCCACGTCGACGGCGACGTCGACCTCCCCCAAGCCGACTCGCTGTTCCAGGCCGTCGGCGCGCCCGTCGGCGCGCAACCCCAGGCGCCGCCCGACAACGTCGTCCTCCTCCCAGCCGCCCAATGGCACGCCCTGTTCGACCCGCTCGCTCAGAACCGGCCGGAACTGGCCCACACCCAGATCCACGCCCGGCTCGCCCACCACCTCCCGGCCGACCCCTCCGCCGCCTACTCCCAGGTGTCGGGCCAGGCCCGCAACCTCGAGGTGAAACTCGCCGGCGCGGGGACCGTCGGTGACAACCTCGCCGCCACCCTCGGTGCGGCGCGAGCCGACGCTCTCTACGCCCAGATCCTGTTCCTCTTCCTCGGCCTCCCCGGCGCCGTTCTCGCCGGGCTGCTCACCGCCGCGGTGGCTGGCGCAGGCGTCGACCGGCGCCGTAAGGAACAAGCGCTGTTGCGGGCCCGCGGCGCCACGGGAAGCCAGCTCACTCGGCTGGGCGGCATCGAAGCCGCGGCCGTCGGCGCTATCGGCGCCACCGTCGGGTTGGCCGCCGCGCTCGCGCTCGGCAAAGCCATGTTCGGGACCTTCGGCTTCGGTGCCACCACGGTCGCCGCCGCCGGCTGGGCCGCCGGGTCCGCCGCCGTCGGGTTCCTCATCGCCGCTGCCACCATCGCCGTGCCGGCCTGGCGTGACGCCCGCGGCGTGACCGTCATTGCCGGGCGTCGCAGCGTCGGCCGGGCAGGTCCTCCCCGCTGGGCCAGCTACGGCCTCGACCTCCTGCTTCTCGGCGCCGGCGCACTGATCTTCTGGCTCACCGGGCGCGGCGGCTACAAACTCGTCCTCGCCCCCGAAGGGGTCCCCACCATCTCCGTCAGCTACTGGGCCTTCGCCGGACCGGCGCTGCTGTGGACTGGAGCCGGGCTGTTCGCCTGGCGGATCGCCGACCTGATCCTCGGGCGCGGCCGACCGATCATGCGCCGCGTGCTCCGTCCCGTCGCCGGCCCCCTCGCAGGCACCGTCGCTTCCTCCATGTCACGACAACGCCGGATCCTCGCCAACGCGCTCGTGCTCGTGGCCCTCACCACGGCCTTCGCGGCATCCACCGCGGTTTTCAACGCCACCTACCGCCAACAAGCCGACATCGACGCCCGCCTCACCAACGGCGCAGACGTCACCGTCACCCAATCACCCGGCACCAACGTCGGAGCCGCCGGCGGCGCCGTCCTCGCCAAGGTCCCCGGCGTGCGCTCCGTCGAACCCATCCAGCATCGCTTCGCCTACGTCGGAGCGGACCTCCAAGACCTCTACGGGGTGCGGGCGGACACCATCGTCGGCGCCACCAAGCTTCAAGACGCCTACTTCCAGGGCGGCACCGCCCGACAGCTCATCGCAACGCTGGCGTCGCGCCCGGACTCGATCCTCGTGAGCGCCGAGACGGTCAAGGACTTCCAGCTCCACCCCGGCGACCAGGTCACCCTCCGCCTCCAGGACGGCCGCACCAAGCAGTTCACCGATGTGGCGTTCCACTACGCCGGGATCGCAAAAGAGTTCCCGACCGCCCCGCGTGACAGCTTCCTGGTCGCCAACGCCGACTACCTCACCAAGATGACCGGCAGCGACGCCGTTGGCGCCTTCCTCCTCGACACCGGCGGAAGCTCGCCCGCCGCCGTGGCCGGGCGCGTCCGGTCCGTCGTCGGCGCCCAAGCCCAGGTCACCGATCTCACAACCAGCCGACGCGTCGTCGGCTCCAGCCTCACCGCTGTCGACCTTGCCGGGCTCACCCGACTCGAACTCGGCTTCGCGCTGGTCCTAGCCGCCGCCTCCACCGGACTCGTGCTCGCCCTCGGCATCGCCGAACGCCGCCGCACCTTCGCCATCGCCAGCGCGCTCGGCGCCAAAGCCCGCCAGCTCGGCGGGTTCGTGTGGGCCGAGGCCCTCTTCATCACCGGCGGAGGACTCGCTGCCGGCGCACTCGGCGGGTGGGTGCTCTCCCACATGCTCGTCAAAGTCCTCACCGGCGTCTTCGACCCGCCCCCGGCCGCGCTCGCCGTGCCCTGGGCCTACCTGGCCGCCGTCGGCGGGACCGCAATCGCCGCCGTCAGCATCGCCGCACTCGGTGCCATCCGGGCCACCCAGCGCCCCGCCACCGCACTCGTACGCGACCCGTGACCGACAACCCGCCCCGCCGGACGTACGGTGGGCTCTGTGACTGTGATCGAGGGCCGCTACCGGATCGCCGGGGTGGCCGAGCGTGCTGGATTCTCCAGCCCGACGCTGCGCTACTACGAGCAGATCGGACTTCTACCGGTGCCGGAACGCACTCCCGCCGGGTACCGGCTCTACGACGAGCGCGCCATCGAACGACTGACGTTCATCGCCCGGGCCGAGCAACTCGGGTGCACGCTCGAGACGTTCTTCTGCACCGATGCCCCGATCTCCACCCTCCACGGGCTCCGTTGAGCAGCCTCACCGTGCCGCCGCCGAGCACCTTCTCGAAGCGATCGGCGCGGCGGTGAACCGACCCGGGGGTCTCAAGGTCGGGTTGGCCGCGCTGCTGTTGGTGTCGGCGGTGGGTTTCGGCTTCGCATCAGCAGCCGAACGATCCAAGGAGCGAAAGACCGGAGGGGCGTTCGGCGCTCCCGAGGGTTCCGCGGCCAGAGAGGAGGCGGAACAGTCCACCGCATCCTCGATACCCGCCACCACGCTCGACGTCCCCCCGAGCACGGCCGTACCACTGCAGACCGCAGCGCCGACCACCGCCCCCGAAGGCCCACCCGCCCGCGAAGCCGCCGAACGGGCCCGCCATGGGCCAGCAACGACCGAGTCGACGCCGACAACAGCGGCGACCACCACGAGGTCGACGGGCGGGACGGCCGCCTCGACCGGCTCGTCAGGTCCAGCGACGACACGGGCGGCGCCGGCGCCCGCCGTCGGAGAAACGCTCTTCGGTGTTCGCACCGAGTCGGCCGGCACGACAGCCGCCGTAGTTGTCCTTCTTTCCCTCATGGCGGCGCTCGTCCTCGCAGTTCCGAATCGACGGGTTCTGCTAGGCGTGGCGGCAATCGCTCTGCTGCTGGCCGTTCTCGACAGCCGAGAAGCCGTGCACCAGCATGATGAGTCCCGAGCGGGCCTCGCCGCCGCCGCCGTTGTCCTGGCTTCCGCGCATCTCGGCGCAGCCGCGTTGAGCGTGATCAGCTCCCGGCTCTCCGACCCGAGACCGGGTGTCGGCGCGCCTGACCCGACCGCAAGCTAGGAGCGGAGGGGTAGAAAGCGCTCCCGACAGCCGCGGCTCGGCGGGCCATGCTTCGAAGATCACCGCTCGTGGCACGCGGCGAGCGGCGTACCGAAGCGCGAGGGCGACCACCACCACGTCGTCAAGAGGCCCGATGATCGGCAGGAACTCAGGGATCAAGTCGATCGGCGACAGCACCTACAGCCGGCGAAGGCAACCGCGAACTTCGCCCGGCGCGGCACCAAAGGTCCTGGCGGAGTCGCACTCCAGGCCGGCCTCCGCTTGCACCACTGGCGGGATAGCAAGCACGAGGTCGACCTCGTCTTCGACCACCCCGACGAAACCCTCAAGTTCGAGATCGGCTCGTCCCCTGAGCACACCAGAGGCGGCATGCGCGCCCTGGTGGAACGCCACCCTCGCTTCGCCGGGCGCTGCTACCTCATTGCCCCCCAGGTTGCGGTCAGCCACCCCACGAAGACCAGCGCCGGCACCTTTCCCCTCGACCTCTTCCTCCAAATCGTCGGCGCTCACGCCGAGGCCGCTCTCGCCACCAACCTGGGCGGCGGTGGATGAGCGAACGGCTGGGCTACTGGTGCTCGGCGGCGAGGTCGGAGGCGAACAGTGCGGTCACCTGTCGATTGGTCCGGGCACTGGATGCGCTGACTGGTAGCCCCTCCAGTTGATGGGCAGGCGGAGTGCGTACCGGTCTGCGTTTCGGGTGTCGACGTGGAGGATCGTGCGCCTGGTGGTTCAATATGCGACCCTGAGGGCCGCTCTCGAGGAGCCTCGGCCCGCGTCGCCGGCCCGAACCACCGCGCGTACGGCGGCGACGACCTCCTCTGGACGAGCCGGTTTGATCAAGTAGCAAGCGCTGCCGGAGTCGTATCCCCGAACCCGATCTTCCGGGGCGGTCGCCGTACCAGAGAGGAAAACGACGGGGACAGGCGTACGGCACATCTCGGCCATTCGCGTCGAGACGCTGTAGCCATCCATGTCGGGAAGGCCGACGTCGAGGACGACTGCGTCAAATTGCGTCTCGGCCGCAAGCGACAAGGCCTTTGCTCCGGTGCCTGCCTGCACCGTGGTGAACCCTCCGCTGTGAAGGATCCGGCAAGTCGACCGTCGCAGCCTGGCTTCGTCTTCGACGACGAGGACGACGAGCGGCGCTCTCGCCGGCATCGCGAATGCCTAGCCGGCTCGAACGAGTTCCTCGGCGGCGGCTGGGGCGAGCGGTCGTGCGAGGAGGTACCCCTGTGCCTTTGCGCAGGAGGTTCGACGGAGCTCGACCAGCTGATCTTCGCGCTCGACTCCTTAGGCACCGACGTCGATGAGAAGGCTCCGGGCCAGTCGGATGGCGGCAGCTGCGACGCCGGAGCCCTCGCCGTGCGAACCAAGGCTCGCGACGAAAGACCGGTCGATCTTGAGCTCGTCGACGGGGAAACGGTTGAGCTGCGCGAGCGATGAGTAGCCGGTGCCGAAGTCGTCGACCGAGATTCGCACGCCGAGATCCTTCAATTGCTTGACGCATTCCAACGCCTCGTCTTCGTTCGCCATCACCATCGTCTCGGTGATCTCGAGCGTCAGCAGAGACGGCTCCAGCCCGCTCTCATCCAGGACGCGGGCGACGTCGGCGACGAGTTCGGCGTCTTCCAGTTGGCGGGCGGAGACGTTGACGCTGATTCCGAGCTCTGCAGCGTGGGGGTAGGCCTGCTGCCAGGTTCGGATCTGCCGGCAGGACTCGCTGAGCACCCAACGTCCGATGGGCAGGATCGCGCCTGTCTCCTCGGCGATCGGGATGAATTCCGCCGGCGAGATCGCTCCGCGGTCGGGGTGGTTCCAACGCAGGAGCGCCTCGAAGCCGGAGAGTTCGCCATCGGTGAGGTCCACCACTGGCTGGTAGTGCACCGTGAGGTCCTGTTCGGGAACAACCGCGCGAAGGTCTGACTCCAGCGCCAACCGGTTCAGTGCTCGGGCATGCATGTCGTCGGTGCACAGTTCGTCGCGCTGGCCGCCTCGTCGCTTGGCGGCGTACATGGCCGCGTCTGCGTCGCGAAGCAGTTCGGCCGACGTGTGCGACGCCTTGCCGCTGACGGAGCTGCCGACGGAGATGCCGATGCTGGCTTTGCAGGACACCGTGCTAGTACCGATCGTGATCGGAGCGTGGAGCATGGCGACTAGCCGCGTCGCGATTTCGATCGCGCCGTCAGCATCGACACCCTCGGCGAGGATGGTGAACTCGTCGCCGCCGAGTCGAGCCAGGAGGTCCGCGCCCCGCAGTCCGATCGTGAGGCGCTCGACCACCTTGACCAAAAGGGCGTCGCCGGCGGCGTGGCCGAGGCTGTCGTTGACGGTCTTGAACGCATCGAGATCGAGGAGCATGACCGCGACCGACGTGTCGGGTCGCGCGACGGCAGCGCCGAGCCGGTCCAAAAACAGGGCGCGGTTCGGTAGACCCGTGAGCGCGTCGTAGTTCGCCTGGCGCACGAGAACGTCCTCGGACTCATGCAGGCGCTCGGCTGTACTCCGGAGCTCCTGTTCGCGACCCTCGATGACCATGGCGTGGGCGTGCACCTGGCGAACGAGGAGCGCCATCCGAAGTCCCGAGAGCAGGAACAACGTGACGCCGGCCCCCAGCACGAGCCCGGGTGTGGCACGCCTGTCGATGACTGCGAGAACCGGCACGACCAGTGCCGCTACCTGTACGACCACGAGGCGGATCATCGGCCGGTGCGGTCGGGTCGAGGTCACGGCAGCGGACCCGACGTGGCGCATGGAGGGGTGTAACGCGGCGCCGGCCATGCAGCTGTACGCGATGATCCACGCGCTCACCCACGTCTGGCCGTAGGCGAAGGTGCCTCTCAGGAGCGACAGCGCGAAGACCGTGTCGCCGACGAGCTGGGCGATGACGAAGGCGCACAGCAGCCAGAACGCCGAGCGCTTGGCTCCCCGCGTGAATATCATCCGGGCGAGCAGCGCGAGGAAGGCGAGGTCAGAAAGCGGGTATGTGAGCGACACAGCGCGCTGCATACCCGACTGGACCGAGGTGCCGGCGGTCGGGCCGAGGACGTGCAGCCAGGTGATGAATCCGGCAACGACGGTGATGATCGCACTGTCGACGAGCGGTCCGAAGCGGTCGAGCGCGTCAGACCGAGCCCCGATGATGAGGACCAAGCCAAGGGCGAGGGCGGCGTAGCTCGCGAAGACCAACGCATCGGCGATTGACGGGTACGGCAGCGTTCTGCCGAGGATGACCGGATAGCCGCACCAGACGATGTTGCCGACCGCCAGCAGGATCATCCCGGCCGCCAGGGCTGACCAGCCCCGCCGACAGTCGGGACCCCTGACGACGCACGGCTCGCACGACGACGGCGGCGGGGACAATGCTCGACGCGATGAACACCAGCGCCTGGACGGTCGGCGCAGAAGCGCTCAGCACGTACAGGGCCGCAGCAGTCCCGCCAAGGACCGGGCACAGGGCGGGACTGCTTCGAACTCGTTGCGTAGTCCTCACCCTCAACCCTTCGGACGCAGCGCGGGGATGGCTGATAGCGCGGACGCGAGTTCTTGGGTCCGATTCAGGCAGATCGCAGCGCTATGAGCCTGCGCCGCGATGCGGATCGAGGATCCCCTCGCGTACTGCGGTGGCCACCGCCTGCAGCTTCGAGTGGGCGTTGAACTTGTACCGGATTTTCTGGATGTGGTTGCAGATCGTGTTGACACTCAGATGTAGGCGCTCCATTTGCCCCGCGACCGCAGCGGCTGCCACTCGAACCGCTCGATCAACGGCTCCCTGGCCCGCGTGGCGGCGGCCTCCGCCGCGGTCCAGCCGGCCGGCATCGGGCCGGCCGTCGCCCGCTGAGGTCGTTCCCGGTCACTCCGGGACGAAGGGCGCAGAGGCCGCGCCCGTGGCCCTCCGGCGTGCGGATCGATACCTGTCGCCGAGCGTGATCCGGGGCCGTGCCGGGCGCCGCGTCGACTTCCCGGATCCCCCCGATAGGCGTGCACCGGGCATCGGGGACGAAGCGCCGCAACCTCGAAACGGCTCAAGCTTGGCCGTCCCAGGCGCCGATGCCCTGTGCATGAACGTCAGTTTTTTGGGCCGACGCCGGCCTGCGCGCCTCCGGCGCCCGGCCGCGCTGGCCGCTGTCGCCCTGGCCGCCGCTTTCGTCCCGCCGGCGGGCGCCGTCGCCGGTGCCGCTCCGGCCTCGGACCGGGCACGGCCCGTCGTCGTCTGGGGCGCCTCGTCCGATGCCGCCGCCCGCGCCGTCTCCGCCGCAGGCGCCGATCCCGGAGCGCCCCTGGCGCTGGTCGGCGGCGTGACGGCCGATCTCAACGCAGCGGAGGCGGCGACCGTCCGGGCCGCCGGGCTGCTCGTGGTGGACGACGCGCCCATGGAGGTGGCCGGCGTCGATCTGGCCCGGGTGCCCGCCGCCGACCACCAGCTGGCCGCCATCGACCCCGGTGGCGACTGGGACCTCGATGCCGGCGCCGGCGTCGGTGTCGCCCTGGTCGACACGGGCGTCACCGAGGTGGAGGACCTGCGGGGCCGGGTGGTGCAGGGACCGGACCTGAGCGGCGAGGGCAACAACCTGGACACGTACGGACACGGCACGTTCATGGCCGGGCTGATCGCCGGTGACGGCTCGCTCTCCGCCTCGGCCGCCACCCGCCACGTCGGCGTCGCCCCCGGCGCCCACATCGTGTCGGTGAAGGTCGCCGGCGCCGGCGGCGACACGAGCCTGTCCAAGGTGCTGGCCGGCATCGGCTGGGTCGTGGCCAACGCCGACGCCTACGCCATCCGCGTCCTCAACCTCTCCGTCGCCTTTCCGACCGTGTCGAACAGCTACACGAGCGATCCGCTGTCGGCCGCCGTGGAGGCGGCCTGGGCGACCGGCATCACCGTGGTGGCGGCCTCCGGCAACGGCGGTTCGGAGGTCTCGTCCCCGGGTCGCGACCCGTGGGTCGTCACCGTCGGCGCCCTCGACACCGGCAGCGCCTTCGGGCCGGCCGACGACTCCGTGCCGGACTGGTCAGGCCGCGGGACGAGCTCGCGCGGGACCAAGCCGGAACTGCTGGCTCCCGGTGTGTCCGTGGTGTCCCTGGCCGCGCCCGGGTCCGCCGTGGTGACCGCCAACCCGGCGTCGGTCGTCGACCGGAACTACCTGCTCGGCTCCGGCACTTCCATGGCCACGGCCATGACCAGCGGCGCCGTCGCCGTGCTCACCGAGCACCACGCGGCGGCGACGCCGGACGACTTCAAGGCGGCCCTCGTGGCCTCCGGCCATGTGGTGACCGGCGCCTCCGGCGTCGCCGTCGACCTAGCCGCCGCCGATCTCGCGCCGGCCGGCCTGCCTTCGGAGTGGTGGCAGCGGTTCCCCGTCGCCTTCGGCGGTCTCGGCCTCGGGCTCGGCAACCGCATGCCCTGGTCGGCCGGGCGCTGGAACGACGGCGACTGGGCCGGCAGCCGCTGGGCCGGGACGCGCTGGACGGGCAGCGGGTGGGCCGACCACATGTGGACCGGCTCGCGCTGGGCCACCGAGGAGTTCGCCGGCAGCCGCTGGGCCGGGTCGCGCTGGGCGGGCAGTCGCTGGGCCGGCTCGCGATGGGCCGGAAGCCGCTGGGCGGGCAGCCGCTGGGCAGACGAGATCTGGGCCGGCTCGCGCTGGGCCGGCAGCCGCTGGGCCGGGTCGCGCTGGGCCGGCTCGCGCTGGGCCGGCTCGCGATGGGCAGACGAGCTCTGGGCCGGGAGCCGGTGGGCCGGCGAGGTCTGGGCGGGCAGCCGCTGGGCCGGGTCGCGCTGGGCCGGGTCGCGCTGGGCCGACGAGTCGTGGACCGGTGTCTCGACGGGGGCCGCCTGGGCCGCCCCCTTCACCGGGTGACTGCCGCAGGAGGATGCGGAGCACTCGCGTGAAGCGCCAGGTCGTCGGTCTCACCGTCCTCCATGCGGGCGTGGCGACCTTGCTCGTGGCCGCCACCTCGGCCGCCGGCATGCTGGGTCGGCCGTCGTTCGCCGTCGTGCCGTTCGCGGCCGCCATCGCCCTCGTAGGTTCCCTGCGTATGAACGTCGAGTACGGCCGTCATGCCTTCTCGGTCACGCTCGTCGAAGCGATCGTGGTGGTCATGCTGCTCCACATGTCGCCCGCCGGCGTGATCGCGGCGGCCGTGCTCGGTGAGCTGCTGGCCTGTGCCTGGCAACGCCAGGCCGTGTCGAAGGTGGCCTACAACGCAGCCAGTGTCGCCCTTGCGGCGGTCGCCGGCTCCCTCGTCTTCCAGCACCTCTGGCCGGACGGCCGCTCCGGCGGCGCCGCATGGGCCGCAGCCCTCGCTGCCGCCTGTTGCTACGCCACGACCACGCACGCATGCACCTCGGCCGTGCTCGCCGTGTTCGAGGACGAGCGGTTCACGTCGATGTTCGCCGCATCGGTCGTGCCGGTCGCCGTCGCCAGCGTCATCTCTGCGACCATCGGGCTGGTGGCCACGGTGCTCTACGGCGTCACGCCCGGTGCGGTGCTCCTGGTGGCTCCACTGGTCTTGGTAATGGTTGCCGAGACCCGCCGGCTCGCGGCCCAGCGGGCCGAGCAGCTCCGGTTCGAGCGCCTCTACGCCGCCTCCCGCCGGACCGGCGGACTCGGCGGCCTACGCGAAGTGCTCGGGACGCTGGCCGGCGAGTCGTGCTCACTGGTCACGGGCGCCGCTGCCCTGTGCTGTACCACCGACGCCGGCGGCCGCTGGTGGGGCGTGGTACGAAGCGACGGCGAGGTCTCGGACGCTCCGCCGCCTGCCGTCGACGCCGCCCGGGCCCTTGTGCTCGAACACTCCGGCGCGGAGGTGTCGGGCGACGGCGTGCCGGCAGCCCTGCGCACGCTGTTCCCGTCGATCGAGTCCGTGGTCGTCGCCCGCTCCGACGACGAGGCCGCCGCGCCGGTCCTGCTCGTGGTGCTCCGCCAGCTGGCCGGCGACGACAGCCCGCACGGGCGGGCCGAGGTGCTGTCCGCTTTCGTCGGCCACGCCGTCCTCACCGTCGCCAACTCCCGCCTGTACGCCGACGTGGAGGACGCCCTCGCCCACCAGGTGGACCTCAACCGCCAGAAGGACGACTTCGTCTCCGCCGTGTCGCACGAGCTGCGCACGCCGCTGGCCGCCATGATCGGCTCGGTGCTGACGCTCCGGCGCATGGACGAGCGGCTGAAGCCCGACCAGCGGACCAAGCTTATCGATGTCTCGTGCCGGCAGGCCCAGCGCCTCCAGGGACTGATCGAGGAACTGCTCACACTGGCCAGCGTGGAGAACGGCGACCCGCTCGTCACCGACGATGCGGTGGACGTGGGCCAGCTGGTGGACGAGATCGTCGAGGACCTGCGCAGCCAGCGGACCGACGACGGCCTCCCCGCCATCCGCTTCGCCGACACCGGCGTGGGCACGTTGCAGACGGCGGCTCCCCGCCTGCGCCAGGTGCTCTCGAACCTGGTCGAGAACGCCTGCAAGTACGCGCCCGAGGGCGGCATCGACGTCCGGCTCGAGCCGGGCGAATCCGGGTCGGTCCGGATCCAGGTGATCGACGACGGCCCCGGCATAGCGCCCGCCGACCGCGAGCGGGTCTTCGAGCGGTTCGTGCAGCTGGACCAGACGTCGACACGCTCCCACGGCGGCCTCGGGCTCGGGCTCTACCTGTGCCGGGAGATCGCGGGGCTGCTGGGCGGAACGCTGACGCTCACCGGCGCGTCGGGCGGGACGGGCTCGTGCTTCACCCTCACCCTGCCGTCTGCCGCTGCCGCCCACGCCTCGCCGGCCGGTGCACGGGCATGACTGCACAGGAAGCGATCCGCACGGTGCTGGTGGCCGACGACGACCCCGACATCCGGGGCGTCCTGGCCATGATCCTCGAGCTCGGCGGCTACGAGGTCACCGTCGCCGACAACGGCGGCTCGGCCGGCGAGCTGGCCCTCGCGCTGCTGCCGGACGTCATCGTGCTCGACGTCATGATGCCCGTGAGCGACGGCTTCTCCGTTCTGCGCGAGCTGCGTCAGGACGAGCGCACGGCCGCCATCCCGATCGTCCTCCTGACGGCCAAGGCGAGTGACCAGGACGCCTGGGACGGGTGGCAGGCGGGCGCCACGTACTACATGACCAAGCCGTTCGACCCCGACCACCTCCTCCGGTTCCTCGACTACCTCAGCGATCCCGAGGGATGCCCGCTGCCGAGCTGAGCAGGCGGTTCGGTCGCCGAGGCTGTGCACGACGTTCGTCCCATCGCACCCGGGACCGACGAATCCCGACCAGCTCACTGCGGCGCATCCCCGTCACCGCGCCGAGCGCGAGCATGGGGGCCACCTCGGGCACCACTTTCAACGGCGGCGGCCAGGAGAGCCGTGAGTGCCTCGACCTCGGGCGGGATGCGCGCAGGCGACACGTAGCTGCTCGTCGGCACTTGGAACTCCGCCATGGGGTTTCGCAGCGTGAGCCCCCGCTTGCGCGCCCAGCGGAAGAAGGACATGTACAGGCTCTTTGCCTGGTTGAGGCTCGAGCCGCTCAGGCCGGCGGAGCGCATCCGACCGAAGAGACGATCCAGGGTTGCCTCGTCGATGTCGCGCACGAGCCGCTCACCGATGTGGGGAGCGAACCACTAGCTAGCCGGCTAGCCCTGGCTTCCGCACATGGCGGCGGTTCAGTTCGGATGAGATTTCTTCTGATTCCTCGCAGGTGAAGCAGGGGGAGGTCGCGAAAGTCCTTCTGTGGCAAGGAAACGACCG
>JAHFUS010000059.1 GCA_023264975.1 Actinomycetes bacterium | reverse complement strand
CTAGACGCAGCGAACTGCGGCGGTCCTTCTGGTCGGTGGAGCGGTGCGAAGTTCCGCCACGATCCACCGACCAGAACGGCGGATCCGCAACGGTTCTCCTTCCGGCCTGACCGTGCGGACACCAGGCATCCATGGAAAGGAGGCCGTCGTGCCCTCACTCTGCCTGCCCTCCAAGCCTGACCTCGACCACCTCAAGGGTCAGGCCCGAACCCTGCAGCGCCAGGTACGCGCCGGCGACGCCGAAGCGCTCCGCACCGTCCGGGAGGTCCACCCCCGGCCGGAGGCCGCCGACGATCCGTCCGCCTTCCGCGTGGCCGACGCCCAACTGGTGCTGGCCCGCCGCTACGGCTTCCCCAGCTGGACCGCCCTGCGCCGCCACCTGGCGGTGGTGGCCGAGTACGGCCGGTCCCCGCACCTGGTGCCCCTCGGTGACGACGACCGCCCCGAGCACCGGGCCGACCGCATGCTCCGGCTCGGCTGCCTGGTCTACGGCGGCGACGACCTGGACCGCCACGCCCAGGCCGGCGTCATGCTCGGGGCGTCGCCCGAGCTGGCCCACAAGGACATCTGGACGGCGGCTGCGGCGGGCGACTTCGCCCACGTGGGCGGACTGGTCGACGCCGACCCGCCGCTCGCCGACCGACCCGGCGGACCGTTCGACTGGGTGCCGCTCCTGTACGTCACGTACTCCCGCATCTCCGTCGACGCCCCGCAGTGCTCCCCGCTCAGGACGGCGAAGGTCCTCCTCGACGCAGGCGCCGACCCGAACGCCGGCTACCTCTGGGACGGGACCTACCCGTTCACCGCCCTCACCGGCGCCCTCGGCGGCGGGGAGGACAAGACCAACCAGCCGCCGCACCCCGAAGCCCTTGCGCTGGCACGCCTGCTCCTCGAAGCGGGCGCCGACCCCAACGACAGCCAGGCCCTCTACAACCGCCAGTTCGACCCCGACGACAGCCACCTGCGCCTGCTCATCGAATTCGGCCTCGGCAAGGGCGGGGGCGGGCCGTGGCACGCGCGGCTCGGCTCCTCGCACGGCACGCCTGCCCAACTGCTGGAGGACCAGCTCTCGGTGGCCGCCGCCCAGAACCGCCCAGAGTGGGGCCGCCTCGCCCTCGGCGCCGGCGCCTCTCCCGACGGGAAGGGCACCGCCCACCCGATCTTCAAAGGCCGCACGCCCTACGAGCTGGCCGTGCACCGGGGCAACCGGGAGGTGATGGACATCCTGCTGGCGGCTGGAGCCACGACGGCCGCGCTCGACCTGGTGGACCGGTTCCTGGCCGAGTGCATGGCCGGCGATGTGGGGGGTCGCCATGCCGTGGAGGACCTGCTGGACGCCGACCCCGGCCTGGCCGCCCGGGCCGTCGCCCGCCGGCCGTACGCCGTCCTCGAGGCGGTCGAGCTGGGTAGGCCCGAGTTGATCAGGCTGCTCGCAGAGGTCGGCTTCGACGTCAACGTCGGGCGGCGGCACACGCCCCTGCACCAGGCCGCCTATGACGGCGACGTCGCCGTCGTGCGCACGCTCCTCGAGCTCGGCGCCGACCCGAACACCAAGGACCGCAACTACGGGTCGCCCCCGCAGGCCTGGGCCGCGCACGCCCGCCAGGACGCCGTGGTCGAAGTGCTCCGTCCCATCACTCGCCCAAGGGGCGCTGACGGAGGCTGGCCGGACGGCGCCTGACGGGCGGCGCCGGACCTCCTCAGGAGTCCTCTGTCCGGCATGCGGTGCAGGGTTCGCTGGCAGGAGCGGCGGGAGGCCGGACGCCCGCATGGCCTTGAACCCGGTCGTCGGGCGCGGTAGCATTGACGGGAGTAGGAATCGTGAGCCGGGGTGCGCCCGAGCTCGCTCGTCCGGCCTTGGAAAGGGACACCATGAGAGGCATCGGTCGTCGGGGTTCGCTCATCGCGTTCGGAGCGCTGCTTGTGCCGCTCGTCGTGGCATCAATGGCGTACGCCTGCTCCGTGCTCAGCACGCTGGCCATCGAGCCGGGCAGCGGTGCCGCCGGCACCACGGTCGCCGGCACCGGCCGAAGCTTCAGCCGGGTCGACGTGGGCAACGTCGAACCCGTGAAGGTCTACTTCGCCAGCACGTCCGGCACCCTGCTGTGGAGCGGTCGCCCCGACGCCGGCGGCAACATCGAGTTCTCCTTCGCCGTGCCGCAGGTGGCGCCGGGCAGCTACCCCATCATCGCCACCCAGCGCACTCCTGACGGTGTGATGGTGGCCGGCACGCCGGCCCGCACCACCTTCCAGGTCACCGGCCCGGCCGTCGCAGCCGCCACCGACTCGGCCGTGCCGTTCGAGCCCGCCAGCCCGACGCCGGCGCCCGCCGGCGCTCCGGCCGGCTCCGCTGCGCCTGCCCCCGCACGCGCCGTCGCCGCCCCCCGGGTCCGCATCGCCGCCCCGGCGCCTGTTCCCGCGGCAGCCGCCGCTCCGGCTCCCGCCGCCACGCCTTCCCCCGCCGCCGTCGCACCCGCGCCCGAGGCCACTCCGGCTCCCGCCGTCACGCCTGCCCCCGCCGTCGCACCGGCTCCCGAGGCCGCTCCGGCCACGGCGCCCGCCCGTCGCTCGGTGATGGTGAGCATGTCCGACGATTCGTCCGGCTCTCCCGCCCTGGCCATCGCGCTGGTGGGCGTGGGCCTCGTGCTCGCCCTCGGCGCCTCGGCGCTGGTCCTGGCCGGGCGTCGTGACCGCAGCGCAGGCGCACCCGCCAAGCGGTAGCCCGTCGCGCTCCCCGGAGCGCCGTCGAACGCCGGAGGGGCAGCCCGCAAGGGCTGCCCCTTCCGCGAATCGACCCATAACCTGCGCGCCGCCCGGACGTACGGCATGCTCTCGTTCGCATCTCGACCGTTCGAACCAGAAGGAGACTCGCCCAGCCATGGCCACCCCCCGCCAGGCCCTGCGCCTCGCGCTCGCCCTCGTGACCCTCGCTGGTCCACTGTCCGTCGCCGTTCCCGGCGCCGAGGCCCAGACCGTCGGCCAGCTGCGGGCGGAGCCGAACCGCAAGCTCGGGACGAACACCGACCCGAGCCGCCAGCCCCAGGCACCTGGCCTGGCAGGTGACCCCGCCGACGTCCGCCACATCGTGGAGGTCGACATCGAGTCCCGGGCGGAGCAGTGCGCCTACCACGTCACCTTCGACGGAGGCGCCACATGGGACGGCGGGCTGCTTCGGGCGCCCGCCGGCTTTCCGGCCCGGGCGTGCCGGCGCGCCGATGCCCCGGGAACCCCGACGCAGCAGGACTTTCACATGGTGGCCAACGGCAGCGTGATGTTCGGCGCCGGCCAGAACGTCTACACGACCTTTGCGTCGCAGCGCAGTGCCGCCGAGGGCGACTCGGTCCTCGTGGCCAGGTCCACCGACGGCGGCCGCACCTTCGGGGTCGGCGTGGTCGCCATCCCGGGCGGAGCGCCGAACGCAACCGGCCCCCGCCACAAGCTCCCCACGCTCGCCGTGCGCCCGGGCGCGGGTACGGGCGGCGCCGACATGATCTACGTGACCGCCTCCGCCCTCGGCGCCAGCCGCTCGGCGGGCGACACCGTCGTTGCCCGCTCCAGCGACGGCGGCGACACGTGGGCTCCGCCCGTGCGGGTCAACGGGACGACGCCGGCCACCGAGACCCGCACGCTCGAGCAGTCCCAGCCGGTGGTGCTGCCCGACGGGCGGGTGTTCGTCGCGTACCGGACCGAGGGCCTCGACGGCCAGCTCCAGGTGGCCCACTCCAGCGACAACGGCCAGACGTGGAGCCGCTCGCTCGCCGCCGTCGCCCGTGCCTACGGCCCCGACGCCGGCGGCACCCTCTTCACCGACTCGAACTTCCCCCGGATGGCGGCCGACCCCCGCAACGGCAACCTCTATCTCGTCTGGGGCGAGGGCCCGCCGCCGCCGGTGCGCACGGACCACTTCATCCACCCCGACGCCGACGTGCGCTTCGTCCGCTCCCTCGACGGCGGCGTCACCTGGTCGACGCCCATCCGCGTCAACGACGACCCGGTCGGCACCGGCGAGCCGGCAACCGGCATCGCCCAGCGTCACCCCAACGTCTACGTCGCCCCCGACGGCCGGGTCGACCTGGTGTGGCACGACCGGCGCCACGGCTACCGGTCGCCCACCAACGTCCACCTCGAGGCCATCGAGAGTCGGCTGGGCGACACCTACTACGCCCACTCCCTCGACGGCGGCGTGTCGTTCTCCAAGAACCGCCGCATCTCCGACCGGTCGATCAACAACGACATCGGGCTCGACCACCAGTTCTCGACGTACTGGGACTTCGGGCCCGTCGCCCTCCCACTCGGCACCGACCGCATCCTGTTCGCCTGGATGGACTCGCGTGAAGGCAGCTTCGGGAACGACTCCTCCGACATCTACACCTCCGTCCTCGACCTCCGGTCCGGTGGTCCCATCCCCGTCCGGAAACTGCCCGAGGCGGGCCGGGCCGAGCTGTCGGCCACCATCGGCAAGGTGGCGTACCAGGGAGGCGGGGAGGCGGTGCTGGCCAGCAGCTTCGTCACCAGGTCGGCCAGCAGGGTCGTGGTGGTCAACGAGGGCGACACCGCCGCCGCGCTGGCAGCTTCGGTCCTGTCCCGGGCCGAGCTCGCTCCCCTGCTGGCCTCCCCTGCCGGGGGACTGCTCCCGAGCGTGAAGGCCGAGGTCGGCCGGGTGAGCCCGCTCGGCGCTGTCCTCATCGGCGACTCGGGCGCCCTCGGCCAGGGCGTCGTGAACGCCATCGTCGACACCGGCGTTCCCGCTGACAAGGTCACCCGCCTGGCCGGCTCCAGCCCGGCCGACACGGCCCGCCTGATCGCCCTGTCCATGGACCGGCGCACGGCGGCCGCAAGGACGGCCGGCGCACCTGCATTCGATGCCGTGGTCGTCGTCAACCCCACGTCACCCGACGCCGGCGCCGCTGCCGGCCTGGCTTCCAACCGGCGCCTGCCCATCCTGTTCGCCGACAACGCCGTGCCCCAGGCCACCAGGGACGCCCTGCAGGCTCTCAACATCACCACCACGCTCGTCGTGGGTGGCACGGCCAGCGTGAGCGACGCGGCCCTCGCCGCCCTGCCCGGGGCCAAGCGGCTGGGCGGCGCCGACCAATACGCTGTGTCACGGTCGGTGATCACCGAGTCGATCGCCCGCGGCCTGCCCACCAACATGGTCTACGTGGCCGACGGCCAGCAGCCCTTCGACGCCGCCCTGCTCGGCACGGCGGTGGGCCGGGCCGGCGGGCTGCTCCTCCTCACGCCCGGCGCGGACGCGGCGGCCGCCGAGCAGGCCCTCGGTGCCCTCGGACTGCAGGCGGGCGTCGACCGCCTGGTCATCGCCCGCTCCACCGGCTTGAGCGGCGGCGCCTACCGCCTGGTCGCGCGGGACGGCGGCGTGTTCGCTTTCGGAGGCGCGTCCTTCCGGGGCTCGATGGGCGCGACGAGGCTCAACCAGCCGGTCGTCGGCATGGCGTCGACGCCCAGCAACGAGGGCTACTTCCTGGTGGCGGCCGACGGCGGCGTGTTCGCTTTCGGCGACGCCGTCTACCGCGGCTCCACCGGCCGGCTGGCCCTCGTCCAACCGGTGGTCGGGATGGCCCTCACGCCGTCGGGCAACGGGTACTGGCTGGCGGCCCGCGATGGAGGCGTGTTCGCCTTCGGCGACGCCAAGTTCTACGGCTCCACGGGTGGTCAGCGCCTGGCCCAGCCCGTCGTCGGGATCACCGCCAGCCCCACTGGCAACGGCTACCACCTCGTGGCAGCCGACGGCGGAGTGTTCACCTTCGGGGACGCCAGGTTCCACGGGTCCATGGGCGGGAAGAAGCTGGCCCAGCCCATCGTCGGCATGGCCGCCACACCGGGCGCCGGCTACTGGCTGGTGGCCCGTGACGGCGGCGTGTTCGCTTTCGGTGACGCCCGCTTCGTCGGTTCCACCGGCGGCCAGCGGCTCAATCAGCCGGTCGTCGGCATCGCCCGCTCGGGCTCCGACCGCGGCTACTTCCTGGTGGCCTCCGACGGTGGCGTGTTCGCCTTCGGCGACGCCGCCTACTCCGGCTCCACCGGCGCTTTCCGGCTCGCCCAACCCATGGTCGGGATGTCCTCCGGCCGTTGACGGATGGCGATGGTTCCGCGGAGTCCGCCAGCAGGGGCCGGAGGCGGGGCCACCAACCTGGTGACCAAGGCGCCGGAGAAGGGCAAGGTGCTGGCCGGGGGCACCGCGCCCTCGATTACACCTTCAGGACGTGGAGTGCCTGGTGCGCTCCTGCCATCTGGTCGAAGTCGTCGTCCTGGGTCACAACGGGCAAGCCGAGGTCGATCGCGGTCGCGGCGATAAGTGCGTCGGTGAGCTTGACTGTCCGCTGGATGCCGGCGGTCCGACAATCAATCACGAGCCGAGCCCACGCCGCCATGACGGACTCGCTGATCGGTACCGGCTCGGCCGTCCTGGCGAGCGACAGCGTGTCGCCTCGGCGGGCGCGGGCAAGGGCATCAGACGCACTGAGCACCCCGAGCTCGAGCTCACCGATCGTCACCACCGACACGATCACCCGGGCCGGTAGCTCGCCCAGTGGTCGCTCGACCTCTCGAGCGATGAACACCGAGGTGTCCAACAGCCCAGCCGGCTCGGTCAAAGTTCGTCCAGGGTTTGTCCGGCCAGCGCGTCGAGATCGTGGCGGAGCGCCGGGTCAGCAGCCCGTTCGGCGAGCTCGCGGCGGAAATGATCTCCCGGCAACCAACGGGTCCGGCGACCGTGGGGCACGATGTCGGCAACCGCTTCGCCGTGCACAGTCAGGACGACTCGCTCCCCGGCCCGGACGGCGTCGATCACTTGACTTGTCCTGTTCCGAAGCTCACGCACCCCGATCTCCATGTGCGACAGCGTAGCACCGCAAGCCTGCCTGCTCGGCCCGGTCCCCCCTCTAATGACCGGAGGACGGAGACCGGCGCCGATTGGGGCTAGCGCGAAAGCCAGCGGTAGCTTTTCGACATGACACGCCGTGATGCCGTCGTTCTCCGGGCCTTCGCCGGCTGGACCGTGTACGTGTGGGTCACCCGCATGTGGAACATCCTGCGCGACGGCGAGCACGGCACCGCCTTCAAGGCCGTGCACATGGTGTTGGCCGTCATCTCCGTGGCTTTCGCGGCAGCGGCATGGTCGATCGTCTCCAGGAACAGCGAGCGCAACCCCGACCGCGACCCCGTCGACATCGGCTCGTAGGCACCATCTCGAGCGCCGGCTTCGCCTCGTGCGACCGGTTCGTGATCGGTTCCCGGGCCACGTCGCCGATCGGCCCGTTCACGGACGTGTCCCGGGCGTCGCCCGGCACCGACCGGGTGCTGCTGGTCGACACCGAACACGCCGCCCCTTCGGGTACGACCCGTCGGGTCGCCTCGACGCAGTGATCGCGTAGCCAGGGGACCGGGTGGAGATGGCGCGGGTGGAGATGGCGGACGACAGCGAGATGGGCGAGCAGCCGGCGGGCACCGGCAGCGGCTGGACCCGCCTCCTCTGGCCCTACCTGCGGGCCCACCGCCGTGACGTGGTGGTGGGCTTCGGCGCCGCCGTCGTTGGCCTCACTGTCACCGCCCTGACGCCCCTCGTCCAAAAGGTGGTGGTGGACGGCATCGTCGCCGGGGGCGGCCGCCCGCTGGCGCCGTGGCTCACCCTGCTCGTGCTGGCCGGACTGGCCCAGTTCGGCGCCGCCCATGTGCGCCGCTACGTCGGTGGCCGCGTCGCACTCGACGTGCAGCACGACCTGCGAAACGACATCTTCGCCCGCCTCCAGCGCCTCGACTTCGCCCGCCACGACCAGTCCCACACCGGCCAGCTGGTGTCACGGGCGACGGGCGACGTGATGATCGTGCAGGGCCTGCTCGCCTTCCTCCCGTTGATGACTGGCAATGTGGTGCTGCTGGTCCTGTCGCTGGTGATCATGGCGTTCCTGTCGCCCCTGCTGACGGTGGTGGCACTGGTGGCCGTGCCCGTGCTGCTGGTGCTCGCTATCCGCCTGCGCACCACCGTGTTCCCCGCCGCGTGGGACGCTCAGCAAAAGGCGGGCGAGGTGGCCGGGGTGGTGGACGAGGCCGTCACCGGCGTACGGGTGGTGAAGGCGTTCGGCCAGGAGCAGCGCGAGCTCGAGCGCCTCACCAGGGCCAGCGAGGAGCTGTTCGGCTCACGGGTACGGGCGGCCGGTATCGAAGCCCGCTCCACGGCCACGTTCCAGACGGTGCCCGCCCTGGCCCAGGTGGCGGTCCTCGCCCTCGGCGGTTGGCTGACGCTCCACGGGCGCATCAGCGTGGGCACATTCCTCGCCTTCTCGTCCTACCTCATCCAGCTGGTGGCGCCGGTGCGCATGCTCTCCGCCCTGCTGGTGGTGGCCCAGCAGGCCCGTGCCGGCGTGGAGCGCATCTTCGACATCCTCGACGCCAACGCCGACATCGAGGAGCGGCCCGACGCACGGGTGCTGCCCGAGCTCACCGGCGAGGTCGTGTTCGACGACGTGAGCTTCGGCTACCAACGCTCCCGTCCTGTGCTGAAGGGCTTCAACCTGCGGGTGGCGTCGGGCGAGACGGTGGCGCTGGTGGGCGCGTCGGGGTCGGGCAAGTCCACCGTGGCCATGCTGCTCCCCCGCTTCTACGACGCCCAGGCCGGCACCGTGCGGGTGGACGGCGTGGACGTGCGCGACGTCACATTCGACTCGCTGCGCCGCCAGATCGGCGTGGTGTTCGAGGAGACGTTCCTGTTCTCCGACACCGTGAAGTCCAACATCGCCTACGGCCGGCCGGACGCCACCGATGACGAGATCGTCGCCGCCGCCCGGGCGGCCGAGGCCCACGACTTCCTGTCCGCCCTACCCGAGGGGTACGACACCGTGCTGGGCGAGCGGGGCCTAACCCTGTCGGGTGGGCAGCGCCAGCGCGTTGCCCTCGCCCGCGCCCTGCTCACCGACCCCCGCATCCTGGTGCTCGACGACGCCACGTCGGCCATCGACTCCCGGGTCGAGGAGGAGATCCACGCCACCCTGCGCCGCCTGCTCCAGGGCCGCACCACGCTGCTGGTGGCGCACCGCCGCTCCACCCTGCGCCTGGCCGACCGCATCGCCGTGGTGGACGGCGGCGCCGTCGTCGATATCGGCACCCACGCCGAACTCCTCGGGCGCAGCCCGCTGTACCGGGGCCTGCTGGCCGGTCCGGGCGAGACGTGCGAGGGCGACGAGGTCATAGCGGGAGCGGGAGTGTCGGACGGCGGAACGATCGTCGGAGCAGCCGATGGCGCAGACCGGGCGGCATCCGACGCGCGGCCCGCGGCTGCGGCCGGCTCCGTGTCGGCGGCGAGCGTGCCGCCGTCGGACGGGTCGGCGGGCGGGCCCGGCACCGCCGCCGGCGGTCCCGACGCCGGCAGTGTGCGCCCCGCCGGCATCACGCCATCGGCGTGGCAACCGGTGGGCGGGCCCGCTCCCGTGGCCCGGTCCACGTCGGCGCCGATGGGCGCCACCATGACCGGCGCCGGCCATGGCCGGACCTTCAACGGCCCGATGGCCTCCGACTTCATGGCCCGCCTGGGCCCCACGCCGGAGCTGATGGCATCGGTGGCGGCCCTGCCTGCGCCGAGCGGGCGTCCGTCCTCGCGGGCCCTCGACGCGGTCGGCGCGGGCCGGTTCAGCCTGCGCCGGCTCATCCAGCCCTATCGCCGCCAGCTGGCCGTCGGCCTCACCCTCGTCGTGCTCGACACGGCCGCCTCGCTGGCCGGCCCCGCGCTCGTGCGCCAGGGCATCGACAGGGGCGTGGTGGGCGGATCGGAGCGGGCGCTGTGGGCGGCCAGCGCCGCCTTCGGTGCCGTCGTGCTGGCCAACTGGGTCAACGTCTACGCCCAGCAGCGCTACACCCGGCGGACGGCCGAGGAGCTGCTGTTCGGCCTGCGGGTGGGCATCTTCCGCCACCTCCAGAGCCTGGGCCTCGACTACTACGACCGGGAGATGCCGGGCCGGATCATGACCCGCATGACCACCGACGTGGAGAGCCTGTCGACGTTGCTCCAGAACGGGCTGCTCAGCGCGGTGGCGAGCATGTTCAGCTTCGGCGGCGTCGCCGTGCTGATGCTGTTCATGAACGTGCGGCTGTCGATCGCCACCATGATCGTGCTGCTCCCGCTCGTGGGGGCCACCATCTTGTTCCGGCGCCTGTCGGCGGCCGCTTACGACACGGCCCGGGACCGCATCGCCACCGTCAACGCCAACCTCCAGGAGAGTCTGTCGGGTGTGCGGGTGGCCCAGGCGTACGGGCGGGAGAAGCGCAACATCGGCGAGTTCCGCCGGGTCACCCGCGACTACTTCGACGCCCGTCTCGGCGCCCAGCGCCTGGTGGCCACCTACTTCCCCTTCGTGGAGCTGCTCTCCCAGGTCGCGGCGGTGGTGGTGCTCGGCGTGGGCGCCGGCCAGGTCCGCTCCGGCCACCTCACGCCCGGCGAGCTGATCGCCTTCCTGCTCTACCTGAACCAGCTGTTCTCCCCCATCCAGCAACTGTCCCAGGTGTTCGACACGTACCAGCAGGCCCGGGCCTCGATGGTGCAGGTGGGTGCGCTGCTGGACACACCGTCGTCCACGCCCCGCCCCGACTCGCCAGTGGCCGTGGGGCGGGTCACCGGCGCCCTCCGGTTCGACGCTGTGCGCTTCCGCTACCCGGGCACCGACGCCGACGCTCTCGCCGGTCTCGACCTCGACATCCGGCCCGGCGAACGCATCGCCCTGGTGGGCGAGACGGGGGCCGGCAAGTCCACCATCGTCAAGCTGGTCGCCCGCTTCTACGACCCCACCGAGGGAGCCGTGCTGGTGGACGGCGTACGCCTCACCGATCTCGACCTCGACGCCTACCGCCGCCAGCTCGGCTACGTGCCCCAGGAGGTCTTCCTCTTCTCGGGCACCATCCGCGACAACATCGCCTACGGCCGGGCCGGTGTGAGCGACGCCGAGGTGGAGGGGGCGGCACGTGCCGTCGGCGCCCACGACCTGATTGCCGGCCTGCCCGGCGGCTACCTCCGCCCGATCACCGAACGGGGGCGTTCCCTGTCGGCCGGCCAGCGCCAGCTCATCGCCCTGGCCCGGGCCCACCTGGTGGGCCCGGCCATCCTCCTGCTCGACGAGGCCACGTCCAACCTCGACCTCGTCACCGAGGCCCGGGTGACCCGGGCCATGCAGGTGCTGTCGCAGGGCCGAACGACGTTGCTCGTGGCCCATCGCCTGCCCTCGGCGGCCGGCGCCGACCGGGTGGTCGTGGTCGACGGCGGTCGCATCGTCGAGCAGGGGCCGCACGCCGAGCTGCTCGCTCGTGGTGGGCGGTACGCCGAGATGTGGCGTGCCTTCGAGGTCGAGCCGCAGGCGGTATGAGGCGTTTGCGTCGCGATTTTCGCCTCGTTGGGTTCACATCGGGCGTCGGCGGTCGATAGAACCTGTGTGGCGTTCTCAGCAGCGCTTCTGCCCAGGCTTGGCGTCGACGACCACGTCGTCGAGTTCTACGAGACCGAGGATTTACTGGTCGACACCGTCGCCGGCTTCGTGGGCCCCGCGCTGCACGACGGCGACGCCGCCATCGTCGTCGCCACGTCCTCCCATCGGCACTCGTTCGACATCGCTCTCCGCTCGGCCGGGGTCGACACGGCCGCCGCCGCCGCCGGCCGCTACCTGACGATCGACGCCGCCCAGTTGCTGACGACCTTCATGGTCGAGGGCAACCCGGACAGGGAGCGTTTCCGCCACTCGATCGGGGGGCGATCGACAAGGCCGCCGCCTCCGGCGGCCGGGTGTGGATCTGCGGCGAGATGGTCGCCCTCTTGTGGGAGGGCGGCGACGTGGCTTCGGCCATCGCTCTCGAGGACCTCTGGAACGATCTCGCAGCCGCCTTCGACTTCACATTGCTCTGCGCCTACCCGCTCCGTGTCTTCGAGGATGAAGCCAGTGCGGAGGGGTTCAGGCGGGTGTGCGCGCAGCACACCATCGTGATCCCCGACGGGGACTACACGCGGCCCCAGAACGCGGACGACCAACGGCGTTCCGTCGCCCTGCTGCAGCAGGAGGCAGCCGCGCTGCGCGCCGAGGTCGCCCACCTGCGAGACCAGCACGAGGTCCTCGCCGAGTTGGCCTACGTCGACTCCCTCACCGGGCTCGGAAACCGTCGCGCCTTCGACCTGCACATCGAACGCGAGTGGGCGCTCTCGATACGGGACGGCGTCGACAGCTACGTGCTGGTGGCCGACCTCGACGGCTTCAAGGCGTACAACGACCGGTACGGGCACCTGGCCGGCGACGAGGCCCTGCGCCGGTTCGCACGAGCGCTGCGCGTCGCTGCCCGCGGCACCGATCTCCTGGCCCGGATAGGCGGCGACGAGTTCGGGATCCTGCTCGTCCGCTGCAACGAGTTGGCCGCCCACAGCTTCAAGGCGCGCGTGGGCGAGGCGATGGCCGAGGCCGGTATGGGTGACCTCCGCGCCAGCCTCGGGCACGCGTCCCTGTACCGGTCCACGTCCGCGGCGAAGGCGATGGAGCGGGCCGACATGGCGATGTTCGCCCGCAAACGGGCCGCCCGCATGCCCCTCTTCGACTCCCCGCCCCTCGCCGGGGGCTGAGTTCGTCGAGCCGGCCGGCGGAGCGCTCGTCGTGGCCGGCGCCGGCCCGCCCCTGAGGCTGGGTAGGCTCGACCCACGAGCTCCGGGAGGAATCGTGTCCGACAGCACCGACGCACCAGGCTCCGACCTGCACACCGTCGTCATCCGCTTCGCCGGTGACTCCGGCGACGGCATGCAGCTCACCGGCGACCGCTTCACCCTGTCGAGCGCCGTGTTCGGCAACGACCTGGCCAGCATGCCGGATTACCCGGCCGAGATCCGCGCGCCGGCCGGCACGATGGCCGGCGTCTCCGCCTTCCAGATCCACATCTCCGATCACGACATCCTCACCCCGGGCGACTCACCCAACGTGCTGGTGGCCATGAACCCGGCCGCCCTGCGGGCCAACGTGGGCGACGCCGACCCTGGCAGCACGCTCATCGTGAACCTCGACGCCTTCGACGAGCGCAGCCTCACCAAGGCGGGCTACGGGTCGAACCCGCTCACCGACGGATCGTTGTCGGCGTACACGGTCTACGAAGTGCCGATGACGTCGATGACGCTGGAGGCGGCCAAGCCCAGCGGGGCCAAGTCCCGCGACGCCGAGCGCAGCAAGAACTTCTTCGCCCTCGGCCTTCTGTCATGGATGTACACCCGTCCCACCGATGTGACGTTGGCCTGGATCGCCCAGCGCTTCAAGTCGAACCCGATGGTGGTGGAGGCCAACACGCTGGCGTTCAAGGCGGGCTGGAACTTCGGCGAGACGGCCGAGCTGTTCGGGGCGCCGGTCCACATCAACCCCACCGTCTTCAAGCCCGGCACCTACACCAACATCACGGGCAACGCGGCGCTGGCGTGGGGCCTCATCGCCGCCGCCCAGCTGGCGAAGCTGCCGCTGTTCCTGGCGTCTTACCCCATCACGCCGGCGTCCGACATCCTCCACGAGCTGTCCAAGTACAAGAACTTCGGCGTGCGCACCATGCAGGCGGAGGACGAGATCGCCGCCGCAGGGGCCGCCCTGGGCGCCGCCTTCGGAGGCCACCTCGGGGTCACCACCACCAGCGGGCCGGGCATGGACCTCAAGGCGGAGACCATCGGGTTGGCCGTGAGCCTCGAGCTGCCGCTCGTGATCATCGACGTGCAGCGGGCCGGTCCCTCCACCGGCCTGCCGACCAAGACCGAGCAGTCCGACCTGCTCATGGCCATGTACGGCCGCCACGGCGAGGCGCCGCTGCCCATCGTGGCGGCGAAGACGCCGGGCCACTGCTTCACCGCCGCCATCGAAGCGGCCCGCCTGGCCGTGAAGTACCGCACGCCGGTGATCCTGCTCACCGATGCGTCGCTGGCCAACGGCGCCGAGCCGTGGCGCCTGCCGCAGCTGGCCGACCTGCCCGACATCAGCGCCCCTTTCGCCACGCTGCCCAACGGCATCACACCGGACGGCTCGCCCGAGTTCCAGCCCTACCTGCGCGACCCGGCCACACTGGCCCGGCCGTGGGCGGTGCCCGGCACGCCGGGCCTCGAGCACCGCATCGGCGGTCTGGAGAAGGCCGACGGCACGGGCGCCATCAGCTACGAACCCGCCAACCACGAGCTGATGGTGCGCACCCGCGCCGCCAAGGTTGCGGGCATCGCGTCCGACATCCCGCCGGTCGTGGTCGACGACCCGAGCGGGAACGCCGACGTCTTGTTGCTCGGGTGGGGTTCCACCTATGGCTCCATCGCGGCGGCCGCCGAACGCCTGCGACGGCGGGGGAAGCAGGTGGCCCACGCCCACCTCACCCACCTCAACCCGTGGCCGTCCAACCTGGGCGAAGTGGTGAAGGGCTACGACAAGGTTCTGGTGCCGGAGCTGAACCTCGGCCACCTGTGCTCGATGGTGCGGGCCGAGTTCCTGGTCGACGCCCGACCGATCTCCAAGGTACAGGGGCAGCGTTTCCTGTACTCCGAGGTGGAAGCGGCCGTGGTCGCCCTGACGGAGGGGACATGACGGATATCGATGTCCCGCTGACCTCGAAGAAGGACTGGTCGAGCGATCAGGAGGTGCGGTGGTGCCCCGGCTGCGGCGACTACTCGATCCTCACCGCCGTGCAGATGCTCATGCCCGAGCTGGGCGTGCGCCGGGAGAACACCGTGTTCATCTCGGGCATCGGCTGCTCCAGTCGCTTCCCTTATTACATGAACACCTACGGCCTGCACGGCATCCACGGCCGCGCCCTTCCACTGGCCACCGGTTTGGCGGTGGCCCGGCCCGACCTCGACGTGTGGGTGGTCACCGGCGACGGCGACGGCCTGTCCATCGGCGGCAACCACCTCATCCACGCGCTGCGCCGCAACGTCGACCTCACCGTGCTCCTGTTCAACAACCAGATCTACGGCCTCACCAAGGGCCAGTACTCGCCGACCAGCGAGCTGGGCAAGGTCACCAAGTCCACGCCCTTCGGCTCGGTGGACCACCCCTTCAACCCGGTAAGCCTGGCTCTCGGCGCCGAGGCCACCTTCGTGGCCCGCACCCACGACCTCGACCGCAAGCACATGATGGAGATCATCCGCCGGGCCCATGACCACAAGGGCGCCGCCTTCGTGGAGATCTACCAGAACTGCAACGTGTTCAACGACGGGGCGTTCGAGCAGGTGACCGCGCGCGAGGCCCGATCGCAGATGCTCATCCCGCTGGTGCACGGTCAGCCCGTGCGCTTCGGCACCGACGGCGAGAAGTGCGTGACCGTCGACCGCCAGGGCCGGGCCCTGATCGCCGAGGTGGCGGACGTGGGCGAGGACGCCATCCTCGTGCACGACGAGCAGCGCGACGAGCCGGGCCTCGCCTTCATGCTCTCCCGCCTGGCCCGGGGCCCGTACGAGCCCACCCCGGTCGGCGTGTTCCGCGCTGTCGAGCGCCCCGACTACGGCTCGCTCGTCAGCCAGCAGATGCTCGACGCCCAGCAGCGCCAGGGTCCCGGCGACCTCGCCACCCTGCTGTCCGGCGGCACCACCTGGCAGGTCTGACCCGCCCACCGACGCGTCTGGTCAGCGAACAGGTACCAGGGCGGTAGCGATCGGCTGACCAGAGCGCGGGGTTCGCAACCGTCAGGTGCGATGCAACTCCACGTCGAGGGCCAGGGTGAGGCACCGACACGCGCCGCCGGCCTTGAGGAACTCGCCCACGTCGTGGACCACGACGTCGAAACCCCACGCTTCCAGCCGGCGCCCAACCGCCGGCGGGCACGACGGCATGTGAACGGTGCTTCCCACCACCACCGAGTTGGCGCAGAAGGCGAAGGCGGCATCGTCGTCCAGCACCAGCGGCTCGGGCACCAGCGCCTCCACCACCTTGCAGCCGTAGCGGTCCCAGCCGAGCGGGGCGATGATCGCCCGGCGCTCGTCGAGGGGGCAGAACGTGAGGTCGAGGTGGTACAGCCGGGGCTCCACCAGCTCCACCGACCGCACCGGCGCCCGGGTGAGGGTTGACAGGGCGCCGTGGGTAACAACGTCGGAGCGGCTGCGGTAGCCGGACAGGAGCGTGCCGGCGAACGGCAGTGCGTCGCCCGCCCCTTCGTGCGACGCCACGCCCGGCAGTTCGTCGACCGTGTAGCCACGGGCGTCGAACCACGCCACGTCGTAAGGGACTTCACGCTGGCGCTCGGGATGGCGGAACCGGGCGGGCACGTACTGCATGCCGTTGACGATGCCCGCGTTGGCGGTGAACACCAGATCGGGCAGCCCTTCCACCGGGTCGAGCAGCTCGATGGCCGCGCCCGACGCGGCCAGGCCGGCGCGCAGGCCCTCCCATTGGCTGCGGGCCAGGTCGAGGTCGACGCGCACCTCGGTATGCATCCACGAGTTGATCTCGTACAGCACGCCGAAGTGCTCGGGCGTGCACATCAGGAACCGCCGTCCCCAGGGGAGCGCCGTCACCGGCGTAAGGGCGTCACTGGCACAGCTCCTGGCACATGCCCTCCACGAACAAGCCGACGTCGGTGACGATGCCCAGGGCCTGGTGACTGCCCCGGTCGGCCAGCTTGGTGACGACGGCCTGGTTGATGTCGACGCAGTAGGTCTCCACCCCCGAAGGGAGGCAGTTGCCGGTGGCGATGGCGTGGAGGGTGGACGCCAGCATGAGGGCGACGCCGACGCCCGGAAGCAGGGAGCGCATGGCGTCGGCCGCCTCGACCACGTTGGGGTACACGTCGGGCAGCGGACCGTCGTCGCGTATCGACCCGGCCAACACGAACGGCACGCCCTTGGTGACGCACTCGTACATCACGCCGCCGTCGATGTACCCGGCCTCCACGGCGGCGGCGATGGAGCCGTAGCGGCGGACCTCGTTGATGACGCGCAGATGGTTGGAGTGGCCGCCCTCGGCCGCCGTGCCGGCCCGCACGGACACGCCGAGCGACGTGCCCATCACGTTGGACTCGATGTCGTGGGCGGCGAACCCGTTGCCGGCGAAGAGGACGTCGATCCAGCCCTCCCGCACCATGCGGGCGATGGCCGGGGCGGCGCCGGTGTGGACCACGGCGGGGCCGCACACGGCCAGGATCTTGGCGCCCCCGGCGCGGTGAAGCCGCATGCGGGAAGCGACGTCGGCGACAAGCAGGCCCTTGGGCTTCTCCGACGACACCTCCGAGCTCATGAACTCGAACGGGGTGGCGCCGCGGGGCCGCGACGGCGGGGTGACGCGGATGCCGTCGTTGCCCACCACCACCATGTCGTCCACCCGCACGCGGTGCATCGGCACGGTACGGGCCCGGCCATCGGGCGTGACGACGAGCCCGCAGTCCATCTCCGGGTTGTCGACCTCGACCCAGCGGCCGCCCAGCCGCACGGCGGTGGGGAGATTGGTGGTGGAGTAGAAGCCGGCCGGTAGCACGCCGTCGCGGTCGGCGGCCAGCAGTTCGGCGTCGACCGACGTCACCCGGTTGGCGCCGTGGGCCTGGAGCTCGACCAGAAGGGAGGCGAGGGCGTCTTCGTCGGACGCCGTCACCTCGAGGCGGGCCCTGCTGAGGTCGGTGTTCGTGCGCCCGATGTCGACGCTCACCACTTCGTAGTCGGCGCCGCTGGCCAGGATGACGTCCATCAGCTTGGCCAGGATCAGCGAGTCGATGATGTGGCCCTCGACCTCCACCACCTCGCTGGCGGTCACGATGTCCCCGACCCCGCCCAGTCGGCCTCCGGCTCGGGCCCGGGCTCGACGGAAGGGGCGGGGGTCTCGCCGTCCACCGGGATGTCGCCGATCGTGGGCTCGTCCTTGAACGTGCCACGGCGCTCGTCGTAGACGTCGCGCCCGAGCACCTGGATGATGCCGGCCACAGGAATGGCGAGGAGCGCCCCGAGCAGGCCGCTGAGCTCCACCCCGATCAGCACCGCCACCAGGACGACGAGCGGGTTCAGGTCGACCGTCTTCGACATGATCGTCACCTGGAGCACGTGGTTCTCGAACTGCTGGTACACCACGAAGAACACGACGGTGGCGATGCCACGACCGGTGGAGTTCAAGAAGGCGACCAGCACGGCGGGCACGGCGCCGAGGGTGGCGCCGACCAGGGGGATCAGGTCGGCGAAGGCGACCCACAGGGCCAGCACGGTGCGGAAAGGGACGTCGGCCGCCCACAGGAAGGCGAACGTCGCCGTCCCGGCGATCACGCTGATGAGCAGGTTGCCGGCCACGTAGCCGGTGACCGCCCGGGCGCAGTCCGACGCCACATGGCGCACTCGCTCCGCCGCCGGTGGCGACAGGGCGCCGAGGCCGGTGCGCATCATCCGGGGGCCGGTCAGCAGCATCAGGATGGTGAGCACGAAGATGGTGAGGGCGGCGGCCACCGCGTTGCCCACCCCCCGCACGATGTCGAGGCTGTTGCTGCCCAGGTTGTTGAGGGCCTTCTGGAAGTCGTCGCGGTGCTCCTCGATGCGGCGGTCCAGGTCGTACCGCTTGACCAGTCCCCCGAGGGGCCCCCGGCCGGCCTTGGCTTCCTCGACGTATCGGGGGAAGTTGTCGGCGAACTGCTGGGACTGGTCGACGATCGGGGTGATGAACGTGTAGAGCAGCCCACCGAGGGCGCCGAGAAGAGCGAGGATCATGATCACGGTGGCGAGCGAGCGGCGGACCCGCACCCTGTGCTCGAGGAAGTCCACCGGCGGCGTGAGCACGATGGCGAAGAAGCCGGCGATCACCAGCCACACCAGGATCTTGGTGAGGGACCTCAACAGGGCGATGACGGCCAGGGTGAGGACGACGGAGCCGATGGTGGCCCAGATGGTGCGCCACGGGACCGGTCGCCGCTCGTGTGCGGCGCGGGAGGACAACATGGCCAGTCAGCGTACCCAGGGGGTAGCCTCGGCTCCGCCATGGGCCAACCGATCGTGGTCGTGCAGAAGCCCTCGTCCACCAAGGGTGTGCTGCGCTTCGAGATCAACCGCAGCCTCACCGGGATGGGCCACGAGGCCTATGCCAACGCCGCTGCCGCCGCCGGTGACCGGCCGCCCGACGTCCTGGCCCGCCGGCTGTTCGAGCACGGCGGCGTCGACGCCGTGCACGTCTTTTCCAACATGATCACGGTGGAGCTGTCGGCGGGGGAGTCGGGCGCGGGGATGCGCGAGCTCGTCGAGGAGCTGTTCATCCACTACCGCGAGGGCGTGCAGCCCAGCATCCCCTGAGACGGTGAGCTACGACGCGTGGTCGGCGGTGCTGGAGCGACTCGACGACGCCGCCAAGCTCACCGATCTGGACCCCGACATCCACCGCATGCTGCGCACCCCGCGGCGTGTCCTCGAGGTGGCGGTGCCGGTGCGGATGGACGACGGCCGGGTGGAGGTGTTCACCGGCTGGCGGGTCCACCACGACACCACGAGGGGCCCCGGCAAGGGGGGCATTCGCTTCCATCCCGACCTGGACGTGCACGAGGTGACGGCACTGGCCGCCGACATGACGTTCAAGACGGCGGTGGCCAACCTTCCTTTCGGCGGGGCCAAGGGCGGGGTGCGCTGCGACCCCACCGTCATGTCGCTCGGCGAACTGGAGCGGCTCACCCGCCGCTACGCCCTGGAGGTGTCGCCTCTCCTCGGGCCTGAGCGGGATGTTCCCGCTCCCGACGTGAACACCGACGGACGGGTGATGGCGTGGCTGATGGACACCCTCGCCATGATGCGCGGGGGCGAGTTGCTGGCCGGCACCGTCACCGGCAAGCCCCTGTCGGTCGGAGGTACGCGCGCCCACGCCGGCGCCACCTCGTCGGGCGTGGTGATGTGCGCCCGGGCCGCCTTCGCCGCCATCGGGTTGCCGCTGGCGGGCAGCCGGGCCGTCATCCAGGGCTTCGGCAAGGTGGGCGGGCCGCTCGCCTTCCTGCTGTCGTCAGCCGGCATGCGGGTGGTGGCGGTGAGCGACATCGGCGGCGCCGTGTGCAACGTCGGCGGCCTGGATCCGTCGGCGCTGTCGGACCACGTGAGCCGCACCGGCACCGTGGCCGGGTTCGAGCGGGCCGACCCGCTCGATCCCGACGACCTGTGGCGGGTGGAGAGCGAGCTGGTCGTGCCGGCTGCCCTCTCGGGCGCCATCGACGGCCGGGTGGCGGAGGATCTGGCCACCAAGGTGGTGGTGGAGGCGGCCAACGGGCCCACCACGCCCGACGCCGATCCCGTGCTCGACCGGCGCGGGATCGTGGTGGTGCCGGACATCCTAGCCAACGCCGGCGGGGTGACCGCCTCCTACTTCGAGTGGGCCCAGGACCGCCAGGGCTTCGCCTGGGAGGAGGACACCGTGGCCATCCGCCTGCGCTCGTTCATGGACACCGCCTTCACCTCGGTGTGGGCCAAGGCGGACACGCTCCAGGTGTCGCTGCGCCGCGCCGCCTTCGCATTGGCGGTGGAGCGGGTAGCCGACGCCATCTCGGCAAGAGGCCTGTTCCCGTAGCCGGGCCAACCCGCCGGGGTTGCATCCGCCAGGGGCCGCCGGCCACGACCCCTTGGCCGGCCGCAAACGCCCGGGGCGGGCCGTGTCGTAGCGTTGACGGCATGGTTTCCGTCCGGCTCGATCTCCCCGGCGCCGACCTGGTCGCCGAGGGCCTGCGGGACCTGGCCGCCGGGCGCCGGACGTCGGCATCGCTGTTGGTGTCCATCGGAGCCCCCAGGCTTCGTGCCCTCGGTTTCGATCTGGCCGAGCCCATCGCAGACGCCGAGCACGGGCTCTACGAACTGCTCAGCGCCGCCGATGCGGACGCAGCTCATGGCCGCTACAACGCACTCGTTCGTCGGCTGGTGAGCTTCGAGCGGGCAGCCGCGTGCGCCGGCTAGCGACGGCCGACCGGATCCGAGCTCTGCTGGCCCGACTCGGCCGGGAGGCCCGCACGCCGGTCACCGTGTACCTGACCGGTGGGTCGACGGCGGTCCTGCTCGGCTGGCGCGAGAGCACCATCGACGTGGACCTGAAGCTGGTGCCGGACTCGTCCGAGATCCTCCGCTCCGTTCCCGCGCTGAAGGAGGAACTGCAGATCAACGTCGAGCTGGCCTCGCCCGATCTGTTCATCCCGGTCCCGAAGGGATGGGAGGAACGGAGTCTCTGGGAAGCGACGGAGGGCCGGCTCACGGTGCGGCACTTCGACCTGGTCGCCCAGGCCGTCGCGAAGCTCGAGCGCGGCCACGCCCGCGATCTCGAGGACGTGCAGGCGATGCTGCACCTGGGCCTCGTGACCGCCGAGGCGCTGACCCGGTTTCTCGCCGACGTGGAGGATGAGCTCTACCGCTTCCCAGCGGTCGACCCCGCGTCGCTCCGTCGGGCGGTGGAAGCTGCCGCTGGGCCGCCCCGCCCGGGAACCCCAGCACCGACCGCGTAGGCAGGGCCCGCCCGGCCGAAGGGGGTCGGGTACCATCGCCCGATGTCCGGAGCCGTCGACCCCGGCCCCGGCCCCGGCCCCGCGGCCGAGCGTTGGCGGAGCGGCCTCGCCGGGTGGGCGATCCCCGACGACATCGCCGCCGCCGCACCCGAGCCGCCGTGGGGGTTCCCGCCGGCCATCTTCGCCGAACGGGCCGAACGGGCCCTGGCCGAGCGGTCCGACAGCCCGTCGCAGCGCCGGGCGGTGGAGGCCGTGCCGGATGGAGGGACCGTGCTCGACGTCGGCGTGGGAGGCGGCGCCGGCAGCCTTCCGCTGGTCCCACCTGCCGCCCGACTCGTCGGTGTGGACGAGGGCGCCGACCTGCTGGCCGCGTTTGCCGCCGCCGCCGACCGCCTCGGTGTGGCCCACCAGGAGGTGCAGGGAAGCTGGCCCGCCGTGGCGCCCGAGGTCGCCCCCGCCGACGTGGTGGTGTGTCACCACGTCCTGTACAACGTCGCCGACCTGGTCCCGTTCGCCGCCGCCCTCACGTCGCACGCCCGGAACCGGGTCGTGGTCGAGATCTCCGGTGACCACCCCACCTCCAACCTCAACCCGCTGTGGCTGGCCATCCACGGGATCGAGCGGCCCACGTCGCCGACGGCCGAGGACGCCGTCGCCGTGCTCGGGGAGATGGGCCTCGCGGTGGCGCACGACAGCTTCGAACGGGTGTGGCAGCGCCTCGGGGCGAGCCGGGCCGACAGGGTCGCCATGACCCGCCGCCGGCTCTGTGTCGGCCCCGACCGCGACGCCGAGATCGACGCCCTGCTCGAGCCCGACGACGAGGCGCAGACGCGCCGGACGGTGACGATCTGGTGGGACGGCAGCGCCTGAGCGCTGCCGATGCAACGCAGTCCTCCACGGCCTGTCCAGGGACGAGTACCTCGTCACAGGGCCCTTCATCATCGGCCGACCCCGGCGCCGGCGTGTGCCAGCGGCGCTGGTGCACCGGTGGCCGATGACATGAGCCGCTCGGGCCCGGGGGGCCCGACACCCTGGCCGCTGCTGCCACGTACAGGCGAAGCAACCAGGTCTCCTGGCGGATCGCGTGCACGCGGTGACATCTCCGGCGATGATCCCTGCATGGATGACGACTCAGGCGGCATGAGGGAAGCGGGGTCTTCGCTCATCGGGGTTCTCGTGGTCCTTGTGATCCTGGGGGCCATGGCCGCTGCCGTGGTCGCCACCCTCGGCCGCGACGAGCAGACCGCTACCGCGCTGTCCCAGTTGACGCCGGGCGGGACGATGGACAGCGGCACACCCGCCGCCGGCCCGATCGCCGCCGGCCCGATCGCCGCCGGCCCGATCGCCGCCTCGTCCGTCGCTGCCTGCAGGGCGGATGTGGCCACGCTCGAGACGGCGATGGCGGCGGTGCACGCGTCGAGCGGGACCTACCCGGCGTCGCTGGCCGAGCTTCAGGCCAGCGGCCTCGTCGGCGATCTGCCGGAGATCCCGGGCCTTACATTCGGCCCGGAGATCTCCGGCGGGCAGCCGACCGGCCGGATCCTCGTCAATGGGCGGCCGGCGGACGAAGGCTGTCATCAGTAATAGCCATGCCCCCTA
>JAHFUS010000110.1 GCA_023264975.1 Actinomycetes bacterium | reverse complement strand
GGGATGTCGCCGGACTGGCCGAAGTACGTGGTGGGCTGGCCCTGCACGTACCAGGCGCCTGAGCGGTACACCGAGCGGTCGGTGGTGCCGTTGCCGTCGAAGTCGGCCGGGGGCCTGGTCAGCACGACGGGCGCGGTCCCGGCGCCCGACAGCGGGGCGCTCCAGGTGGCGCCCGAAGCCGTGTCGGTGATTCGCAGGCTGGCGGCGCGGGCCCCGGTGGCGGTGGGAGCGAAGCGCAAATCCACCGAGCATCCCTGGCCGGGGGCCAGGGTGGCGCCGGTGCAGGAGTCGGAGGACAGCGAGAACTGCGAGCCGTCGGCGCCCACCACGGCGGAGGCGGGAAACACCGTAGTGGAGCCGGTGTTGGACACGCCGACGCCGACTGGCGCGCTGGTGGTGCCCACCGCCTGGTCGGCGAAGGCGACCGAGGCGGGGCTGAGCGACAGGGCCGGGGGCGGTGGGGGGTTACCTTCGATACGGCGAACCCGGGCGTTGTCAGGGTCGGCGACGAACACGTCGGCCAGACCGTCGACCACCACGTCGTAGGGACGGCCCAGTTGGGCCGAGGCGGCCGCGCCGCCGTCGCCGGAGAAGCCGTTGGTGCCGGTGCCAGCCACGGTGGTAATCGACTCGTCGGCCGCGCCCGTGACCACCCCGTCAGCCCCGGGGACGATCTTGCGCACCCGCAGGTTGGCCGTGTCGGCCACGTAGAGGGCGCCACCGGGGCCGACCGCCGCCTTCTGCGGGCCGTTGAGGGCGGCAGCGGTGGCCGGGCCGCCGTCACCGGCGAAGGTGGTGCCCAGGGGGTCGCGGGCAGCTCCGGCCACGGTTGTGATGACCTCGTCGGAGGCTCCGGTGAGGATCCCGTCGGCGCCGGGAACGATGCGGCGGATGCGGTGGTTGCCGGCGTCGGCCACGATGAGGGCGCCGGTGGCGTCGAGGGCGAGGCCGGCCGGGTTGGTGAACCTGGCGGCGCTGGCCGGACCCCTGTCGCCGGCGAAGCCGGCCGCGCCGAGCAGGCCGGCCACGGTGCAGACCTTCTCGTCCGCCCCGCCGTTGACCACCCTGTCGGCCCCCGGGGAAATGCGGCGGACAGTCTGGCGGTCGCTGAGCAGCAGACCTCCCCCGGAGTCGACCACCAGGCCGGCGATGCCGTCGAACCGGGCCTTGGAGGCGGCGGCGCACGGCGTGGAGGCGCCGTCGGGCCCGTCACCGGCGACCGTGGCGATGGCGCCCACGGTGTCGACCCGGCGGACGCGCCCGTACCCGGGGTCATAGCCACCCTCGAACGTGGCGATGAACACAGCTCCGGCCGGATCGGCGGCGACCGCCCCCGGATAGCCCAGGTGAGCGGAGGTGGCCGGGCCGCCGTCGCCCAGCACCCCGGGCGCCCCGCCGCCAGCCAGGGTGGACACGATGCGGGCCGCGCTCACCCGCCGGATGTGGCCGTCGACCAGGTTGTCGGCGACGAGGAGGGAGCCGGAGGCGCCCAGTGCCAGCCTGGCTACCCCCATCTCGGCCGAGGCGGCCGGGCCGCCGTCGCCGGAGAGGCTGGCGGAGCCGTTGCCCGCCACGGTCGTGACGATCCCGCTCCCGCCCACCTGGCGCAGCCGCCGGTTGCCAGCATCGGCCACCAGCACCCGGCCGCCGGGCAGGGCCAGCACGCCGGCCGGCCCGTCGAGCAGGGCGGCCGTGGCCGGGCCGCCGTCGCCAGTGAAGCCCCGCGTGACGCCACCGGCCATCGTGGTGATGACCTCGTCGTGGGCCTTCCCATCGGAGCTGGTGGCGTCGACCCCGGTGATGGCGCCGTCGGCGCCGGGAGTGACCCGGCGCACCTTGGCCGATTCGTAGAGCGTGTCGGACACCAGGAGGTTGCCGGCGGCGTCGAAGGCGAGGGCGCGGGGATCAAGGGCACTCGAGGTGGCCGGGACTCCGTCGACCTGCTGAGGCGAGCTGTTCGGGTCGGACCAGCCGACGACGGTCGTGATGGTGCCGGCGGCGTCGACCCGGCGGATGCGTTCGGACGTGGCGATGAGCAGGTTGCCGGCGGCATCTACGGCCACCGCCTGGGGTGAGCGCAGCAGGGCGACGGCGGCGGCGCTCCCGTCGCCGTTGTCCCCGGCCAGACCCGTGCCGGCGACGGTCGAGATGGTGCCCGCCGGGTTCACCTTGCGGACGCGGTTGTTGGCCGTGTCGGCGATGAACAGGACGCCGGCGGCGTCGAAAGCCAGGCCCGCCGGCGCGTTCAGGAGGGCCTGTGTCGCCGGAAGGCCGTCGCCGCCATAGCCGGCAGTCCCCATGCCGGCCGCAGTTGTGATGGTTTCCCCCGGCCCTCCGTTGACCACGCCGTCGGGGCCGGGCACGATGCGGCGCACCCGGTTGGCGCCGGCGTCTGAGATGTACAACGCACCGGCGGCGTCGACCGCCAGCCCGATGGGAGGAGGAGGGAACTGGCCGGACAGGACCAGCGAGGCCGCGGTGGCGGCTCCACCGTCGCCGGCCGTGGCCGAGCGCCCGTTGCCGGCCACCACCGTCTCCGAGCCGGTGGCGGTGTCGAGGGCCCGTACGACGTGGTTGGGCGGATCGGCCACGTACGCGACCGCTCCTGATCGGGCCAGGCCGGCCGGCGTCTGGGCCACGGCCGTGCCCTGTCCCAAGCCGACTCCGCCAGCGTACGTGGCGATGTCGCCAATAGCGGCTGCAGCCGGACCAACGGCGCCCGGCGCACCGGCGACGGTTAGGATAGCGACCAAGACTAGCCGACGCGTGGTCCGTCGCGGATGTGTTCCCATCGTGTGGTCGCCTCCCTGGCGCCCAGCGCCGCCGTCCGAGACATCGAACCACGTTCTTGACCGAACGTCAATCGACGTTGTATACTTAGATGACAACTTTGGACGGGCCGAGAGGACCGGGGGGAAGGCGATGGCGGCGAGAACAGCACCCAGGCGACGGATCGGCAGCCGGAGGATCACCGTCCCGGCAGGCGTGTGCGCTCTGCTCATGGTGTGGGGCCTCAGCGGCCCGGTGCCGGCGCACGCCGCCGGCCTGCCGACGCTGTCCATCGACTCGCCCCGGGTGATCGAGGGCAACCCGGCACCGAGCGTCGTCCCAGTTGGGCCGCCGACGGTGATGACCTTCACCGTGACCCTCTCCGCCGTCCCCACCGAGGCGGCGTCGGTCCGGTACACCACCGTCCCCCTGGCCCCAGCTGACGTCTCCGACTTCGTGTCGAGCACCGGCCAGCTGGTGTGGGCTCCGGGCGACGCCGTGTCGAAGACCTTCGACGTGCTCGTGATCTCCGACACCGAGGTCGAGAGCGACGAGGAGGTAAGGGTCACGCTCTACGCACCGATAGGCGCGGTGAGCCTCAGTGGGTTGGGACTCGATGGCACGGGGACCATCCTCAACGACGACCGCGGGCCGCGCTATTCGTTCAGTTCGCCGAGCGTATGCGAGGGGAGCGCCGGCACCCTCACCACCCTGACCTTGAACGTCGGGCTGGTCGACCTCCCCGACCGCTTCACCGGCCGGGTGGCCGCCGCCTGGGGGTTGAGCACCTCCATCGCGTCTGGCCTCGGGCGTGCCGATGCCAACCTGGACTTCGTTGACGCCTCCGGGAACCTGGTCTGGGACAACGACCCGACAACGCCCGCCCCGGGTTACGGGACGAAGCAGCAGGTCTCTGTGACCGTCATCGGTGATGACACGCCGGAGCTGGACGAGACGCTCACCATCGGGCTGCTCAGCCCGATCAATAGCGGCTTCGGCTCGCCGCCAGTCGATAGAGGCTTTGGCGTCATCAGGAACGACGACGGTGCTTCGTGCGGGTGACCTCGGGACCCAACCAGGTCTGACCGCCGCCAAACAGCGAGGGCTACAGCACGTCATGCGACCGGCCACACCCACGGAAAGGGGGCCGGTCGCGACCTGTCGCTGGCGATGAGCGGGGGATGCAGCCGGTGGTGTGTCGGGGACACGGCGTAGAACGCGGCCGACAGCGTCGGCCGCCAAACGGAAGGCCCGGTCGTTGGGCTCCACCGTCGGTGCTGTTCACCGACCCGCCCAAGGAGGTGGCTCGACCCGGCGGTGGCCTTGACGGCCCGGTGGGTGGCCCCGACACACTGGTTGAAGAGGCCCGCCAGGGCTTCTTACCTGTGCCGTTGTCGTTGTTCGTCGGCCCCTACTCAGCTCCTCGTGTCGGCGGTCATCGGGTCGCGGTGCGGTTCGTTCTCCAAGGGCCAGGCGGGCAGGGCAGCCCGAGAACCCGGGTGCCGGTCATCTCTTCGTCGCGCTGGTGGCGACATGGAGCGTTTCGGCCGCGGCCTGGCGGGCTCCGATCAGATGCTCGGCCACGCTGCCTGGGGCGGGGGCCATGACTGACAACGAGCTCGCGCCGGGCTGCCTCCGGTCCTGGTCTCACCCCGCGTCGGCCAGGCAGCGGATCTCGTGTTGGCCGGCTGTCTGCAGGTAGGAGCGAACAGCGCAGGATCACGGCCAACCTCGACTCGCCGTGCTCACCCAGCTCTTCCAAGGCAATGCCTGGATCCCGCCGCCCGCCGGTTCAGGTGCCAGCCCCTGATGAGGGCCTGAACAGATACACCAGAACCCTGGACGATCACCCTTTCGGGAGGAAGTGGCGAGGTCAGATGATAAGAAGCGGTGCCTGGTTCCCGTTGTTGGACCCGGAATCAGAGACGCACACGCCGGACTCCTGGGTACCCGTGTTAGCGACTCGAGTCGGGAGGGTGAAGCCCTTCTGCCCTGCACCGTTCGTTATAGATATCGTGCCGAGGTTGGTGGCAAGGCTCGGGACTCTCCAGCTCATGCAGTCGCCGAGAGGGTTCAGCCAGGTGCCATGCGTGGAGTACCCGATCTGGATCCAGTTGACATCGTACGTCGCTGTCCCAAGGCTCTTGGCGGTGCTGATCGAGGCGGTGATGACCGTGATCGAACCCGTACCGGAGGCCGGCGCCTTGGCCGTGGTGCTGCTGACCGTCTGGGTCATGCCCCCCAACGGGTCTCCGTAGGTCTGGTTGCCCGTCGCGGTGACCGTGCCGCTGCCGCTGGCGTTGCCGAACACCTTCAGGTAGCCCACGTAGTTCGTGCACGCGTACGAGGCCGACGCGATCACGAGCACGATCCCGACCGCCCCGAAAGACGCGCCGAGCACTTTTCTGCTCCTCGATACGATTTGCTTCCTGGCCACTGGTTGGCCTTCCTTTCGTTGTATGTAGTTACTCGCTGAACGGTTGAGATTCCTGTTTCGACGTATGTTCGGCCCAGGTGCTCCCCTCTACCCCCTCTACCAGACGTTGTTGCTACGCACTTCTACGCCCGAGGCGCCGTCGGCTGCAATAGATATCTTCGGCACGTAGCGTCGGGATCGCCGCCATCTGTTGCCCGCCACGCTGGATGAAGACGGCTGCGACACCGATCTTGGAGACCGCAGTGGGACGCGGCTGAGAGACGAAGTCACGAACGTGGTGACGTCAGCGGGCTGACGACGGTTGCGT
>JAHFUS010000058.1 GCA_023264975.1 Actinomycetes bacterium | reverse complement strand
GCTAGCCTCCCGCAATGGCCTCGAGAGCGGTGTGGCCGGTGGCGTCGGCCGTGCGGAACGGGCTGAAGTCGGTGGCCCGCAACCGGCCCCGGCTGCGCCGCATCATGGCCGTCGCCGCCCGCGAGCTCACCCGCGCCCTCGACGACGACGTCTACGGCGCTGCGTACTTCGGCTCCGGCCGCGATCCTCTCGACCGCATGGGCCTGTCCGGCTACGAGCGCTACGACCGCGACACGAGCAACGCCAATGTGGCCGCCTACCTCGTGTGGCGCTGGTTCGGCGTGACCCGCACGCTCGACGTGGGCTGTGCCACCGGCTTCGTGGTGGAGGCCCTGCGCGAGCTCGACATGGACGCCCGGGGCGTCGACGTCAGCCAATACGCGGTGGACCACCCGGCCCAGGGAGCGCGCGGCCACACCAGCTACGGCGACCTCTCCCGCCGCCTCCCGTTCCCCGACGGTAATTTCGACCTGGTGACGGCGCTGGAGACGCTGGAGCACATCCCACCCGACGCCATCCCCGCTGCCCTGGCCGAGCTACGCCGGGTGACCCGCGGCTACGTCATCGCCACCATCCCGTCGTTCGGGCCCAACGGGAACGGGCCGGGCGGGTGGTTCACGGTCAAGGTACGCAACGGGCGGGTCCCCCACTACGAGGCGCTCGGCCCCGACTACGAGGGCCCCATCCCCTACGAGGACCTCTACCGCGACGCCCGGGGCGAGCCCATCGAGGGCCACCTCACCATCGCCTCGTTCGGCTGGTGGACCAGGCGGTTCGCCGAGGCGGGCTTCACCCGCTGCGATGGTGTGGAGCAGGCCATGCACCCCCACCTGGCCCGCTTCGGCATGACCAAGTACTGGAACCTCTACGTGTTCCGGGTGCCCGGCGCCCCCGAGCCGGGCCCCGACCTGTGCACGCCGCACGAGATCGCCCACTGGGAGGCCAACCTCGGCCTCGACACCCGCCGGGCGGCCGACGACGACGTGGCCGCGGTGGCCGCCACCCTGGGCGACGAGGCGGCTGCGGTGGCCGCAGCCACGCCCACCAAGGCGCCGAGGGCCGACCACCCCTCCTGACCCCGCGGTGGCAGGTGGCGCTACAGGGTGTAGCGGGCGGTGATGCCGCGGACGCCGCCCCTGTAGCCGGGGATGGCGGTGGCCACGTCGGACAGGAACGGGGCGTCGCCGAAGGCGAAGACCTTTCCGGCGTCGTTGGCCACCAGGTAGCCCTGGCCGGAATTGGTGGCCTGGATGCCCCGGGCCGGGCCGGCGCCGCCCACGCCGGGGAGCGAGCCCCGGAACTGGGCGTCGCCGAAGGCGAAGATGCCGCCGTCCGCCGCCACCAGCCAGTAGCCGTTGCCGGTGGACGTGGGCGCCATGCCGACCACCGGCTGGTTGAGCGTTATGGCGCCGGTGGAGCCCCAGAAGCGGGCATCGCCGAAGGCGAAGATGCCGCCGTCGGACGCCACCAGCCAGTAGCCGTTGCCGCTCGGGGTCCGGGCCATGCCGACGACCGGCTTGTTGAGCTTAATGGCGCCGGTGGACCCGGCGAAGCGGGCGTCGCCGAAGGCGAAGATGCCGCCGTCGCGGGCCACCAGCCAGTAGCCGTTGCCCGTAAGCGACGAGGCCATGGCCACCACCGGTTGGTTCAACTTGATCGAGCCGGTGGAACCCCAGAAGCGGGCGTCGCCGAAACTGAAGATCCCGCCGTCGGCCGCCACCAGCCAGTAGCCGTTGCCGGTCGGCGAGGCGGCCATGCCGAGCACCGGCTGGTTCAGCTTCCTGGCGCCCATGGACCCGAAGAACTTTGCCGCACCGAAGGCGAAGATGCCGCCGTCCTGCGCCACCACCCAGTAGCCGGCCACACCGCCGCTGGCGTTGTTGGTGATCAGGAACCAGTTGGACTTGAGGTTGAACTTGATGCGGAAGTCGTCGCCGGTCACCGTCACGCGCCCGGCCGTGCCCACGACCACCAACTCCAGCACCCGGCCGCCGAGGTCGCCCAGCCCATTGCGCCTGACGACGTCGATCGACGTGAGCGCGCCGACGGTGGGATAGGCGGCTTCGACGTTGACCACAGGGATGCTGGTGGTCCAGTCGTGGTTCGGGTTGGACGGAGTCTCGTCGCCCGGGTCGACCACGGCGGGGAACGTGCCCCCGGCCGTGTAGCCGCCGGTGGACGACGAGAACTCGGTGGACGCCACGTTGGACGTGCCGGCGAACATCCGCACCTGGCCGGCCGTCTCCGCTATGGCCGTGTTGGTGAACGACGCCTCGAGGTCGCGGTACCCGGCTGCGTCCTGGACGGCGAAGCCGCCGTAGACCTGGCATGACTCGGTGTCGCACGTCTTGGCGTACGGGGTCCCGTTGGCCAACTGGTAGCGGCCCTGGGCCTGGGCGTAGGACCGGGCCGCCACCGACTGGGCGCGGAGGGCGTGCATGCCGGCGCCGCCGCCGAGGGCGCCCCACGACGCCGGGCTCTCCCGTGGCACCACGCCCCGCAGGTACGACTCCATGCCCACGTGGTTCACCGTGCGGGAGGCGCCGTCGGCGAAGTTGACGCTGAAGTGCCCCCGGTACCAGCGGGTGGTGGCGCCCTCGCACAGTTGCGGCATCGTGGTGCGGTCGTCGGTCTGGGGGATGGCCGAACCAAGGACGATGGGGCCCGGGGAGTTCGGCGCGATGACGGTCCAGGGGCCGGCGCACGACTCCGCGCTCGACACCTCGAAGTTGTTCGGGTTGCTCGGGTTGATAGGCGACACCAACCGGGTGCGCAGCGCCTTGAACCTCTGCCCGGGATGGGTGTTGGTGGTGGCTGCGCCCTGCTCCTGGGTGACGATCGTCTCGAGCCCGTCGAGGCGCAGGATGCGCACCGTCATCGGCGCGTCGCCGATGGAGCCGGCGGTGGTGCCGCCGTAGTAGAAGTCGAGGATCTGGGAGTACGTGGACCCGGCCAGGGCGAGCCCGAGCGACCCGTACTGCCCCATCCCCCGGCCATGGCCGAAGCCGTGGCCCCGCAGCTCCACGTTGGCGGCGGGGTAGGCGGCGGCCGGCGCCGCCGGCGCGACCAGCGAGGCGACCAAGGCGGCGGCGAGGAGGGCGGCGAGGGCGCGGTGGCGCGTTTGTAGGACCGGGACCAGCGTGCGCATGCCGTGCAACTTACTCGGCGGTTCGGGTCAGCCGAGCGCGACCGGCACGTCGTACACGGCCATGTCGACGGCCGCCGACGCACCGGACAGCCCCGGCTTGGAACCGAAGAAGGTGGCCTGCCCGAAGGCGAAAACGCCGCCGTCGGCGCCGACCACGTAGTAGCCGAGGCCGGCCGGCGTGGCCCGCAGGGCGGCGCTGCCGGCGTAGGACGCCAGCTTCAGCCCGGGGATGCTCCCGTCGAAGAGCACGTCGAAGGCGAACACGCCACCGTCGCGCGCCACCAGCCAGTACCCGTCACCGTCGTCGGCCGGCTCCATGCCGGCGATGGGCGAGTTGAGGGAGATGGCGCCCGTCGAGCCTGCGAAGCGGGCGTCGCCGAAGGCGAAGATGCCGCCGTCGGAGGCGACCAGCCAGTACCCCCTGCCGGTGGGCGTGGGCGCCATCCCCACCACCGGCTTGTTGAGCTTGATGGCGCCGGTCGAACCCCAGAAGGCGGCGTCGCCGAAGGCGAAGATGCCGCCGTCTGAGGCGACCAGCCAGTACCCCCTGCCGGTGGGCGTGGACGACATCCCCACCACCGGCTTGTTGAGCTTGATGGCGCCGGTCGAGCCCCAGAAGGCGGCGTCGCCGAAGGCGAAGATGCCGCCGTCGCCGCCGAGAAGCCAGTAGCCCTTCTGGGTCGGCGTCGGGGCCATGCCCCGGATGGGCGACGTGAGCCGCGCAGCCTGGGCGTCGCCCAGGAACGGGGCCGCCCCGATGGCGTGGACGGCGCCCGCGGCGCCCGCTATCCAGTAGCCGCGGGCGACGCGTACCGACGCGCCGGTGTCGGCCACCCGCTGGCGCAGCGCCGGCAGCTGCGCGTAGAGCTGGTCGCCCGGGCAGTCCGTGGGCCGAACGTCGCGGTGGCCCGATATGTTGGGGAACGTCCGCGTTGCCCCGCCGTCAGCCGGTTTGAACGGCGTCGCTCCCGTCGGGTCGATCTCGTTCCGGGCCGCCTTCCACGCCAGCCACGACTCGAGGCCGGCCATGGCCGCGCCCGTGGGGAGCGTGGCGGTGAAGTCACCCAGAAGGGCGATGCCGGCCGACCCCGTATTGGTGCCCTCGGCGTGGGCGCCCACCACGCCGCGGCGCTCCAGGTCCTCACCGGTCGGCACCTCGCCGGGGGCGTAGGACCGGGCCCAGCGCCCTTCGTACACCCGGCCCTGGGCGTCGACCAGGAAGTTGTAGCCGATGTCGTCCCAACCCCGCACCCGGGTGTGAAACGCGTAGATCGCCCGAATGGTGGCGGCCGGGTCGAGGTCGGCGTTGTCGGTCACGGTGTGGTGGACGATCAGCTTGGTGACCGGCGCGTACAGCGGCGTGCCCTTGCGCAGGCTCTCGTCCGCCCCCCACTGGGCCCGCGTGACCACAGCCGGCTGTGGCGGTGCACCCTCGGGGTCGCCGGGCGCAGCTGCGGCTGTCAAGGGGGTGGCCCGCACCAGGTGGCGGGGGCCATGCTCGGTGTCGATAGCCGCCACCTGGACCCGGCGGGCGCCGCCGTCCACCACCCTGGTCTGCACCCGTTCCGCCCCCGGTACCCGGAGAAGGCCGCTGTAGACGAGCCCATTGGCGTCGTCGTCCAGATCATGGGCCACGGGAGCGTCGTCCCATTCGCCCCATTCCCCGTCGACCTGCCATCGCACCTGCACGCGGGAGTCGTCGCTGCCCGACCATCGCAGCCCCAGATGGGTCGCGGCGAAGTCGATCGCCTCACCGCCGGCCGCGCCGGCGCCGTCGATCACCGACAACCGGGTCGCGGGGGCGCTCCAGGCCATCGGGACCGGCACGATCGACGCGACGGCACCCACGAGCACTGCGACGAGGAGACGAATTCTCACGGGCAATCACCGCCGGGAGATCTGAACCAGCGCCACCGCGGGGTCGGTGGCAAGCTCGCGAACAATTCAACCAGACGCCCCGGGTGACGAATGACATACCAGGGCATCGGCACCGGGCCCGAGCCGCTCTTTCCCGCCGCACGCAATCGAACCTCGAGGAGCACATGCGACACGCCCACTCCCCCAAGCGCCTCATCCCCCTCCTGCTGGCCCCCCTCGTGGCGGCTGCCGGTCTCGTGGCCGGCGCCTCGCCGGCGGGCGCCCTCCCGGCCCAGAAGTGGGCGGTGGACATCCCGGCGGCGGTGCGCGAGTCGTCACCCCTCGTCATGGACCTCGACGGCGGCGGCCCCGATGTGACCTTCGGTGCCCACGACGGCAAGGTGTACGCCCTCCACGGCAACGACGGCTCGCCGGCGGCGGGATGGCCACGCCAGACGAGCCACGCCATCAACTCCTCGCCGGCCGCCGCCGACACCGACGGGGACAGGCTGCCCGAAGTGTTCATCGGTAGCGGCGTCGGCAGCCACGGCGCATGTTCCGGCGGCGCCCTCTACTCCTTCGACCACGACGGCACCCAGCGGTTCCGCTACCAGGGCAGCGACAAGGACTGCGCCAGCCAGGCCGTCCACTCCACGCCGGCCATCGGTGACATCAACCGCGACGGCGTGGCCGACGCGACGGTGGGCATGCTCGGCCTCACCATGCCCTCGGTCTCCCAGTCGGGGGCCATCAACCCGGGCTGGCCGTACTACACCGACGACACAGTGTTCTCCTCCCCGGCGCTGACGGACGTGAACGGCGACGGCCAGACCGACGTCGTGGTGGGCGGCGACTCCACGCCCGGCGCACCGATCGACCACCGGGGCGGCCTGGTACGGGCCATCGGCGGCGGGGGCAACACCATCTGGGAGTTCCGGATCAACGAGATCGTGCGGTCCTCACCCAGCATCGGCGACATCGACGGCGACGGCAGGGCGGAGATCGTGTTCGGGACCGGCGACTTCTGGGTGCGCAACGGGGGGGCGAGCGACGCCACCAAGGTGTACGCCCTCAATCTCAACGGCACCCTGAAGTGGGTACGGGACACGGGCGGCTACACCCTCGCCTCGCCCACCCTGGCCGACTTCGACGGCGACGGCGTACTCGACGTGGGCATCGGCACCTTCGAGGGCCAGGTCCCCGGCACGGTCTTCGCCCTGCGTGGCACCAACGGGTCCGATCTCGCGGGCTTCCCCCGCGCCTCGGGAGGTGGCGTGGTGCTCGGTCAGATCACCACGGCGGACTTCAACAGCGACGGTGGCCAGGACCTGCTGGTGCCGACGGGCGGCGGTCTGTTCGCCTATGACGGCAGGACGGGCCGGCTCCTGTTCGGCCTGGCCCAGGGAACGACCGCGTTCCAGAACTCCCCCACCGTCACGGACATCGACCTCAACGGGCAGGTCGACATCATCGCCGTGGGCACCCGCCCGAGCGGCGCCGGCGTCGCCTACAGGTGGGAGATCCCGGCCGCCGACAACGCCAAGCTGGGCGTCCTCGGCTGGCACATGTTCCACAAGGACGAGCGGCGCACCGGCTCGTGGATACCCACACCGCTGACCCAGACACCGGTGAACACCTGCGGCGCGGCCGGGCCGGGCGGCTACTGGCTGGTGGCCAGCGACGGCGGGATCTTCGGCTTCTGCGATGCCAAGTTCTTCGGCTCGACCGGGGCGATCAAGCTGAACCAGCCGATCGTGGGGATGGCCGCAACACCCTCGGGCAACGGGTACTGGCTCGTTGCGCGCGACGGCGGGATCTTCGCCTTCGGCGACGCCGTGTTCCGAGGATCGACCGGGGCGATCACCCTGGCCCAGCCCATCGTGGGCATGGTCCGGACACCATCCGGCAACGGGTACTTCCTGGTGGCGGCGGACGGTGGCATCTTCGCCTTCGGCGACGCCGTGTTCCGGGGCTCGACCGGCGCCATCAGGCTGGCCCAGCCCATCCGGGGCATGAGCACCACGCCGTCCGGCAACGGGTACTTCCTGGTGGCGGCGGACGGTGGCATCTTCGCCTTCGGCGACGCCGTGTTCCGGGGCTCGACCGGCGCCATCAGGCTGGCCCAGCCCATCGTGGGCATGGCCTCCACACCAACCGGCAGCGGCTACTGGCTGGTCGCCAGCGACGGCGGCATCTTCGCCTTCGGCGACGCCGTCTTCAGGGGCTCCACCGGCGCCATCAAGCTGAACCAGCCCATCGTGAGCATGGCCCGCAACCCGAGCGGCTCCGGCTACTGGCTGGTCGCCAACGACGGCGGGATCTTCTCGTTCGGCGTCAACTTCCTCGGCTCCACCGGCGCCGTCAGGCTCAACCAGGCCATCGTCGGCGTGGCCGTCCCCAAGGCCGCCTGACCAGCGAGCCGGCGCCCGCCGGTTGCGCCGGCACCAGGGTCCGGTTTCCGGGCCCTGGTGCCGGCGCCAGGCGGTCAGCCGGCGGCTCGGGCGGCGGCTCGTTCCAGGAAGCCCCGGTAGCGGTCGATGATTACGGGCCAGGTGAAGTTGCGCCCGACGTAGGCGCCGCCCCGCCTGGCCAGGCCGGAACGGAGGGCGGCGTCGCCGGTGAGGCGCTCGACGGCCACTTCGAACTGGGCGTAGCCGCCGAAGACCAGCCCGCCGGCGGAGCGGCGGACGTGCTCGGTGGTGGCCAGGCAGGCGGCGTTGACGAGCACCGGGACGCCCGCCGTCCACGCCTCGATGAGGACGATGGAGAAGGCCTCGAACGGCGACGGGGACACGAAGGCCTGCGCCTCGCGGAGCAGGCCCCACTTGACCGCCTCGTCCACCGGGCCGGTGACGACGACGTCGCGATGCTGCGGTGGGCGGTCGGCCACGGGACCGGCGAGAATCAGCTTGAGCGGGCCCGGATGGCGGTCCTTGTAGGCAGCGAAGAACCGGGCCAGGAGGCCGGTGCCCTTGCCGTCGTCCACCCGGCCGAGGCACAGGAGGAACGGGTCGCCCTCACCGAGCCCTGTCACGCCGCGGGCAGCGGCGGCGTCGCCGGCTGCGGGCTCCACGCCGAGGCCCATCACGATCTGGGGCGTGGTCGCCACCGGGAACAGGTGCTCGGCCAGGCGGCGCTCGCCGTGGGTCTGGAACACCAGGCCGCCGGCGGCGGCGAACACGTCGCGGAACAGCGGGAGGCGCAGGGGCGGTTCGTCGTGGGCGGCCGGGTGCAGCACCGACCGCCGCCCCACCGCCGGCATGCCCCGCACGGTCGGGTGGTACAGGTACGGGTAGAACACGACGAGGTCGGCGTCGCCCTCGACAGCGGCGGCGATGACCTCGGGGTTCACCGGGCCCTGGAGATCGATCCAGCGCTGCCCGTCCGCCGGCGAGGCCGACTCGGGCGAGCGCAGCACGCTGTCCGAGAAAGCCTCGAAGCCGGGGTCGCGACCGGCCGCCGACCGGAAGCGTCGCACCAGCACACCGTTGAGGTCGACCTCCCCCGCCGGGTACCCCTCGGCCCACGTGCGGGCGTCGAGGGCGCAGGTGGTGAGGACCTCGACGTCCCAGCCGAGCATCGACACGAGTCGCTCGGCCAGCATGCGGGCGCCGTACTCGGCGCCGCCCAGCACCTCGGTGCCGTAGCGGGGAACCACGTAGGCGACCTTCATGTGCCGTCGAGGCCCCGGAGCACCTCCAGCCACCGTGCCCGGACCCGCGGAAGGGTGAACGTGGCGAGCCGAGCGGTGCCGGCGGTCACCAGGGCGCTTCGTAGCCCTTCGTCCGACAGCACGCGGTGCACGGCCGCCGCTACCGTGGCCGGCCGCTTCGACCCCAGCAGCACCCCGGCGTCGCCCAGCGTGCCCGGCACCGCGCTGGAGGCAAAGGCCACGATCGGCACCCGGTTGTTCATCGCTTCGAGGAGCGGGATACAGAAGCCCTCGTGCTCGGACAGGCACACGAAGGCGTCGGCCACCCGGTAGTGGGCCAGCAGTTCGCCCGAGCTCACCGCTCCGGTAAGGCGCACCGAGCCGCCGAGGCCGAGCGCGCCGACGTAGCCCTCCAGCGCCGCCCAGTAGGCGGGAGACGAGGAGCCGCCCACGATGTGCAGGCGGGCGGCCGGGTCGTACATCCGGCGAAAGGCGGCGAAGGCCTTGATCACGTCGTGCTGGCACTTGTTGGGCGACACCCGGCCCACGAACAGCCAGTCGGCGCCCGTCTTGCCCTCCTGGAGGCGGGCCAGCGCACCGGCGTCGACGCCGGCGTCGCCGCTGTCGAACACGGCGGGGTCGAGCAGGATGGGGGCGGTGGCGGTGGCGGCGTACCCCGCCCGGCGCAGTTCGTCCTCGTTGTAGGTGGAGTCGGCCACGCCCAGGCTGGTGCGGGCGGCCAGCTCGGGCAGCTGGGCCCGGCCCCACGAGCAGCCGTAGGCGGCGTCCGGCTCCCAGCGCTCGTAGAGCTCGGGCGGCGTGATGTTGTGGTGGTCGATCACCAACTGCTCGGGGCGCCGGCGCACGAAGTCGGCCACCACCGAGCCGATGGCCACGTGGTACACGAGCACGTCGCCCGGCTTGGCCGGCACCCGCCGTCCGTAGTCGGTGTGCCTGCGGGCCTGCCCCTCCCGTGCCGGGTGCACGAACTCGGCGAACAGCTCCGCCTCCACACCGAGCGTCTCCCGGGCCAGCCGCTGCAGCTCCAACATGTGCCCGCCCACCGCCCCCGGCTCGAAGGTGGGGACGAACTGGTGGAGTGCCCTCACGGCCGTCGTCCGGTCATGGTCGGCGGAACGTCGTGAAGTCCGCGCCGGTTCGCCGACGAGAACGGCGCCCGGAGGGGGCGGGTGCCGGTCACGGTGCCCCCTGGTCGGCCAGGAACCTGGCGATCACCTCGGTGAACCGGCGGGTGGAACGCTCCAGCGAGAAGTCGGCCGCCCGGCGCAATCCGGCCGCCACCAGCTGCGCCCGCAAGGGATCGTCAGTGGACACCCGGGCGACGGCTGCGGCCACCGTCAACGGGTCCTTGGCCTCGAGCAGCACGCCGGCGCCGGCCACCGTCTCGGGCAGGGCGGTGGACGCGAACGCCACCACCGGCACCGACAGGCGCATGGCCTCGACGACAGGCACGCAGAATCCCTCGTGCTCGGACAGGCAGACGAACACGTCGGCCGCGCGGTAGTACGACTTCAGCGCGGCGGCGGAGACGGAGCCGGTGAGGGTGACGGCGCCGCCCAGTCCGAGGGCGGCGACATAGCGCTCCAGCATGGAAACATATGCCCCCGACCCGGCGGCGCCCACGAGGTGCAGCCGGGCGTGGGGGTCGTACAGCCGGCGGTGGGCGGCCAGTGCCCGCACCACGTCGTGCTGGCACTTGTGGGGCGCCACCCGGCTCACGAACAACCAGTCGGTCCCTCCGGCCCGCTTGCCCCGCTCGAGGCGGGCCGACACCTCGGGATCGGCGTCGACGTCGGCGCCGTCGAGGTCGACGAGCACCGGCGCGACAGCGGTGTCCCGGTAGCCCGCCTCCCGCAGCTCCGCTTCGTTGAAGACCGAGACGGCGACGCCCAGTTCCACCTCGCCGGCCATTTCCCGGAGCTGGCGGCGACCCTCCCTGCACTCCACCGCCACGTGCGGCTCCCACGGGGCGAACAGCGAGGCGGTGGTGATGTTGTGGTAGTTCACCAGCTTGGGCTCGGGCCGGGCCCGGACGAAATCGGCCACCGCGCTGCCGGTGGACAGCTGGTACAACAGCCACGTCCGCCCCGGCGCCGGCTTGCGGCCGAACGACCTGTACGGATGGGCATCGCGCCGGCCCGGGCGGGGTATGCCCTCGGCGTAGATCTCGGACTCGAGGCCCATTCCCCGCAGGACCTGCCGGACGTGCAGGGCGTGGTTGCCTATGGCGTCGCGGGCCGCGAACGTCGGCAGGAACTGGTGGATCGCGCTCATGGTCGGTGGTGCGGAACCGTCAGCGCCGGGACGCCACCACGGCATACGACGCCGGCGGGAACAGCAGCTGGTTCAGGAGGGCGAAGTTGGCCGCCAGCACGGGGTCGGCGCCGGGCACCGCCTGCAGGGTCTCGCCGTCGGGGACGGCGAACTCGGCCGCCACCTCCGAGCGGAACTGCTGGGCGTCGAGCAGGTGGGCCCACGTCTCGGCCCGCAGGGGGCGGCCCGAGGCCAGGTCGGCGTCGACCGGCGAGCGGCCTCGCTCCCATCCGCGGGGATCGGCGCTGAGCACCACCACGACGCCACCCTCTGCGACCTTGGCGCCGGCCACCACCGCCATCCGGGTCAGTGCCCCGGCGGGGAGGCGTTCCACACACCCGCTCAGCACCAGCGCGCCGAGGGCGCCGTCGGGCAGGGCGTTCAGGTGGTCGAGGGCCTCGTCGGTGCGCACCTCCACGCCGGCCGGCGCCGCCTGCTCCACGGGGTCGGCTCCGTAGGCGTCGAACCCGGCGCCGGCCAGCAGGGCGACGAGCGCCCCGTCGCCGCACTCGGTGTGCAGCACGCGACCCGTGACACCCTCCAGGGCGGCCACGACGGTGGGGCCCCACCGGCCGGCGTCGAGCGAGGCCGTTGTGGCACCGGCGGCCCGGAGGCGGGCGGGCGGCGGAGCCACCTCCTCCAGGGCATCGACCCGGCGGCCGAGCAGGCGCACGGCCCGGGTGATGGCGACCGAGAACCCGCCCACCTGCTGGGCGACGTATCGGACCTCCCAGATGATCGCCTTGCGGATGATCCGTTTCACATGGCCGACGAGCGGCTGGGCCGACTGGGTGGGCGCCAGCACGTCGACGAAGGCGGACTGCTCGGCCCGCTCCACGACCTGGTCGAAGTCGTCGCCAATGGCGTGGACCGGTGCGAAGCGGGCGAAGGCCAGGTCGAGCTCCCGCTCGAAGTCGGCCGGCAGGTCGCCGGACTCACGGCGCCGGCGGACCTCGGCGTCGATCTCTTCCAGCAGCCGCCGGTGGTCGATGACGTCGGTCATTGGCGGACGCTACTGCCGCGACCGGCGGCGCCGGCCCCGTTCGGGACGTGACGGCCGGCGCTCGACCTCGGCCACGCAGGGATTCCGCATCGCACCTACCCCGGTGATCTCGGTGCTCACCACGTCGCCCGGTCGAAGGTACTGCTGGGGGGAGCGGGCCATGCCGACGCCCGCCGGCGTGCCGGTGAGGCACACGTCGCCCGCGGTGAGGGTCATCACCGACGACAGCAACTCCACCAAATGGGGGACGTCGATGATCATGTCGGCCGTCGACTCGTCCTGCATCACCTCGTCGTTCACCAGGCACCGGATACGCAGCGCGAGCGGGTCGTCGAGCTCGTCGACGGTGACGATGGCCGGGCCGATGGGGCAGAACGAGTCGAAGCTCTTCCCCAACGAGAACTGGCGGCCGGCCGCGCTCTGGACGAAGCGCTCGGACACGTCCTGGGCCACCATGAAGCCGCGCACCGCGTCCAGTGCCTGGGCGGCGGGGATGTGGCGACCTCCGTCGCCCACCACGAACGCCAGCTCCGCCTCCCAGTCCGTGGTGCCCTCACCGTTCGGGAGGACGATCGGGTCGAAGGGGCCGCTGATGGACGAGGGGAACTTGGTGAAGACCGGTGGGATGGCCCCGATCGCCGCTCCCGTCTCTGCCGCATGCTTGCGGTAATTGACGCCGACGGCGTAGACGGACCGGGGGCTCGGCACGGGCGGGCCCAGCCGGACCGCGTCCACCGGCTTCCCGCCGTCGAACGCGCCGGCCGCATGGAGGTCGAGGGCCTCTTCCCAGTGGTCCAGCACCACGTCCATGGGCGCCGCCGGGACGCGACCGCCACTGATCCTGTTGAGGTCGTGGACCAACCCGTCCACCAAGAGGCCGGCCCGGCCGTCCGCGTTCACGAAGCGCATGGCCCCATGATGGTGCCCGGCCGCGCAGGGCAGGGGCCCGTGCGGTCAGGGGGTCAGAGCCGGCGCCTGGCTGGCCTTCTCGATGACCCGGTCGATGAAGCCGTAATCCAGCGCCTCCTGGGCGGTGAACCAGCGGTCGCGGTCGGAGTCGGCCTCGATTCGCTCCACCGGCTGGCCCGTGTGGTGGGCGATGCGCTCGGCCATCATGCGCTTCAGGTAGATGATCTGCTCGGCCTGGATGGCGATGTCGGCCGCCTGGCCCTGCATGGACCCGGACGGCTGGTGCATCAGGATCCGCGAGTGGGGCAGGGCGTAGCGCTTGCCCGGCGTGCCGGAGCACAACAGGAACTGGCCCATCGACGCAGCCAGGCCCATGCACACCGTGGAGACGTCGTTCGGGACGTACTGCATGGTGTCGTAGATGGCGAGGCCGGCGGTGACCGAGCCGCCCGGGGAGTTGATGTAGACGTTGATGTCGGCTTCGCCGTCTTCGGCCGCCAGCAGCAGGAGCTGGGCGCACAGGAGGTTGGCGGACTGGTCGTCGACCTGGGTGCCGAGGAAGACGATGCGTTCCTTCAACAGGCGCTGGTAGATGTCGCTGGAGCGGTCCGCGTACTGCTGGGCGACGGCGGCGGGGAACGGGGCGGTCATGGGCCCGAGGCTACCCGCAGCACGCAGCTTCGGCGCACGGCACACGCCCGCCCGCCCGTTGACCGGCAACGCCGTCCACGGCCTCTGGCGGCCTCGGCGGGCGCGTGGCGGAGTCCCTTCGTGCAAACGTAGGAACGTGCATCCCGCTCCTGCCGCGCCGCCGCCCGGCCGGGGCCGGGCCACCCCCGCCGGGTGATGCGCGAGCGCCCGGGCGGCGGCGGGCGCCACCGGGCGGCCCGCATCGACGCGGATGAGCTGGCCAACGCACGGATCAGCCGGACCACGCTGCGTCGGGCATGGGGGTTCGCCCGAAAGTACCGGCTCGCCCTCGCCGGCTACCTCTGCACCATCGTCGTCCTGTCGTTCGTGGCCGTGCTCCCGCCGCTGGTGGTCAAGCGGCTGATCGACTCCGCCATCCCCCGCCGGGACCTGGGCATGGTGAACGTGCTCGTGGCCACAGCTGTCGGCCTGGCCCTGGCCGAGACCTCCCTCCGGCTGGTGAACCGCTGGCTGTCCGCCCGCATCGGCCAGGGACTCATCCTCGACATGCGCCTGGCCCTTTTCGACCACGTCCAGCGCATGCCCGTCGGCTTCTTCACCCGCGCCCAGACCGGCGCCATCGTCAGCCGTCTCACCAGCGATGTGGTGGGCGCCGAGGGCACGGTGACCACCGTGGCCACCGTCATGTCCAACGTGCTGCTGGTGGCGGCCACGCTCGTCGCCATGGTCACCCTCAACTGGCAGGTGACCCTCTACGCCCTGTGCATCCTTCCCGTGGTGATCGGCGTGGACAGGGTGCTGAGCGGCCGGCTCGTGGCGCTGTCCCGGGGCCGCATGCAGCTGAACAGCGACATGGGCGCCACCATGGCCGAGCGCTTCAACGTGGCCGGCGCCCAGCTGGTGAAGCTCTTCGGGCGCCGGGAGACCGAGCTGGCCCAGTTCGCGGCGCGGGCCGGCGCCGTGCGGGACAACGCCGTGCGCCAGGCGCTGACGTCGCGTGTGTACTTCGCCATCCTGGCCGTCACCGGCGCAGTGGGGACGGCCGGTGTGTACTGGGTGGGGAGCCGGGCGGTGATAGACGGGTCGCTTCAGATCGGCGGACTGACCGCCCTCGCCGCATACGTGGCCCGGCTGTACTCCCCCCTCACCGACCTGTCGAACGCCCGGGTGGACCTGCTGACCGCCCTGGTCTCGTTCGAGCGTTGCTTCGAGGTGCTCGACGCGCCGCACGCGGTCGCCGAGCAACCGGGCGCGCTCGCCCTCGGTGATCCGGCCGGGCGCGTGGAAGCCGACGACGTGTGGTTCCGCTACCCGGCGGCGGCCTCCATGTCGATCCCCTCGCTCGAGGCAGAGGGCGCGGCCCGGCTGTCCGACGGCCCGTCCGACTGGATCCTGCGGGGCGTGTCCTTCACGGCCGGTCCGGGCACCATGACAGCCCTGGTCGGGCCGACCGGCGCGGGCAAGACCACCCTCGCCGGCCTGCTGGTGCGGCTCTACGACGTCACCACGGGCGCGGTGCGGGTGGACGGCCACGACGTCCGCGAGGTCACCCTGGACGGCCTGGCCGCCGCCACGGGTGTGGTGGCCCAGGACGTCCACCTGTTCCACGACTCGATCGCCGCCAACCTCCGCTACGCCCGCCCACGGGCCACCGACGCCGAGCTGATCGACGCCTGCCAAGCCGCTCGCATCCACGATCTCATCGCCGGCCTGCCGGACGGGTACGAGACCATCGTGGGCGAGCGCGGCTACCGGATGTCGGGCGGCGAGAAGCAGCGGCTCGCGATTGCCCGGGTGCTGTTGAAGAACCCGGCCATCGTGATCCTCGACGAGGCAACCGCCCATCTCGACTCGGAGACCGAGGGGCTGGTCCAGCAGGCCCTGGCCGCCGCCCTAGAGGGCCGCACGTCGGTGGTGATCGCCCACCGCCTTTCCACCGTCCGGGCGGCCGACCAGATCCTCGTGCTCGACGGCGGGGCAGTGGTCCAGCGGGGCACCCACGAGGAGTTGGTCGGCGTGCCGGGTCTCTACGGCGTGCTCCACCGCAGCCAGTTCGGCACCGCGCCCGAGGCACCCGAGTCGAGCGCCACCGCCTCGTAGAACCCATGAGGGCGGCGCTCCGGCCCGTGCCCGTCCGGATCACCGCCCTGTCCGGGGGACACTGGCGGGTGGTCGATCAGGCGGCGGCGACCATCGCGGTGACGGCGGACGCGATCGGCAGACCGCCGACCGAGCCGAGGAAGGGAGCGTCGCCGAAGGAGAAGATGCCGCCGTCGGCCGCCACGAAGCGGTAGCCGGCGCCGGAGGACGAGCGGGCCATGCCCACGATGGGCTGGTTGAGCTTGATGGCGCCGGTGGAGCCGTAGAACTTGGCGTCGCCGAAGGCGAAGATGCCACCGTCCCGGGCGACCAGCCAATAGCCCTTGCCCGCCTTGCTGGACGCCATGCCGACAACCGGCTGGTTGAGCTTTATGGCGCCCGTCGAGCCGAAGAAGTTGGCATCACCGAAGGCGAAGATCCCGCCGTCGGCGGCGACGAACCGGTAGCCGTTCCCGGTGGGGCTCGACGTCATGCCGACGATGGGCTGGTTGAGCTTGATGTCGCCGGTGGAGCCATAGAACTTGGCGTCGCCGAAGGCGAAGATGCCCCCGTCGCGGGCGACCAGCCAATAGCCGCCGCCGGACGGCGTGGCTGCCATGCCGACAATGGGCTGGGCCAGGCCCTTGCCCGACATGGAGCCGAAGTTCCCGGCGTCGCCCTGGACATACACCAACCCGTCGGCCGCCGCCATCCAGGTTCCCGAACCACCCGCCTTGGAGGCGATGGACACGATGGGCGACCGGGGGCCGACGCCGACGAGCCCGGCGACGGCACCGAAGGAGTGGGTCTCGCCGCCCGCGCCGGCCAGGCGGTACCAGTCGGTCCCGGAGACGGGCACCGAGGCGGCGGCCACCACGACGTTGTTGGACTGCATGAAGGCCTGGGTGACCCACAGGGTGGAGCCGGAAGCGACGACGCCGATGCCCACGGCGTTGAACTTCGGGTCCACCATGTTGGCGTAGTGGGGCGGGCTGTTCACCAGGGCGTCGTGGAGGGTGGCGACGCTCGGGCCGTAGCCCACGTTCTCACCCAGCTTGAGCCAGTCCGACGGCGCCTGTGAGGACAGCAGCGGGTTGTGGGACATCACGTTGACGGCGGCCATCGAACCGGACCACCCGCGGGCGATGTCGGTGAGGCGGGGATCGACGCTGAGGCGGGGCAGGCCTTTCGACGACCGGAGGTCGTTGAGCTTGGTGACGAAGAGCTGCTCGTCGGCCGGCCCCGCCTGCGAAGGACCAGCCAGCACGAGCCCGGAGAACATGACGGCGACGGCGACCATGCCCTTGGCGATCCTGCCCACAGCGGTCCTCCCTTTGAAGGGAGGCGCGCAAAGCCCCCCGGTTCGGTAACCCGGCTGCCATGCGAAGTGCTCGCAGAAGGCCCTTGGGCTTTGCGTCGCCCGGGTTTCCCCGGGGTTGCCGTTTCGTCGGTTGTTGCCTCTTGAGTGTCGGCAGCGCCGTCCACCACCTGAAGTGTGGAGCCCAGGAACAGGAAGGCCGATGGCTCTCTCCCGCCGGTTTCCCCACCGCTGGCCGCGGCCGGTACCCTGGCCGGGTCGTCGTGCGTAGCCGGCGGGCGTGGCGCAATTGGCAGACGCGCCGGGTTTAGGTCCCGGTGCCGCAAGGCATGGAGGTTCGAGTCCTCTCGCCCGCACAAACGCTGTGACCAGGGGTTTCGTGGCCGGTTGGCGCCCCGCTTGTCGCCATCGGGGTGGGTCAGGGCTGCGACTGCAACCATTTTGCAACCCAAATCTCGTCGAGTCCGTGTCCACGGACCGGTTGCGAAGCTTCCGAGGGCTTCACTTGATCGAGTGGAACAGCTTCGTCACCCCGCCGAGCGCCGGCACCTGGTGCTTCAGCGCCGGCCACGGGCGCTCGGTCATGCCCTTGCGCTGGCATCGCCGGCCTGGCAGGCCTTGATCTCGGTGCCGTGGTGGCGGGCGAAGTCGACGGCGGCGGGATGGAGTCGGAAGCGCTTGCCCTGGGAGCGACCGCGGGCACCCATCGCGGTCGGTGCGGGCCACCCGGGGCACGCCACCGGCGCCTCGAAGAACCGCACCAGGCCTTCGAAGGTGTGCTCGGCGTCGGAGGTGGTGAACCCACCCCCGGTCGGGCCGGCCGAAGGCAACTCCGCTTCTGTTTCTGCGGCAACAACGAGAGGGACTGGGTTCGAGATCGTGTAGGTCCCGAACGAGCGTTCGTTGAGAACCGCCCGGTGTTGTGACCTGCTCGATTGTCCAGCGGTCGTCCGCCCCATATCGCCCGTGCCGCCGTGTCGGCCTTCCCGGCCGGCAAAACGCTCGTCACCACCAAGCTCGACCAGCTGGCCCTCCCCGACGCCCGTGACATCGCCGCGAGCTGACCGGCAAGAAGGTGAGGCTCCAGATGGGCAGCGGACTGGGGTGCCACCCGTCTCGGCTCGATGAGACGGATTCGGGTTGGGTTCTCAGACGACGGCTGTTCCGGCCGATGGGGGCAGTGTGCGACACAACTGGAGCGCGAACGATCGGGAAGCGGACGACGTGGCGCCGTTCCAGACCTCGTCCTCCCCGCTCGGATGACGGCGGCCATGGACACCCCCTCCCCCAAGGACAAAACCCGCGTCGGGGCACGGGACCTCGTGTCGTCGTCCGAGCCGTTGCAGGACGCCTACCGCACGCTGCGCCTGATCGTCGACAGCATGCGCGACTTCGCGATCCTCATGCTCGACGCCGACGGACGGGTGACCAGCTGGAGCGCCGGCGCCGAACTGGTCACCGGCTACGGGGCCGACGAGATCGTCGGCCGGCACTTCAGCTGCTTCTTCACCGGCGACGACTTCGCCGCCGGCAGGCCCGACCAAGAACTGGCCACCAGCGCTACGGCCGGCCACTACGAGGACGAGGGGTGGCGGGTCCGCAAGGACGGGAGCCGGTTCTGGGCGGACGTTGCGATCAGCGCCATCCACGATGAGCAGGGCGTCGTGGTCGGCTTTGCCAAGGTCACCCGAGACGTGACGCCGAGATGGGAGGCAGAGCAGAAGCTGCTCACAGCCGAATCGCGCACCCGTGCCATCCTCGACGCGGCCACCGACGCCTTCATCTCGATCGACGACGAGGGCTTGATCACGGACTGGAACGCCCAGGCCCGGGAGGTCTTCGGTTGGGAGAAGGCCGAGGTGGTGGGCCGGTGCCTGGCCGATACAATCATGCCGCCCGAATTGCGCGAGGCACACAGACAGGGCGTGCGACGGTTCCTCGCCGCCGGGGTCGGGCCGCTGCTCAACCAGCGCATCGAGGTCGTCGCCCTGCACCGGGACGGACGGCGCTTCCCCGTCGAGCTTTCCATCTGGGCGACGCAGGAGGACGGCACGTGGAGCTTCAACGCCTTCCTGCACGACATCTCCGAGCGGCACAGGCTGGTCGATGAGCTCACCCGGGATCGAGAGGCGTTGGCGCTGGCGCAGCGAGTGGCCCGACTCGGGAGTTGGGAATGGGACATCGCCTCCAACATCGTGCGCTGGTCCGACGAGCTTTACCAGCTCTACGGCATCGAGCAGGAGGGCTTCGAGGCCACGTTCGACGGTTACCTGTCCCGGGTCCACCCCGACGATCGGGCCTTGGTCGAGGCCGCGGCGACGACCGCCTACGCCACACTGCAACCTTTCGACTTCGAGCATCGGATCGTCCTGCCCGATGGCGATATTCGGTGGCTTCATGGCTTGGGTCAGGTCGTTGCCGACGAAGCTGGCGCTGCGGCGCGCATGCACGGGACGGCCCTGGACATCACCGCCCGCAAGCGGGCCGAGGCCAAGTTCGAAGGCCTCCTGGAGGCGGCGCCGGACGCCATCGTGGTGGTCGACGCCGACGGTGTCATTCGCCTGGTCAATCGCCAGACCGAGGCCCTATTCGGCTACGGGCGCGCCGAACTGGTCGGCCAACGCCTGGAGATGCTCATGCCCGAACGGTTCCGCGCCGGCCACCCCGGCGTGCGCCAGTCCTACTTCGGGGATCCGTTGGCCCGGCCCATGGGGGCGGGATTGGAGCTGGCCGCCTGCCGCAAGGACGGGACCGAGTTCCCGGTCGACATCAGCCTGAGCCCGCTGGAGACCGAGGAGGGCACGCTGGTCTCCGCCGCCATCCGGGATGTGACCGCCCGCAAGACGACCGAAGCAGCCCTGGCTCACCAGGCCATGCACGATGCACTGACGGGCCTGCCGAATCGCAGCCTGCTCAAGGACCGGCTCTCCTTCGCCCTGGCCCGTGCCCAACGTTCAGGGGCGACTGTCGCCGTGCTGTTCCTCGACGTTGACCGCTTCAAGGTCATCAACGACAGTCGGGGCCACTCGGTGGGCGACGAGCTCTTGCGGGGGATCGCAGTCCGGCTACTGGGCACGGTCAGGCCGGACGACACCGTGGCCCGTTTCGGCGGAGACGAGTTCGTGATTGTGACTGAGGGAGCCGGGCCCGGCGACGGGCCGCTCGCCCTCGGCAGCCGAGTGGCCCAGGCCCTTGCCGAGCCCACGGATCTGGACGGCACAGAAGTCGCCATCACGGTCAGCATCGGCATCGCCACCGCTGGGCCGGTCGACGACGCCGAGTCCCTGCTGCGTGATGCTGACGCGGCCATGTACCGGGCCAAGGAAGCCGGCCGTGACCGCTTTGTGATGTTCGACGACGCCATGCGGGCGGGGGCGACGGCTCGGATGGAGACCGAGAGTGCCCTCCGAGGCGCCATCGAGCGGGGCGAGCTCGAAGTCCACTACCAGCCCATCGTCGACCTCACGTCCCGCTTGGTCGTCGGCGTCGAGGCCCTCGTGCGATGGGAACACCCCGACCGCGGCACGATCCTGCCCGACGAGTTCATCCCCGTGGCCGAAGAGACCGGCCTCATCGTGCCGCTGGGAGCCTTCGTCGTGCGGGAGGCGTGTCGGCGGGTGGCGGAGTGGCAGACCGTGCGGCCAGAGCTCGCCCCGCTGTCGCTCGCGGTCAACATCTCCGCCCGTCAGTTGCTCACGCCCGAGCTTCCGATCATCATCCGCGACGCGCTCGATGCCTCGGGACTCGATGCTGCGCTCCTCTGCCTGGAGATCACCGAGAGCGTCCTGCTCGACGACGCCGAGTCGGCCGCCCGTGCGCTTCATGTCCTGAAGGCGCTCGGTGTTCGCATCGGCGTGGACGACTTCGGGACCGGTTACTCCTCGCTCACGTACCTCAAGCGCTTCCCCGTCAACATCCTGAAGATCGACAGATCCTTCGTCGGCGGCCTGGGCGAGGGTGGCCCGGGCCGCCGAGACCGGGCCATCGTGGCGTCCATTGTCGACCTGGCCCACGCCTTCGGGCTGACCACCGTCGCCGAGGGCGTCGAAACCCCCCCACAGCTCGCCCATCTCCAAGCGATCGGGTGCGACCAGGCGCAGGGCTACTACTTGAGCCGACCCCTGTCGGGCACCGATGCCGCCGTGTGGATCGGCGATGAGTTCACCAAGACGGCAGCGTCCAGGGCGCCGAGGGACCGACCGAGCGGCGTCCGGCGCGTGTTGCTGGTCGACGACGATCGCAACTTGCGCATGCTGTTCCGTCTGATGCTGGAGGACCATGGCGGCTTCGACATCGTCGGAGAAGCCGCCGATGGGCGCGAGGCCGTTGCCCTCGCTCGCCACTTTCAGCCGGACGTGGTGCTCCTCGACCTGGCCATGCCCGGTCTCGGTGGCCTCGAAACCCTGCCACTCCTCTTGGCCGTGGCGCCGACGGCGAAGGTGGTCGTGCTCTCCGGCCTGGAACCGGAGGACGTCGCAGCCCGTGCCAAGGAGCTGGGAGCCGTCGGCTATATCGGGAAAGGTCACGACCCGGCCTGTCTCGGAGACGACGTCGATCGAGTGCTCGCTTCGACTCGCTCCTGACGCGTTGCGGCCCGGCCATCGCCGTTCTGCGCCGGCGCGACGGCGCCTTCCACCGGTCGGGATCGTCGGCTCGTTCTACTCGGGAGCCACGCCGCCCGGTCGCGCGCTCACCTCGACGCAGTTGAGACCCGTCCGCCGCTCTCCACACCTGCTATGAACCGATTGACACCGTGATGAACCCCCGCTGATCCGACGCCGGAATCGCACTGGTGGTCCTGGCGTTTCGTCGGTTTCTTGTTCTATCTGGGGGTGTATCCTGGCTCCCTCGATCGCCTTCCCGCCCAGACCTTGCGGAACCGCATAACAGCATTCCGACAGAGGGGACATGGACCGGGAACGACAGCTTTCGGAAGTGTTGAGCGAGTTCGCTCGCACCATGGTGACGGACTTCCCGATCCAGGCGATCCTCGATCACCTGGTGGTGCGCATCGTCGACGTGCTTCCCATCGACGCGGCCGGCGTGACGCTCATCTCAGCCGACTCCGCTCCTCGCTACGTCGCCGCGTCGGATGTATCGGCGCTGCGCTTCGAGGAGCTGCAGACGGAGGTGGGCGAGGGGCCGTGCCTGGCCGCCTACCAGACGGGCGAGCCGGTGGCCGTGCCCAACTTGGTGGAGGAGGATCGGTTCCCCAGGTTCACGCCACGGGCGCTGGATGCCGGGCTCGTCGCCGTGTTCACCTTCCCGCTGCGCCAGGGACACATCCGGCTCGGCGCGCTCGACCTGTATCGCCAGGCACCGGGTCCACTGGACGCCCAAGCCATGGCGGCGGCCCAGACGCTGGCCGATGTCGCCGCTGCCTACCTTTCCAACGCCCAGGCCCGATCCGATTTGCGAGATTCCTCGGACCGCTACCGCGAGAGCGCCCTGCACGACGCTCTGACCGGGCTACCGAACCGGGTTCTGCTCGCTCAGCGGCTCGACCACGCCGTTCTTCGGGCCCGTCGGTCGGGCAAGTTGGTGACGTTGCTGTTCGCCGACCTCGACCGGTTCAAGGAGGTCAACGACGTCCACGGCCACCAGGTCGGTGACGAGCTGCTCGTCGGGGTGGCCGAGCGGCTGGCGGCACTGGTGAGGCCGGGCGACACCCTGGCCCGGTTGTCCGGGGACGAGTTCGTCATCTTGTGTGAGGACCTCGACGAGCAGTCACAGGTCGAGCCGCTCGCCAACCGGATCGGGGCCGCCCTAGCCCGGCCGTTCACCGTGTCGGGCAAGGAGGTGAGCGTCACCGCGTCCGTCGGCATCGCCTTCCACGGCCCGGGCACCGACGTGCCCGAACAGCTCCTGCGCGATGCCGACGCCGCCATGTACCAGGCCAAGCGCAAGGGCGGTGACCGCCACCAGATCATTGATCTGCGTGAGTACCACGCGACCCAGGACCGGGCCAGCCTGGAGCGGGATCTGCGCGACGCATCGGTGCGGGGAGGCGAGCTGCACGTCGACTACCAGCCGGTGGTGTCGGCGGGCGACGGGCGGATCACCGGTGTCGAGGCCTTGCTGCGGTGGGCCCATCCATCCAAGGGTGCGGTGCCGCCGACCACCCTCGTACCTCTGGCCGAGCAGGCGGGACTCATCGCCGACATAGGGCGATGGGTGATCGAAAAGGCCTGCCAAGACCGCAACGTCTGGAAGCGGGCGAATGGTTGCGACGACCTCACCATCGCCGTGAACGTCTCGGCCCACCAGCTCATGGCCCGCGGCTTCGTCGCCAACGTCGAAGCGATCCTCTTCGCCACCCGCACCGAGCCCAGGCATCTGACCCTGGAGCTGACCGAGAGCGTCTTCGTGGAGGACGCCGAGCGCGCCCTCGTCGTGCTCAGCGGCCTGAAGGCCCTCGGGGTGGTCCTCGCCCTCGACGACTTCGGGACCGGCTATTCCTCGCTCAGCTACCTCCAGCGGTTCCCGGTAGACATCGTGAAGATCGACCAGGGTTTCATCACCGGGGTGGCGCAGAACCCTGCCAGCGCCGCCATAGTGGCCGCCGTCGTCGGCATGAGCCACATTCTCGGCATGAGCGTGGTGGCCGAGGGAGTCGAGACGGCCGACCAGCACCTGGCGGTCGAAGCGCTCGGCTGCGACTCCTGCCAGGGCTTCTACTTCGCCCGACCAATGCCCGCCGACGAAATCGACGTATTGATGAAGTTCCGGCTTGGCGGCGGTGAACTGCCCGTTCCGGCGCTCGCTGGGTAGCTCCGGGGCGACTACCGGCCACTA
>JAHFUS010000004.1:47652-91589 GCA_023264975.1 Actinomycetes bacterium | reverse complement strand
CCGGCGCCGAAGTACGGGTCGGGCACGTCGAGGTCGGGTGCGCCTGCCGAGGCGGGGTCGAACTCCCGCAGCAGGCGGACCTTCGCCCGACCGGCCTCCGTCTTCGCCAGGCGGCGAAGGTCGCGGACGTTGTCGGTGTCGCAGGCGAGCATGAGGTCGAACGTATCGAAGTCGCCGGCGCGTACCTGCCGGGCCGCCCCGCCGACGCTCAGGCCCCTGCGTGCACCGGCCGCGACCGACCTCGGGTCGGGTGGCTCGCCCGCATGCCACGAGCCCGTGCCGGCGCTGTCGACGCTGATCTCGTCCTCTAGGCCCGCCTCTCGCACCCGCGCCCGCATCACCGCCTCAGCAGTCGGCGAGCGGCAGATGTTGCCCATACAGACGAACAGGATGCGGGTCGAGGCCACGGCGGGCCCCACCCTATCGAGGCGCCCTCCTGCGCCGGCCGCCTGCCCCCTGCCCCTTGCTGCATCGGGACGCGACCACCGTCTGAGCAGACCCGACGAGGACGTCGGTGTCTCCTCCAGTCCCTAACGATTCTGGCCACGTCGAACACCCGCTGCACGAGGTGGTTCGGGCGATGGGCATGGGCGTCACGGCCAGTGCGGGCCGGGGTAGGGGTCGGGGTTGGCGGTTGCCCACCGACGGAGGTGGTCGGCGAGATGCGAAGCGAGCGCGCCACCCCGCGGGAAGTCCTGCTTCTTGACGAACAGGACGGGGACACAGGGCTCGTCGCCTGCGACCCGCTGGGTCACGATCACGCTGAAATCGGCGAAGTTCTCCGTCACCACCACCCGGTCCTGCTCGACGGCGGCTGCGTAGATGACGGTGTCATTCGTTTCAGCAAGCCCAGCGGCCGCGACTCCAAGCGCATCGTGACCGAGTTGATGCAGATGATCGGCGACCGCTGGTGGAAGCATCTCGTCGATCAGCCACCTCACGACGACAGGAGGCGGTCGCGATGCTCCACAAGCTGTCGGACACGCTCGGCCGCCTGCTCGTCGGCCTCGATCCGGGTGTCGATCTCGTGAGGGAACGCGGCGTAGAAGTCCGCCGCGAGGCTGATGCGACCCGCGGATAGGCCCGTCTCGTCCCTGAGGTGGGTGATGCGCGCCATGCCCCGTCCTGGCGCGTGACGGAGATCGCGGACGATTTCCCAGACATCGGGTCCTCCGACAAGACCGGCCCGCCGGCCGGTCGGACCACCCCGGTAGACGATGCCCGGGAACTGGCGGATCTTGAGACCCTCGTCGAGCAACGTGGTCACGAGGGCAGTCATCGACGTGCTGTTGACCTGACTCTCGGTCTCGAGCCGCTCGAGAAGTTCGGCCGGGAGACGGAACGAGGTTGGACGCGGCATGAGTTGAGTGTATCGCATGCCGACTACACGTACCGCAGATCGGCCTGGGAGGTCGCCCCACCGGACCGTCGTGCCGTCATGCTGGAGCCGACCCGGTTGAAGAGCGGAAGAGCGGCGGCCACCTCCCAAGCCGTGTCTCCCGGTGGCATCAACTCGCGACCCGACGGGGCGGTGAGCGAGAACGGCTCCGCAGCGAGGTCCGAGACCTCCGCTCAGGAGGAGGTGAGAGCCGTACTCATGCCGAAGCTGGACCACGAGCGCCATCGTCGACACGAAGGACCGGCGCTCGTCGTCCTGAACGATTGAAGCGAGTGGCACAACCAGTCTTGCGCTGTCGTCGCCGGTGACCGAGCGCCACTTGCCGACGGTCGTCGCGCCGGTCGTCGCGCCCGACGCCCCACGACGGCACCACTCCGGCCTGGGCGGCGCCAGCGGACCGATCATTCCGCCGTGCCGGCATCGCGGCTTCAGCCGGCAATGAGCGTCAGCATCAGGCTGGGTGTTGTTGACCGCCGGCTTCAATGAGCGCGTGCGGACGTTGAACGTGACCATCAGGGGGGCCAACGACCGAGGACAGGAGCCGAAGGTTCCATCGGCTCCTGCATGTCCCGGTAGCGGCCGGAGCTGAAGGGCTCGATCCTGGGCGTGCTGCTTCACCGCAGGGCGGCGCGCCTCAGCTCCAGGTGATCCACTTCGTGTCGAGCCGCTCGCCGTGCGGCGGTTCCCACGCCGGCGCCGGCAGCCCCATGGCGGCAGCCGCCTCGTGCGGCGGCGCACCGGGAGGGCACGGGCTCGGTCCCCGGAGCAACCTCCCCGACTGGTCGGTGAAGCGCAGCCCGTGTGGGCTGGTGGGGTCGCCGGCGATGCCCAGCCTGCCGGCGTGGTGCAGGCGGTGGTGGGCGGGGCACAGGCAGCACAGGTTCTCCGGCACCGTCGCCCCGCCGTCGCCGTGGTGGGTGATGTGGTGCACGTGCAGCCGGCGCCTGCGCCCGCAGCCGGGAACCACGCAGCCCCCGTCCCGGCGCTCAATGAGCCGGCGCAGGCGGTCGTCGACGGTGCGCATGCGGGCGAACACGTGGATGGGGGTGCCCTTGTCCTCGATCACGACCCGGCCCGTCGAGTCGCAGGCCAGGTACTCCGCCACCGACGCCGCCAGGAGGGGGCCGAGGTGCAGCGACGAGCGGTCGAAGCCGTTGCCGTCGACGTGGATGACCACCTGGTAGCGGTCTGCCGGCGTGCGCCCGCTGCCCTCGATGTTCGACAGGGCGGCCTCGGCCATATGGAGCAGGGCCTCGGACCAGCCGAGGCGGGGAGCGAGCGGACCGTGGCCCCGCTCGGCGCCGGCGGGCCCGCCGGGCTCGTCGTGCAGAAGAGCGGCCAGCGACGCCTCGATGGCGGCCTGCACGAGGGCGCCCTCGTCGGGCGGCAGCAGTATCCGCGCCCACCACCGGCCGTCCTCGCTGTTGCCGAAGGCCACCTCACGGCGCCCCGCCACGTCGCCGCCGGCCGAGGTGGCGTCGCCCTCCTCGCCCGTGCCCGGCTCGGGATCGGGGTCGGGCACAGCAGCAGGCGGCACCACCGACGGCAGGATGCGGCGCAGCTGGCTGACGGTGCAGCGCCGGGCCAACTCGGTGACCTCGGCGTCGTGGGCGGGATCGACGTGGCGGCACACCAGGCCCACCTGGTCCTCGCTCAGCGCCCCGTCGGCGAAGGCAGCCGCCGCGGCCGGCAGCAAGTCGAGGGCGCGGGCGGCCGACACCAGGCGCCGGGCCCGGTTGGACGTGACCCCGCAGCGCAGCGCCACCCACTGCTCGGGGGTGACGATGCCGTCGCCCTGCCAGTCGTCACCGGCCAGCGCCTCGGCGATGGACGCCACCACCTCGGCGGTGGCCACGTTGAGCAGGCCCATGGCCTCGCACAGCCGCCTCTCGGGGCCGTCGGCCACCACGTGCAACTCGTCGTCCCGCTGCACCAGCGCCAGCCCCATCTGCCCATAATAACGAACATATGTTCGTGTGTAAAGAGGTGGCTCCGTGGTGCTGACCTGCACATTTGCCGTGGGCGCCGAGGGACTCGAACCCCTTCCTTGTAAGAGCGGTCGATCCTTCCGCTGGAGACCGCTCAGACCGCTCCGGTGCTGGTCACGGCTTTGCCGTCCCGTTGGAGACCGCCCGTTTCCGCTCTCTCCGCTGGGTTGGAGTAGCAGACGGAGTAGCAACCGGAGTTCAGGCCGCTGTCGTCCGGGTGCGCTCCAGCGCCCGCTCGATGGCCTGCCTGGTGAGCGGCACGAGGTCTAGGACCACCCATCGGGTCGTCGTCACTCGCCTCGAAGTGCCATGCGACGACCTTGGCGAGGTAGGTGCCGATCCCGCTCCCCATCACCACCGCAGAGCCCGGCACGACGTCCTCGACACTCCTGGCCCGGCTGAGGACGGTCCAGTTGTAACCCTCATCGGTCTCGCGGTGCGGATCGCCCATGATGTCGACGCCGGCGTCGACCGCCCCCGGGTACGCGACGTGAAGCGCGGCCAAGCGCTCGACCAACCTCGGGTCCACTTGCTCCACGTGCTCCACGTGCCATGGATTGGCCCGGCCGTTCATCGGTCCTCCTGCCGAGACGCTGCAGTTCCGCCAGCGTACGCCGGGTTCCGGCGCAGCGGACCGCCATTGGCGAGAAGGCGAGCAGCCGCCTGCTCGAGGTCGCTGCTCGACGCCGCAGGTCCGTCGTCACGGAGGCCGCCGAGCAGCTGGACGTCATCGTGATCGACGTTGAACCCGGTTGGATAGCCAGCAAAGCCGGCGGCCCGGAGCGTGCCGACGGCGACCTCGACGTACGAGGGCGCTCCGGTGAAGCGGTCAAGGATCGCTGCGACGTCGGCTTCCGGAGGACGGGCGAAGACCGATACACCGTGGAGAACCTCCCGCAGCCCGGGACTGACCTCCACGATGTACTGGCTCCCGACAGCTCGGCATCCTCGACCATCGCCGCGACAGCACGCTCCCGGTCGGCCGGAGTAGCCCGTACGACGACTACCGGTCGTCGGGCGTCTCGCCTGCGCGGACGAGCCGATTCTTCCTCCCTCTGGCGCTCGGTGGCATGGCTAATGACACCGCCACTCCCGTCATCCTGGCGACCTTCGGGGACTACCCTCCGGTCGATGACGGAGCCGATGATCACCGAGCACGTGACGGGTGGGTACATCCTCGTCCGGTCGTCCAGTGGATCGCCGCCGTGGATGCCTGAGGAATTGGGTGTGACGAGGACGATCAGCGCCAGCGAGGGATTGGTCCCGGCGTTCCCGCTGCCGACCTGGGCCGGCGACTTCGATGCACTTGCAACCCGGTTCGGCATGGGAATGGAAGAAGGCAGGGCCGCCGGCCGTCGTGCGGACGAACTCTTCGACGCGCACCGGTTGGGATGGCCGAACGTCTTCATCGAGTGCGCCGACGCCACCGAGTTCCGTCACTCCTTCCTGCCGGGACGGGCGGACGTCGTCGTCCTGGGCATCGGCCTTCTCGAGCGACACGCCGCGGCCGTGCTTGAAGTCGAGAGCCAGTCGGCCGTGGCCGAGAGGCTGGCACTTGGAGACGCTCTGGAGGAGCGCGGGACGGCCCTGGGATACGAACTGTTGGGGCTCGATGTCCCGCCACTGGTCTCGTGGGCCGCCAACCACCTCCCGGCCCTGGTCCACGACCGACTCGGGATCCGCGTGAACGAGGACGGGCTGATCGCATCCTTCGACGACGCCTGCTCTGCCGCCGAGCTCATATCGAGACCCGACGTAGCCTCGGAACCGTTGCCGTGGTGGCCATGGCTTCTCGTCGAGTACCCGTAGTCGCCGGGTCCGGCTTCACGACGCAGCGATGGCCGTCCGGTCTCTTCACCCAGCGACGGGCTGGCACTGATCCCGGGTCAGGCGGTGACCAGCCTCTTTGCCGTGGGCGCCGAGGGACTCGAACCCCCGACCCCTTCCTTGTAAGGCAACTTGGCGGCGGTCCCGAGAGTGCCCCTGAGCACCCGGGAGTGGCCTCAGGAGCGCGCCGTCAACTCCAGATCTCCCTTCTGCGGTAAGGGTTCCTTCGTCCACAGCGGTCGTCGGAAGACCGGTCAGTGCTGTCACGTAGTCCTCGCTGGGAGGGCGAAGCAACGGGGTGCGCTGGCTACGTTCGTGGCTACGTCGGCGGCCACACGGCGTGTGCGGAGGAGCGCAAGAGCCCGTGTGAACGCGTCCGCGTAGGGGGGCCGGATCCTGATGCCGCGATAGTCAAGGGTGGCGACGGCAAAGGCGAGGCCTGGCGCTGGCATCGCCCGGGCGGAGGTTTGCGGGGCCGAGCCCGTCGTCCAAGCAAACGGGTGTGGGGCTGACCACCGCCCAGTGCAGGCATTCCCGGCTCGATTCGGTAGGCGCGCATGAGTGATACCGAGCGGTCGCGGCGTAGGACTACGATGCCGGTTACCGGGTGGTCCCCGTCGGGCATCTGCGGGTGACCGGTCGGGGCGGGCCACGCCGTCGTTATGTGCGTCGTCGTCGTGCTGGCGATGAACCGGCCAGCTGAAGCCGTGACTCCTGCCGTCCATGGAGTTTGCGACCTCCCGTCAAGGGGCCCTTGCCACTAGAGCCGAAATGTTCTAAGGTCCTTCCGTACAACGTAAGGGAGGATCCGGCACATGCTCGACCACGTCCGACTGATGCTGCTGTGCCCCACGTGACTCACGGCCCTGCACCTGCCGGCGTTCGCGGCAGCGGCGAGCGGTCTGTTCGCCGAGTTCGGGCTGGACGTGGAGTTCGTCAAGGCCCCTCCGGGCAGGGACCTCAGCCTGTCGGGGCTGTCCCTCCGGGTGCCCGCCCTGGCCGCCGGAGCCGCTGACTTCGGCGTCACCACCGTTCCCTATGTCCTCGCCGCCCAGGCGGAGGCGGGTGGCGGGCTGCCGGTGCGGTTCATCTCGGTCTTCCATCAGCGCCATCCCATTGCCGGCGTCGTAGCCGACGAGTCGCCCATCGCCGTGATCGGCGATCTGGCCGGCCGCCGGACGGCGTCGCACACCCTGCCGTGGTTCGTCACCGAGTACGGCTACGGGTTGCGGGCGGCGGGCATGGCCGCCGACTTCGTGCCCTCGTCCGGTGGCGACTACGGGGCCGCCGCCCTGGCCGGAGGACTCGTCGAGGTGGTGCCCACGTGGGCCGACACGCTGCCGGTGGTGCGCCGGACGGCAGGCTTCGCGGTTCGTGCGATCCCACTCGGCCTCTCCGCCTACTCCTCAGGCGTGATCGCAGCCGACCGGGTGCCGGCGGAGGTCGCAGCCCGGATGCGCGACGCCCTGGCCGCGGCCATGGAGCTCCAGCGACGCCGGCCCGACCTCGGGGCCACGGCCTACCAGGCCAAGTTCCCGCAGATCCCGCTGGACGACATCCGTCTCAGTTGGTCGTCGTTCGTCCGCCACGGCTGGGGTGAAGGTCCCGCGGGGTCGATGGACGAGCGCACCTGGCAGCGCACCGTTGCCCTCACCTCCGCGATGCACTCGCTCCCCGCCCCCGCCCCAGAACGCCTCTACCGGCCGGACCTGCTGGTCGATGCGCCCGAGGGCGTGTTGGCGGCGGCGCCCGGCGGGCCGTCGTCGTGAAGCACCGATCCTGCGGTGCGCCAGGTCGAAGAGCAGTTGCGAACAAAGAGAAAGGATGTCGGATGACAAGACGTCGACGGGCAGCATCGATGGTGCTTCTCACCGTGGGGACGGGGGTGTTCGGCCTCGCCGCGCTGGCCTACGCCTGCGTGCCCTCCTCTCATTTCTGGGCCGAGACCGACTACGGCATCCCGGGGACCGTGGCCAGGTTCAACGGGCAGGGGTTCGCCGGTCCAGTGGAGTTCCACTGGGGCGCTTCCGACGGCCCGGTGCTGAAGACGGCGGCTGCGGTGACTGCGCCCGACTTCGTGGCTGACGTCACCATTCCCGACGCGGCAGACGGCCTCTACATTGTGTACGCGGTCAAGGCCGGCGCCACCACCGGAGGCTCACTACCCTCATCGCAGTACTGGAACAGGACGGCGTTCGAGGTCACCGCCGCGAACGTCCGTGGCGCGTGGGTCAACAACTCCTACGGCGGGCAGCCCGCCGACCAGCTGGGCACGGTCCCGACCACCCAGCCGGCGTCGGCGGCGGCGTCCGCCGAAGAGACGACCAGTCCGGTCCCCGTCGCCGTCGCCACGCCCCAGCCCGTCGCCACGCCCCAGCCGGCGGCCGCCACCACGGCCCGCACCGTGCGGCCGGTGCGGCCCGCACCCGCCAAGGCCGAGCCGGCGGCCGGCACACCAGTCCCCGCGCCGACGGTCGCCGCGGCGACGCCGGAGCCGACGACCGTGGACGCGCCGAATGAGCCCAGCACGCCCCCCGCCGACCCGTCGACCGCGGCGGCAGCCGATGGCGCGAGCACCCAGGCGAGCCGTCCACGCGTGCCCACCACGTCCACCGGCCACGGTGGCGGATCGAGCGTGGGCATCATCCTCTTCAGCGTCGGCCTGGTGCTGCTGTTCGGCGGCTTCACGGCGGCAGCGCTGACCCGCCGGCGGGCGACGGTCCGCACCGGCGCAGGGGGCCGCACTGACTGAGCAAGGCGACAAGGCGGACGACCGCCGACGGTGACCAGCACACCGGGGGCCAGGCCACTGGCCCCCGGTTGCTCTGTTCCCGGAGCCGGGGGCTGGGCGTGCAGAAGGCCGGACCGAACCAAGGAGACACTGTGAAGAACAAGCGGTACGTCGTCGGGGTCCTGTGTTGCATGGTCGCCTCGTTGTTCGCCCTCCCGCCTGGCACCGGGTCAGCGGCGACGTCGACCACTCCCTACAACGTGAAGATCATGTCCGCTCCGGAAGTCCAGGCCAGTTCGACCTTCGGCGACGGCATGGCCACGGCAGGCGACCAGAACGGGGACGGCGTCAACGACTTCTTCGTCGGCCAGCCGGGCCTCGACATCGGCGCCAACGCCGACCAGGGTCGGGTCTACCTCGTCAGCGGCCGTGATCAGACGGTGCTGCGGCAGTACGACTCCCCCGAGCCCCAGGCCGGCGTGAGCTTCGGCTTCTTCTTCTCCGCCTACGGCGACGCCGACGGCGACGGCAAGCTCGACATGGCGGTGGGCACCGACGCCCAGAACGTCTACACCGGCTCCGGTCCACCGTGCGGGGCCCCCGAGCCCAACGGCTGCAACGAGCGCCAGGGCAAGGCGTGGGCGATGAGCGGCGCCACCGGCCGCGTCCTGTTCGCCATGGACAACCCGGTACCCCAGGGCAGCGCCACCAACCGGGCCCGCTTCGGTTCCCGCATCGGCGCAGCCGGCGACGTCACCGGTGACGGCGTCGGCGACATCCTCGTGGCCGGCCCCTACAACGACCAGCCCGCCGGCTGCGGCGACACCAGCCCGCTGCCGGCCGGCTGCCGGGTCGACGAGGGCCAGGTGTTCCTCTTCAACGGCGCCAACGGGGCGCTGGTGCGTACGTTCAATTTCCCGGCCGAGGACCGCCAGCCGGCCGGCTCCTGCGCCGGCAGCTGCGGCTGGTTCGGCCTGGCCGTCCAGGGCCCCGGCGACACCGACGGCGACGGCGTTCCCGACCAGCTCATCGACGCCACCAGCTACAACTTCTACACGGGCACGGGCACGCCCTGCGGCGCCGCCGAGCCGAACGGCTGCAACGAGATCCAGGGCCGGATGTACCTCTACAGCGGCCGCACCGGCGCGCTGATTCGGCGCATCGACAACCCCTTCCCGTCCCGCAACACCCTGTTCGGGTTCCAGGACATCGCGCCGCTGGCCCCCGGCGACGTCACCGGCGACGGCATCGCCGACATATTCGGGTCGGCCAGCGAGGAGGGCGCCTTCCAGGGCCAGGGCTACGTGTTCGACGGGAAGACGGGCGCCTACCTGTACGCCCTCAAGATGCCGGACGCCGAGATCGGCAACGACTTCTTCTCTCTCGACACGGTCGACTACAACCACGACGGCACCCCAGACCTGGTGGGCGGCGACCTGCCGGTCGGCACGGTGCCCCAGGACGAGAACGGCGGCATGTACGTGTACGACGGCCGCGATGGCAAACTGCTCAAGGCCTTCGAGATGCCCGCCGCCGAGCGGGAGCCGGGCCGGCGGGTCACCAACCCCGTCAACCGTGGACCGTTCCTCGGCTGGAGCCTCATCGCACCGGGCGACCTCAACGGCGACGGCGAGCCCGACTTCGTGGGCAGCGGTCCCCAGCGTGACGAGGGCAGTGTGTTGGACGTCGGTCGGCTGTACTACTTCCTCTCCGCCGCCGGCCCCGGCTACAGGTTGGTGGCCTCCGACGGCGGCATCTTCGCCTTCGGTGGAGCACCGTTCCTCGGTTCCACCGGCGCCATCACGCTCAACAGCCCCATCGTGGGAACAGCATCCACGCCGAACACGGGCGGCTACTGGATGGTGGCGTCCGACGGTGGTGTATTCGCCTTCGGTGACGCCCGCTTCTTCGGGTCGACCGGTGCGCTGAAGCTGAACCAGCCCATCGTCGGCATGGCGGCCACGCCCAGCGGCAAGGGGTACTGGCTCGTGGCCTCCGACGGCGGCATCTTCGCCTTCGGCGACGCCCGCTTCTTCGGGTCAACCGGCGCCCTCAGGTTGAACCGGCCGATCGTCGGCATGGCGGCCACGCCCAGCGGCAAGGGGTACTGGCTGGTGGCCTCCGACGGCGGCATCTTCGCCTTCGGCGACGCCCGCTTCGCAGGGTCCACGGGTGCGATCACGCTGGCCAAGCCGATAGTCGGCATGGCGCCGTCGCTGACCGGAAAGGGCTACCGGCTGGTTGCCTCCGACGGCGGCATCTTCGCCTTCGGTGACGCGAGCTTCCTCGGTTCCACGGGAGCGCTCACGCTGAACCAACCCATCGTCGGGATGGCGCAGTCGGCGAGCGGTCGTGGCTACTGGCTGGTGGCGTCCGACGGCGGCGGGTTCGCCTTCGGTGACGCGCGCTTCCTCGGGTCGACCGGCGCACTTAAGCTGAACAGACCCATCGTGGGGATGTCTGCGGGGTAGATCGTGGCAGCACGTCGGCGGCGGACAAGGAAGCAGGAGGAGCGGCGGCTCGGCCCGTGGGCGGCCGCCGCCGTCCTCCTCCTGGCGTGCGCCTACGTCGGCGTGCTGGAGATGTCGAGCCCGCACGTCGACGGCGACCGGCTCCGCTTCGACACATTCCTCGCCCTGGTGGACAGCGGCAACGTCAAGAGCGCCCGCATCCTCGACGTCGACTCGTTCCTGGTCGGGCGGTACACCCGCGCCGACGGCACCAGCGTCGCCTACAACACGCCCTACCTGAAGGAGAGCCGCCAGCCGCTCATCGACGTGCTGGTGGCGAAGCGGATCCCGATCGAGATCGAGCAGCAGAACGGAAAGCGGCTCGTCAGCCTGGCGAGCTACCTGCTCCCGAGCCTGATCCTCGTGGTGTTGTTCATCTACATGATCATCTCGTTCCGCTCAGGTTCGGGCCTGTTCCGGGTGCGTAGCGGGGCCAAGCGGATCCTGCCCGACCACGCGACGGCGACCTTCGCCGACGTGGCGGGGCAGGACGCAGCGGTGGCCGAGCTGCGGGAGATCAAGGACTTCCTGTCCGACCCCGCCCGCTTCGTCGCCCTGGGAGCATCGGTGCCGAAGGGCGTCCTGCTGTTCGGGCCGCCGGGCTGCGGCAAGACGCTTCTGGCCCGGGCGTTGGCGGGTGAGGCGGGCGCCACGTTCTGGTCCATCTCCGGGTCCGACTTCGTGGAGATGTACGTCGGCATCGGGGCGGCCCGGGTCCGGGACCTGTTCGACGAGGCGCGCCAGCATGCACCGGCGCTCATTTTCATCGACGAGCTGGACTCCATCGGCCGGTCACGGGCGACCGGCGGCGTGGTGGCCGTCCACGGCGAGCAGGAGCAGACGCTCAACCAGATCCTCGCCGAGATGGACGGGTTCTCGCCGTCCGAGGGCCTCATCGTGCTGGCCGCCACCAACCGCCCCGACGTGCTCGACCCCGCCCTCCTGCGGCCCGGCCGCTTCGACCGCAGTGTCGGGCTCGAGCTGCCGGGGGAGGCCGACCGGCTGGCCATCCTGCGCGTCCACGCCCGCGCCAAGGTGATGGCCCCCGAGGTCGACCTGCGTGGGCTGGCGTCGCGGGCGATCGGGATGACGGGAGCCGACCTGGCCAACGTGTTGAACGAGAGCGCCCTGCTGGCCGCCCGCGCCGGCAAGGCCGTCATCGGCCAGGCCGAGCTGGACGAGGCGCTCCAGCGCGTCCTCGACGCCCCAGAGCGCCAGCGTCGCCTGGCCATGCGGCAGCGCAGCATCGCCAAGCGATCCTCAACCACCGACCGGGTCACCTTCGCTGACGTGGCGGGTGTGGACGACGCCATCGCCGAACTGGCCGAGATCCAGTCGTACCTGGCCGACCCGGGCACCTATGCCGCCATGGGCGCCCAACCGCCCCGGGGCATCCTGCTGTCGGGGCCGCCGGGATGCGGCAAGACGCTGCTGGCCCGCGCCGTGGCGGGCGAGGCCAACGCCGCCTTCTTCTCGGTGTCGGGCAGCGAGTTCGTGGAGATCTTCGTGGGGCAGGGAGCGGCCCGGGTGCGGGAGCTGTTCGCCGAGGCCCGCTCGGTGGCCCCGTCCATCGTCTTCATCGACGAGCTTGACGCCATCGGCGCTTCCCGCGGCCAGTCCCTCGAGGGCCACGGCGAGCGCGACCAGACGCTCAACCAGATCCTCGTGGAGCTCGACGGCTTCAACGCCCGCTCGGCGGTGATCGTGATGGCGGCGACCAACCGTCCCGACATCCTCGACTCGGCGCTGGTGAGGCCCGGCCGCTTCGACCGCGAGGTCGAGGTGTCCCTCCCCGACCGGGCCGGTCGCCGCGCCATCCTCGCCGTCCACGCCCGCACCAAGCGCATGGCGCCCGACGTCGACCTCGACGTGGTGGCCGCCCTCACCCAGGGGTTCTCCGGCGCCGACCTGGCCGGCGTCCTCAACGAGGCGGCGCTCCTCGCCGCCCGCCAGGGCCACCCGTCCATCTCGCGGGCGCTCATCGACGAGAGCATCGACCGGGTGTCGCTCGGTATCGCGTCCCGCGGAACCCTGCTCTCGGCCTACGAGCGCCGTCTCGTGGGGTACCACGAGGCGGGCCACGCCCTTGTCGCCATCACCCTGTTCGGGGCCAGCAGCCTTCACAAGATCACCGTCGTCCCCCGCGCCCGGGCCCTCGCCCACTGCCGGATGATCGACGACGCCGACCGGTCCGTGTTCTCCCGGGACCGCCTGGTGAATCGCATGGCGGTGTTTCTCGGCGGCCGGGAGGCGGAGGAACTGGTCTACGGCCAGCCCAGCTCGGGTGCGGGCGGCGACATCGAGCAGGTGGGCGTCATCGCCCGGCGCATGGTGTGCGAGCTGGGCATGAGCGAGGCGGTGGGCGCCATTCCCTTTATCGAGGGCCGTGGCCAGCGCCGGTGGTCCGAGCAGACGGCGCGGCTCATCGACGCCGAGGTCCGTGCATTGGTGGACGAGGCCGCCGCCCGGGCACGCGACGTCCTGACGTCGCGTGCGGAGGACCTCGACCGCCTGGTCACCGCGCTCCTCGAGCACGAGACGCTCAGCGCCCAGCAGGCCGCCGCCATCATCGGGACCGACGACGGCGTCCTCCAGGAGGTGCCGCCCGCCACGTGACCGGCCCGGGAGGACGCTCCCAAGAGCAACTCGCTGGCGCGACATCCCGAAAGGGTGGTGCACCAATGAGCGCTCTCGGGCGCGTTCTCAGGTTGGCGAGGCGGTGCCCGGTTCAGGCCGGAGCTCCGTGCGCAGGCCACTGATGATGACCATCAAGAGCGCGGGGAACTGCTCGTCGGCGACGCGGTCGATGGCCACCTGGGCCAACTCGCTGAGGTGGGGGAGCGTGTCGGCGGGGAGTTCGCGCAACGCGTAAGCGGCCGTTCCCCAGCTGTTGGGCACCGCCGTGGGGTCGTTCAGAACGCTCGTCTCGGCCAGCAGGTAGCCGATGGTGAAGCTCTGGAGCACGCGGTGGGCGTCCACCGCCCCCTGCCGCCCGAAGCCGGCCCGGCGGAAGATGCCGAGCGACATCTCGATGGGCGCCAGAGCTTCGAGCGGCTGGACAGCGCGCGACGCGACCAGCGTGACCGCGTGGGGATGGGCCAGCAGCATGCACCGGAAGGCGCAGAACAGCTCACAGGCCAGCTCCTCCCACGGCCGGTCGTTCTGGTCTGGCAGCTCGACCTCGTTGAACAGGGACCCGAGGATGTCCTCCAGGATCTCGTCCTTGTTCGCCACGTACTCGTAGAGCGACATGGCCTCAACGCCGAGGGCCTGCCCCAAGCGGCGCATGGTGAGCGCAGGCATGCCACCGTCGTCGATGAGCTTCAGCGCCGCCTCGGCGATGGCCGGTCGGCTGAGCCGGGGACGGGCGCGCGGAGGCGTGTCATCCGGTTCCACCGCACGTTGCTGGACCAACGCCCCTCCCGAATCCTGCAGGACCGCATTCCATGGTCGCGCGGCCAGCCCGGCGGTGGAGCGACGATCGCCCCGGTGTCCGAGGGTGACGACCTCCGGGGTGACGGGGCGGACGCGCGTCAGTGATCTCCCTTGCTCGAGTCGTTCAGTCCGGCGGGCCGGCGAGGAGGTCGGCTGCTCCCGCGGGTCCTGGCCGAAGGCCGCCCCGGTTACCCGCCGGCCGGTGAAGCGGCGCGGATCGCCGGCCGGTCCACCGTCGTTCCCCACCCATCGCCGCCGGCGACCGGTGCCCAGTCGCTCGAGCTGCTCGAGGCGACCGAGAAGGACGGGCCGAGCAGCTCTCGACGGCGACGGGCACTGCCGGCGCCGGCGGCTCCGGCGTCAGGTCGTGTTCCACCACCTCGACATAGTCCGTGTCGTGTCGACGGCAACCCGGCGGCCGATGAGGGAGCGGGCGCCGGCGACGCCGCACACCAGGGGCACGCCAAGTTCGCGGCAGAGGATGGCGACGTGGCTGAGCGACGACGCCTCCTGCTGCATCACCACTGCCGCCGAGCGGAACACGATCCCGTAGTCGGCGGTGGTGAGCCGGTCGACGACGGCGATGCCGCCGACGGTGTCGCCGACCCAGGGGGTCGACGGCCACCCCGACCACCGCCGCCCCCGAGGGGCTTCGCGCCCGGGTGCGGCCACGGCGGTCAGCGGGCGGCATTGGAGGAGCACGGGCCGGCCATCGCCGGCGGTGGGCACGACGTGTGGGCGGCACGGCGGGGCCTCGACGCTTGCAAGACGCACAGCCGCCTCACCACGCTCCTCATGGAGGCCCACCTCGCCCGAGGGGAGGCCGAGGCTGCCCGCCGGGTATTCGAGAGCCACCAAGCGGCGCTGGAGAAGCTCGAACTCAATGATCTGGCCGCCGACCCTTGTCCACGTGTACCAGGCAGCGCGGGGCGACCGAGGCTGACCTGAACCGAGAAGATCGGCCGCAAGATCGTGCCGAGCGGTGGTCCCATGACCGATCCTCGGTCGGTTATCGCCCGGGATTATCGGGCAGCCGGACAGCACACTCCGCACTTATCGTGCGCTCGATAACAACGCTGGCGCCGTCAATGCGAAGTTGTGATGGCCATTCCGGAACTGGCGATCTGGGGGTGTTCCAGATCAGCGCGTCGTCGCGCCGGTCCCACCCGTTGCCCGGCGGCGACACGCCGTCCGGCTCATCACCGCCGGCGTCGTAGGGCCGGGGGTGTGGCCAGCTCCTGGGCGGCTGACCTCCCGACGGCCGCCCGCAGGGTGGCGACCCCGTCCACTGGCAGCGGCCGACCAGCACAGGCCTCGAGCGCCTCGGGGTCGTCGCTGACCACATACACCCGATTGGCGATCCGGCCCCGGGACATCCCGGTGTAGGCCGCCTCCCGGTAACCCTGGTCGTCGATGAGGAGGAGGGTGGCGTCGACGGTGGCGTCCTGGCTCTTGTGAAGCGTTGTGGCGTAACCGTGGGTCAGGCGGCCAGCCTGCAGGTAGGAACGGGGGACGTCCACGTTGCGCCCGTCCTCGGTGGCCACCTTGACCCGGCTCCGGCGCACGTCGACAGCGGTGACGGTGCCGCGGGTCCCGTTGAGCAGTCCAAGGCGGTAGTCGTTGTGGCCGGCCAGCACCTCGTCGCCGGCGGCGAACCGCCGGCCACCGGCCACGACCACCTCGGAACCGAGTACGCCGGCGTCGGCGAGGCGCCGGCGTGCCAGGCCGTTGAGGACCGCCACCTGGCGGCGCTGGGGGGCGATCATCACCACCTCCTCGCCCCGGGCCCGTCCCGCCTCCCAGTCACTCACCATCTGCTCGAACACCCCGGCGGCGTCGGGGCCGGCGTGGACCCGGCCGGCGGCCAGGTAGGCGTCGATGGCCCGGCCCGGGTTGCCGTCCCGCAGGTCGGCCAGGGCCTGGCGCTCCCATGCCTCGACCTGGCGGCGGTTGCGGCGCAGGGTGACGGCGTCCAGCTCGCGGGCCAGGGCGGCAAAGGCGCCGCCTGCTTCGATCTCCGGCAGCTGGCGATGGTCGCCCACCAGGACGAGCTTGGCCCCGCTGGCGGCGGCCAGGTCGGCCAGGCGGGACAGCTGGCGGGTGCCAACCATGGCCGCCTCGTCGACTACCAGGACGGTGCGTTCCGGCAGCGTGCCTGTCGCCCTCGAGGCCAGGAGGCGGTGGATGGTCGAGGACTCGATGCCCGCCCCGGCGGAGAGTCCCGCTGCCGCCCGGGCGGCCAGGGCGCAGCCCACCACCCGGAAGCCGGCCAGCTCCCACAGCTCCCGGGCCGACCCGAGGGCGGTGGTCTTGCCGGTGCCAGCCGCCCCCACCACGACGTCCACGCCGTTGCCGCTGCTGCAAAGGTGGTGGACCATCCTCCGTTGCTCGATGCTCAGGTCCCGGCGCTGGTCGAGCATCATTCGCAGCACCGCCAGCGGCACCCGTGCGAGGTCGCGCCGCTGTCGGGCGGCGGCGCCGTCGAGGAGCTGGCGCTCGACGGCAAGCATCTCGGGCGTGGAGAAGCGGGCGCCGTCGGCCTCCAGGGGAACGACGGTGCCGTCCCGGCGGCGCAGCACGTGACCGGAGGTTGCGGTCACGGGCAGTGCCACGGCGCGCTCCGAGGCGAGGAAGCGATCGACCAGGCCCACGACGGCGTCGACGTCCGCCCCGCCGGCGCACGCGTCGGCCCTGGCGCACACCACCGCCCGGCGGTCGAAGCTGGAACGCCGGGCGGTGAGGCCCTCGGGGCCGCCCAGGCCGGCGAACAGCGTCTCGACCTCGGCCGCACCGGGAGGGGCGACGGGCCGGCCGTGTCCGGTCCATGCGGCCACGGTGTCCTCCGATGCGCCGAGCTCGGCGGCCCGACGGCGCCACTCGGCGGCGAAGTCGGCGGCCGAGCGCCCGAGGTCCTTGGGCCCCCGGGTGGACCAGGCGGCCAGCTGGGCGGCCCGGGCCGAGCGCCGTCCCGTCGCCTGCAGGTGGGCCTCGATCTCGGCCCGGCGCTGCGAGAAGGCCTTGAGCACCGGGGCGGGCACCGCCGCGATGTCGGCGATGCCGTTGCGCACCGGTCCCCACTCAACGCCCAGCCTCCTCGTCAGCTCGGCCCGTAGCTGGGCCTCGTAGAGGTGTCCGACCGGCTTGGCCCACGGGAAGCAGCGCCGGCCGTCGAGGGCGCTCCAGCGCCCGGCGTGGCGGACCGGGTGGGCCAGCACGACGTGGGTGCGGAGGTGGGGGTCGCCGGAGCGGCTGGTGAAGGCGGCGCCGACGAAGCCCTCGGCCTCCACCACCACCGCCCCGGCGTGGCCCCGCCGGGCCCGGCAGGCGACGTCCTCGTAGGTACGCAGGGCGGCCGCCACCGCCGCGTCGTGGGCGGCCCTCACCTCTTCTGCCACGACCGGCGGGGCCAATCCGTAGAGCACCGACACGGACTTGGGGGCGCAGAAGGTGGCGTCGTAGCCGAGGACCTTCACCGACCCATCGGTGAGCGCCGTCCCCGTGGTGGCGTCACGGCCGGCCAGGATGGCCTCGAAGCCGGCGGTGTCGACCACCGCACCGGCCAGGCCGAGGGCCTCGGCCCCCCGCCCGATCCAGTGGCCCGGCGCCTCCCGGGCGCCGAGGTAGTAGTCCTCCAGGCCGGCTGCCAGCTCGTCGCAGTAGTAGGAGGAGCGGTCGGCCTTGAGCTTGGCGACGCTCAGCATCCCCGGCCTCCGTCGCCGTCCCCCGCGTCCCGCGTGCTGCACGCGTGCTCGGGCCGCACCGGTGGTGCAAGTGCGTCAAGCTGCCAGGGGGGTGGATCGCCACGGAACTGGCCGTCGCCGGCGGCCTCGTCGGCGGCGCGGTCGAGCAGGCTCAGCTGGCCCTCGGGGGACCGGCGGGGGACCGGGATGCGAGGGCGCGGGAGACGGACCTCGGGGGCCTCGTGGTTCAGGTGCTCCAGGCCGGGAACGGGAACGAGGCGGTAGCCGACGGGGCCGAAGCAGCCGGCGCCGTTCGCCTGCTCGACGCGGGTCACTACGCCCTCGTCCTGGAGGCGGCGCAGGGCCCGGGCCACCGTGTCCTTGTCGAGCGACACGGTGGCGGCCAGAGCCCGCACACTGGTGACCGCCACCCCGCTGGCGCCAGCCAGGCCGGCCAGCTCCTCCAGCACGAACCACCCCACCGGCCCGAGGCGCCGTCGTAGGCCGGCCGCCCCCGGGCCGATCACGAGGCGGCCCACGACGAGTCGTCGGTGGCGGCATCGAGCAGGGCGTCGAGCGGCCCGGCGGGGCACGACGATGCGACGGCCGAGCCGGATGCTCGGCACCTGGCCCCGGGCCACCAGCTCGTAGCCGAGGGCCCGGGAGATGCCGAGCAGCTTGGCCGCCTCCTCGACGGTGACGGTCAGCCGGTCATGGTCCATGGTTCCTCCTTGGTCACGAGCGCGCGACGGCGCCCGGCGTGTCGGAGGAACGGGGATGCGGGACGGCCGGCTCCTCGCGCGGCCTGGTTGTCAGCCCGGACCCGCTACCTGTCCTTCTCGGCGAGCCCTGTTAGGGCTAAGCCGCCTCAGCGCCGAAATCTCGCGAAAGAGTTCCGGAAATCTCGGGCTTGGTTGGGTGGGCTGCCCGCCGGAGGACGTGCGGGAGAGGCCACGTTCAAGGCTAGACTGGTCCTGCCTGGAGGTGCTGTTCCTCAGGTAGACGCGAGTCCCGGAGGGCCAGACCGAGGGCCACCGAGAGGTGGCCGCCTAGGTCGGGAGCCGGGACTCACGCATACCCGGACGGCGGCAGGCGCCGGTACCTCAGGTCGCCGAGGACATGGGCGCTCCTGAGCCGCTCGAAGGACGTCACGTCTTCGCCGAGCAGGTACTCCTTGACGGCGCCGCAGATGGCGTCGGCGATCCACAGGAGCGGCTCGCGCTTGTCCTCCCACCGGTAGGCCAGTGATGCGCCGGCATCGCGGACGATGTCGATCAGTGCCCGGCGGTCGCGGGCGTCCTCCCGGCTCGTCCTGGATTCGATGATGAGCTCATCGGCGCCCTCGCCGATGGCCAGGGGCACAAGCTCGCCGAGCGCCGCACGCCGGGCGTGCTCCTGTCGACGCCGGCCCGTCGGATGGTGGACCACGACGTGCGCCACGAGGCCCTGCGCCTCGACCAGGTCGAGCATCCGGGAGCGAGCGGCTGGGCCCTCCTGGGCCCAGTGAAACGGGCGGGCCCGGCCTTTCGGTAGCACACCAGCCAGGGCGCCCCTCGTTGCCCGCTCGTCCAGCACGATGGCCGCGGTGACGACGTAGTAGATGCCGGCGCCGTCTGCCGGCGCCGCCTCATCGACGACGGCGATCACGTCGCCGCTGGGTCGAGCGGGCCGAGCAGGCGGTCCCAGGCCTCGATGGCGTGGGGCAGCGACGGGCGCACCGGGTGGCGGTAGCCCTGGGTAGTGCGGGTGTCCACGTGGCCCGCCAGGTCGGCCACCTTCACCAGGTCGTCGAGCTGGTCGGCCACCAGCGAAACGAACGAGTGGCGCAGCTCGTAGGTGGTCCAGTCCTCCCCCAGCCCGGCCCGGGCGCACAGCCGGCGGAAGCCCCGCCGCAGGTTGGACAGGGACTGCGGCGTGCGGTTGCGGGTGCAGAACACGAAGCCCTCGGCGTCGTACAGCCCGAGCAGTTGCTGCTCATGGCGATGGCGGATGAGGGCTGCGACCAGCAAGGGGTGCATGCCGATCCGCCGGCGGCCCCGCTCGGTCTTCGGGGCGGCCTGGCCGGCGTAGCGGTCGCCGACCTCCAGGGCCCGCTCGGCGACCTCCAGCGTGGGCGCGGCGGACTCCAGGTCCACGTACGGCCAGCGCAGGCCGGCCAGCTCGCCGGGGCGGAGGCCGCACATCAGCCCGGTGAGCCACATGGCCGGCTGGGCGTCGGTGGGGATGGCGTCGACCAGGAGGCGCTGGGCCTCGTCGATGGTGAGCGACTTGCGGACCTTGGGCGGCCGGGCGGCCGGGAGAAGCACGTCGCCTGCCGGGTTCAGCTTCGTGCGGCGCTGGCGGACCGCAAGCTGGCAGGCCTGGTTGAGGTACAGCCACGTCCGGTCGATGGTGGCGGTGGCGTAGTCGGCGGCGGCCATCTCCCGGAACACCCGCTCGAGGCGCTCGGTCGTGGTGCGGTCGACGGCGAGCCGGCCGAGCTTGGGGCGGACGTGGGTAGCCAGCAGGATGCCGGCGGTGGCAACGGTGTTGGCGGACTTGACCCGGACGTGGCGGGACCGGCTGCTCGGCACGGCGTTGGGGCACCCGGCCTCGAACCAGGCGTCCAGGACCTCGGCGAACGTGGCCCCCCGCTGCCGCCTGGGGCCCGGCGCCAGCGCCTCGGCCCGTAGCGCGAGCAGGTCGTCCAGGTCGCGCTCGGCGTCGGCCCGGCTAACCCGCTCGACCTTGCGGCGGGACCCATCTGGGAACCGCACCCACGACATCCACCGCTGGGCGGACTCGCTCCAGCGCACGCTCGGACCTCGCGACGTAGCCATCAGGACCAAGGCTACGTCCAAAGTGGCTACGTTGGGTGGATGCGCCCGCACCGCCCATCAGGAAATGGCCGCTGACCAGCATGTTTTAGGTGGGCGCTGAGGGATTCGAACCCCCGACCCCTTCCTTGTAAGGGAAGTGCTCTAGCCAGCTGAGCTAAGCGCCCGAGCCTCCATACTCGCATCCGCGGCGGCATCCTCCTCCGAGAGCACCGCCACTCCGGACTCCCGGAGCGCCCGGGCCGCCACTCCCTCGCCCGGCACCCGGGTGCGGGTGAACGTGCCGTCGTAGACGTCGGCGCACCCACACGACGGCGACCGGGCCTTGAGCACGGCGGCCACGACGCCGGCCGAGCGGGCAGCGGCAACGGCGACCGACGCCCCGCGCCGGTACGCATCCGTGAGGTCATCGCCGGCAGCCGTGCGCACGGACCCGTCCGGCTGCAGTTCGGCGGCCGGACGGGGCACGCCGAGGCCGCCCGCCACCTCGGGGCAGATGGGCACCAGATCGTGGTCCGCACCGAGCGCCCACACTGCCGCCGAAGGGCTGGCGGCGGCGAGGTGGTTGCACCGGAAACCCAGCAGGCAGGCGGATACCAGGATCGCGGGCCGGCGGGCACTACCCTCGGGCACGAGGCCACAGTAGGGCGGCGGCCACAAGGGAGCATGCCGATGTCGGTGCGCGGCGACCGGGACACAAGCGATGAGCTCATCCGCCGGTACCTGGATGAGATCGGCGTGTACCCGCTGCTGACGGCGGCCGAGGAGGTCGAGCTGGCCCAGACCATGGAACGGGGCCGGCGGGCCCAGGAGATCCTCGACGGCGCCGGCGCCGAGCCTGGCTGCACGGAGCTGCTGGAGCTGGCCGTCACCGCCGGTGCCGAGGCCAAACGGCGGTTCATCCAGGCCAACCTCCGCCTCGTCGTGTCCATCGCCAAGCGCTACCAGTCCTTCGGCCTTCCGCTGCTCGACCTCGTACAGGAAGGCAACCTCGGCCTCATCCGGGCCGTCGAGAAGTTCGAGCACACCCGCGGGTGCAAGTTCTCCACCTACGCCACGTGGTGGGTCCGCCAGGCGATCAGCCGGGCCATCGCCGACAAGGCCCGAACGATCCGCGTCCCCGCACACGTGCTCGACATCGTGCGACGGGTGAACCGGTCGTCCACCCGTCTCACCAACGACCTCGGGCGGGAGCCGACCCTCGACGAGGTTGCTGTCGACGTCGACCTGCCGGTGACGGCCGTGGTCGATGCCCGCCGCCTCATCCCCGACGCCATCTCCCTGCACGCGCCCCGGGGTGACGGGGACAGCGACGGCGAGCTAGGCGACACCGTCGAGGACCGGGGCGCCGGATTGCCCTTCGAGCAGGCCGACGCCGGCCTGCGCACCGACGCCGTGCGGGCCGCCGTGGGCACCTTGTCCGAGCGCGAGCAGCGGGTGCTCAGCATGCGCTTCGGGCTGGCCGGCGCCGCCCCGTGCACGCTGGAGCAGGTCGGCCAGGACTTCCGCCTCACCCGCGAGCGCATCCGCCAGATCGAAGCCAAGGCGCTCACCCGGCTCCGCCACCCCGCCGGCCCCAAGGGCCTCCGCGCGCTGGTGCCGCACACGGAGGCCGCCGGAGGGGGCCGGGATGGCACGGAGCGGCGTGGGTCGCTCAGGCCGTCATCTGGGCGGGCGGGTTCTTCGGGGGACGCCCCCGCTTGCGCTTGAAGGGGAGCACCTTCCCGTTGAGGAAGAGCTGACCGCCCCACACGCCCCACGGCTCGCGCCGGGCCACGGCGCCCTCGAGGCAGGGCTCCTGCACCGGGCAGGCGCGGCAGATCGCCTTGGCCCGGTCGATCTCGTCGATCTGCTCCGAGAAGAACAGGCCCGTCATGGTCCCGGCACCATCACGGCACCGGGCCGCGGCCCAGTCGATGACGGGACCCTCCTCGACCTCCATCCCTGCTTCTATCCACTCGGCGAGCATCTCGCCACTCCCCTCTTGGTTGGTACCACCCGAAGGTTCCTGAGAAACACAAAGGCCGCCGGGAGATCCCGGCGGCCTCAGGGCCTTCCTCTGGATGAGGGCTGAACTATCCAGCCGGATCACCCGCGAGGCCCGTTGGCCACCCGATGGCATCGCCGTTGAGGCGAGAGGCCGTGCCGCCCGCCACTGCCGGGCCGTAACCCACGACGGTGGAGAACGGCTGGACGTGGCGGAAGCAGACAGGCGCGCCGCTACCCGGCATCGCCAACTGCTTCTCGCTCTGCCAGTTGAGGTTCGTCACCGTGCAACTCCCTGAGTTCGGCGCGCTGCGGACGGGAGGGCCCGAGGCACCGCTATCGCACCACACCGACATAGGTGCGTCAACAGATTTGTCGGACCACTATCCGAAGGTGGCCCTGACGGCCTGCAACTCGGCCAACAGGGCCGGCGTGGCGGCCGCTACCGGCGACCGGCGATCGGCGTGGCCCCGTGCGTCGAGTGGCCGACCACCGGCGTCGGTGACCACGGCGCCCGCCTCCCGGCAGACGAGGACACCGCCGAGGTAGTCCCACGGCCCGTGGCCGTCGGTGACGCAGTCCACGTACCCGTCGACCGTGCCGTCGGCCACCGCGCACAGGTCGAGGGCGGCCGCCCCGAAGGCCCGGAACTGGCGCCAGCCCAGGGGCCGGCGCGGGAGACCGTTGATGGCGACGAGCGCATCGCCCAGCGTCTCCCGGCCGCTCGGTGCGATGGGGCGCCCGTCCCGGCGGGCCCCGCCACCGCGGCTGGCCTCGTAGCGGGTCCCGCTGGCCTGGTTCACCACCACCGCGGCACGAGGCCCTGCGGCGTCGAGCACGCACACGCTGGTGGCAAACCAGGGGATGCGGTGGGAGGCGTTGGTCGACCCGTCCACCGGGTCGAGCACGGCCAGCAGGCTGCGCCCGGCGCCGTGCAGCCCGCTCTCCTCGCTCAGGACGCCGAGGCCGGCGGCGTCGAGCACGGCGACCGCCGCCGCGTCCGCCGCCAGGTCGCTGTGGTACTGCCCGGGGCGGGTGCCGGCCAGGCCCCAGTCGGCCAGCGCGGCCAGTACGGCGGCCACCGCGTCGGCCGCCTCGTGCAGCACCGCCAGCAGGCCATCGTCGTCCACCAGGCGAACCTACCCGGACGGTCGGGGGCGAGCCCCCCACCACCCCCCGCACGTCAAAGGCTCCGTTGCGGTTGTGGCGTGGCCCCGGCCCGGGCCCTTCGCCCGTAGGCTTGCCCTGTGGCCGTCATCGATGTCGCCGGGTTCGTCGCCGACCTCAAGGGCCACGCCGTCGACCACGGCTTCCACGTGCACGACGAGCGTCACTTCGTGGAGAGCTACTCCCTGCGCCAGGCGTGGGAGGTGGACCTGCACCCCGAGGAGGGCTGCGGCGTGCCCGTCGACCTCCATCTGGCCCTCGAGGTCGACCCGCGCGTCCTCCTGTCGTTCGAGGACCTGGTGGTCGACCTCCCCGACGAGGCGGAGCCACCCGACGACTTCCACTTCCCCATCACCTTCACCTGGGCGCTGCCGCCGCTGCCGTCGGGGCCCGACCTGCTCCAGCTCCATCTGGACCTGGCGGGGGTGGGCGGGCTCGACCTGCCCCTCGAGGTCTCGGCCATCGACTCGTTCCCATCGGCCACCGACGCACCCGAGCGCAGCCTCACGATCATCGCCCGCCAGAAGGTCTCACTTGCCCGCATCCTGGCCGGCGACGAACTCCTGTGCGAAACCCTGGACCGGTGCCTGGCCGTGAGCCAGCACCTCCTCAACGCCGCGCCGGGCTGGCTCTCCGAGCCGACCTGATCGCCGGCGCTCCGACGTTGGAGGGCCCTGTTCGGCAGAACCGAGCGAAATTCACACCGGTTCACGAGGAAGGCCCGTCCCGTGCCGGACTACCACGCCGCCACCCGTTCCTCCAGCAGGGCATGCACGTCGACCGAGGTCGACGGTCGCCCCGTCCTCGGCCTGCCGGCGTTTCTTCGGCCACCAGCACGGCGAATTTCCCGAACCCCCGAGTTGGACCGGATGCCGCAAAGGCGAGGGGAAGTCATGGGAACAGACGGGTACGATCCGCCCTACCGCCGCGCTCCGGTCCCCGGTCTCGGACGCGCCGGCCCCTGCGCTTGCTACGGGCCAAGTCTGGACAAGAATGGGGACGTGCATGTCGCTGTCGCGCTGTCGGCCGTCCTGCTGTCGGTGGTTCTCGTCCCGCGCCGCGCGATGGCCGGCCTGCGCCGGCGGCACGTGGCCGAAGCCGCCATCCGCGAGACGCGACCCCTGGCCGACCGCCCGATGGGCACACAGGACTGAAAGAGAGAACCGGAGGACTTCGACCCATGCCCGTCACCACTGACGTCCCGATCGAGGTCCACCCGGACTACGCCGGCGTCCGCCGGCTCACCGAGCTCCTCGCCGCTCCCCTGAGCCCCGAGGACCAAACGGTGCAGTCCATGCCGGACACCAGCCCCACGACCTGGCACCGGGCCCACACGACCTGGTTCTACGAGACGTTCCTGCTCGAGCCGTCGGTGCCCGGCTACGAGTCGTTCCACCCGGGCTACGGGTACCTGTTCAACTCGTACTACGAGACGGTCGGGCCGCGCCACGCCAGGCCGCAGCGCGGCCTCATCACCAGGCCGGGCGTGGATGAGGTGGGCGACTACCGGGTCAAGGTCGACACCGACATGGAGGACCTCGTGCAGCGGGGGCTACCCGACGACATCGCGCCGCGCCTCGACCTCGGCCTCCGCCACGAGCAGCAGCACCAGGAGCTGCTGGTGATGGACATCAAGCACATGCTGTCCTGCAACCCGTTGCTGCCGGCCTACGGGCCGCTCCCCTGGACGCCGCCGCCCGCCGCCACCTCGTCGCCCGGCTGGATCGCGGGTGAGGGCGGCGTGGTGGAGATCGGCCACGACGGCAACGGCTTCGCCTTCGACAACGAGGGCCCGCGCCACGAGGTGCTCCTCCGGCCCTTCGAGATGGCCGGCCGGTTGGTCACGTCCTCCGAGTGGCAGGCCTTCATCGACGACGGCGGCTACGCCCGACCGGAGCTGTGGATGTCGGACGGGTGGGCGGCCGTACAGGCCAACGGGTGGGGGGCGCCGCTCTACTGGTTCGAAAGCGACGGCTCGTGGCAGGTGTACTCCCTGTCGGGCGTGGCCACCCCCGAGCCGGACGCTCCGGTCATGCACGTCAGCTGGTACGAGGCCGACGCGTTCGCCCGCTGGGCGGGCGCCCGCCTCCCGCTGGAAGCGGAGTGGGAGGCGGTCGCTCCGGACTCCGGCCCGTCGAACGGCCGGGCGCCCGCCGGCGGCTGGTACGGCGCCGCCTGGCAGTGGACATCCACCGCCTACACCGCCTACCCCGGCTTCCAGCCCGCTCCCGGAGCGGTCGGTGAGTACAACGGGAAGTTCATGGTGAACCAGCAGGTGCTCCGCGGCAGCTGCCTGGCCACCCCCCCGGGCCACGCCCGGCGCACCTATCGCAACTTCTTCCCGCCGTCCGCCCGCTGGGCCTTCTCCGGCGTCCGCCTGGCACGCGACGCCGGCTGATCAGGCGTCAGTCGCCCGCCGTCGGCTGCTCGGCGTCGTGCAGTCGGAGCAGCCGGCTCAGCTCCTCACGGGATTCCTCGGACAGGCTGGTCCACGCGACGTGGACGCTCGAGGGCTCGCCCCGGTGTGCCCGGGCCTGCACCACCAGTCCCTTCAAGCCGATCACCGTTTCGCCGTCGCCGTCGTGGGTCCAGCACAGGACGACGTCGCCGGTGATCAGCCGGTCTGGGGCACGCAACCGCACCCCGCCCGGCGACAGGTCGACTGCCTCTGCCACCATGTCGTCCTCGCCTCGGCCAAGGCGCCTGCAGTTCATGGTGAACCGCACCGGCACCCGCCGCCAGTGCCGCCGTTCGTCCTCCTCGCTTCGGTACATGTCCAACATCGCTTTGTGGCTCCTGGTCGCCGCCCGCTCAAACGATAGATCGCGACGGCGGTCTCTGATGCCGCCGACCGACACGAACCCGCCGGCGATGCGGCCCCAGTCCTAGCCCGGGCCGTCGATGCTGTCGTGGACGAACGCCTCGTGGCTGTTGATCCGCTTGCGCCACCGGGACGGCCCCCGCCGCGGCGGCATCAGGACTGGTTGTCCCCGTCGAAGATATCGGACACGGATGTGTCCTCGAAGACGGCGTCGAGGGCGTCGGCGATGATCCCCGCGACGGACAGCACCTCGAGCTTGTCGATCTGCTTCTCGGGCGGCACCGGCAGTGTGTTGGTGACCACCACGCGGGTGAGCGACGAGTTCTTGAGGCGGTCGATGGCCGGGCCCGAGAGCACGCCGTGGGTCGCCATGGCCCACACCTCACCGGCGCCCCGGCTGGCCAGGATGTCGGCGGCGGCCAGGATGGTGCCGGCCGTGTCGATCATGTCGTCGATGAGGACGCACCGGCGCCCGGCCACGTCGCCGATGACCTCCCGCGCCTCCACCACCCCGTGCGAGCGCTTCTTGTAGACGACCGCAAGTTCGGCGTCGAGGCGCTCGGCGAAGCGGCTGGCGACCTTGGCCCGGCCCTCGTCGGGCGCCACGATCACCAGTTCCTGCGGGTCGTAGCCGGCGAGGTACTCGAGGAGCACGGGCATGGCGGTGAGGTGGTCGACCGGGCCGTCGAAGAAGCCCTGGATCTGGCCCGAGTGCAGGTCGACGCTCACCACCCGATTGGCCCCGGCCGCCTTGAGCAGGTCGGAGAGGAGCTTGGCGGTGATGGGCTCGCGGCCCTCGGCCTTGCGGTCCTGGCGGGCGTAGCCGTAGTAGGGGCATACAGCGGTGATGCGCTTGGCCGATGCCCGCTTGGCGGCGTCGATCATGATGAGCTGCTCGAGGATCGAGTCGTTCACCGGGACCGAGTGGGTCTGGATGATGAACACGTCGGCGCCCCGCACCGACTCGTTGAAGCGGCAGTGGATCTCCCCGTTGGAGAACTGCCGCAGGTTGGGCTCCCCCAACTGGACGCCGAGGTGGCGGGCGATGTCCTCGGCCAGCGCCGGGTGGGCGCGGCCCGAGTAGAGCTCCAGACGTTTGGTGGGGACCAGCTCCATCGTCAGCGTTCCTCGTCGTTCTCGTCGTGGGCGGCGGCCGAGAAGAACGGGCCGGTGACAGTGCCGGGTGGGACGCGCGAACCGGGGCCAAGGGACGCGAACGGGCCCACCCGGGCGTCGGCGCCGATCTCGGCCTGGCGGCCGACCGTGTGCTCCACCACGGCGTTCTCCGCCACCGAGCAGTCGATCAGGCGGCAGTCGGGGCCGAGCTGGGCGCCGGGACCGACGACCGTGTTCCCCTGCAGCATGGTGCCCGGGAACAGGGTGACGTCGAGACCCAGCTCGACGGTGGCGTCGATGTAGGTGCGGGCCGGGTCGAGCATGGTGACGCCCCGCTGCATCCACAGCTGGTTGGTGCGCGACCGCAACTCGGCCTCGGCCACGGCCAGCTGCGAGCGATCGTTCACCCCTGCCGCCTCCAGCGCGTCCTGCACGACCAGGGAGACCACCGGGTAGCCGGCGTCGTGGAGCACCTCGATGACGTCGGTGAGGTAGTACTCGCCCTGGGCGTTCTCGGGGCTGAGGCGGCGCAGGGCGGGCGCCAGCACGCTGCGACGGAAGCAGTAGATCGAGGTGTTCACCTCGTCGATGGCCCGCTCCTCGGCCGTGGCGTCGGCCTCCTCGACGATGCGGGCCACCCGGTCGTTCTTGTCACGCACGACCCGGCCGTAGCCGGTGGGGTTGGTCAGCTTGGTGGTGAGCACCGAGGCGGCGGCGCCCTGGTCGCGGTGGCGGCGCACCAGGGCGGCCAGGGTGGAGGGGCGCAGCAGCGGCGTGTCGCCCGGCAGGACGACGATCTCACCGTCCTCCATGTCGTCGTCGGGGAAGGCGGTGAGGGCGACGGAAACGGCGTCGCCCGTGCCCCGCTGGACCCGCTGCTCCACGAAGTCGATGGCGAGGTGGGCGGGCGCCCGCTCGAGCAGGGCCTTGGTGACCCGCTCGGCGCCGTGGCCCACGACCACGACGGCGCGGTCGACGTCGAGCTCGCTGAGGGCGTCGACCACATGGAGCACCATGGGCCGCCCGCACAGCAGGTGCACGGGCTTCGGCCGGGCCGACTTCATGCGCGTGCCCTCGCCCGCAGCCAGCACCACAGCGGACAACGGAAAGGTCATGGCTCCTTTCTACCGCGCGGGTCCTGGTTGGCGGGGCAGGGATCGAACCTGCGACCTCCGGATCCAAAGTCCGGCGTTCTGCCAGTTGAACTACCCGCCATCGGAGATCGAGGCTACTGTGCGCCCCGCCATGGGCTCACTGATAAAGAAGCGCCGCAAGCGCATGCGGAAGAAGAAGCACAAGAAGATGCTGAAGGCCACCCGCTGGCAGCGCCGCGCGGGCAAGTAACCCCGCAGCACCGCTGCACCTGAGATCTTCGCACCGTCCGGCCGCCCGCTACGGGCGGTCGGTTCGCGTCACCACGGCGCCCTCGACGCCGTCGTGCGCCCCGGCGACGAACCAAGTGCCGCCGCTGCCCGCCAGCACCGGCGTCCGGCCGGTGGCGTCACCAAGCCGGTCCCGCCACCCGGCCAGACGGGGCTCCACCACCAGGGCGGCCGGCTCCAGGTCGTTGGGGCCGTCCGCTCTCGGCCCGCCGAGGTCGTCCCACGCCCGGTAGACGGCCGGCGTGGAGACACCGAAGGGGGGCGTGAGCAGGGTGTATGCGGCCTCGACGAACCCGAGCGGGCCCACCACCTCCCCCACGCCCTGCACGCGGGCCCGCCCGCCCACGAGGCAGAAGGGCACGTCGGCGCCGAGGTCGAGGGCGGTGGCGAGGTCGGTGCAGCCGGCCCAGCGGAGGACGGCGGCCGCGTCGGCCGACCCGCCGCCCAGGCCGGCGCCCATGGGAATGCGCTTGTCGAGGCGGACCTGCGCCCGGCGGCCGACGGCCCGCATGGCGCGGGAGACCAGGTCGTCGGGCGGCAGGTCGGCGCCTATGACCTCGAGCCCGTCGAGCCCGTCGCCCTCGTCGAAGGTCAAAGAGTCGGCCAGGTCGATCGTGACCATCTCGGCGTCGATCAGGTGGTAGCCGTCGTCCCTCACCCCGGTGACCCGGAGCGAGAGCGTCAGCTTGGCGAGGGCCCGGAGGTGGCGCTGCATGCGGAGAGCCTGCCCCACGTCTCGACGTCGAGCTCCTCGGCCCGGGCCTCGGGCCGGACGCCGGCCGTTGCGAAGGCGGCCTCGTCGACGAGGCCGGCCAGGGCGCCGCGGAGCATCTTGCGCCGGTGGGCGAAGCCGGCCTCGACCAACCTGAAGAACCGGGCCTCGTCCACGTCGACGGCCGGCGCCGGCCGGCGCTCCACCGACACCAGCACCGACTCCACGTTGGGCTGGGGCACGAACACGGTGGCCGGCACCCGGCCCACCACCGACGCCCGGGCCCGGTAGGCGAGCTTCACCGACACCGCCCCGTACGCATCGTCGCCCGGCCCGGCTGCGAACCGCTCCCCCGCCTCCCGCTGCACCATCACCAGCATGCGCCCGATCATGGGCGCCCCCTCCAGCAGGGTGAGCACGAGCGGCGTGGCCACGTTGTAGGGCAGGTTGGCCACCAGCACCCACGGGCCGCCGTGGCCGTCGCCGCCGGTGTCGGTGTCGGTGTCGGTGTCGCCGTCGCTGTCGCTGTCGCCGAGCAGCTCCGCCCAGTTGAGGCGCAGGGCGTCGCCCTCCACCACCCGCACCCCCTTCGGCTCGACCAGCGAGCGCAGCACCGGGACGATGTAGCGGTCGAGCTCCACGGCGACGACGGTGGCGCCCGTGCCGGCCAGGGCGAGCGTCAGCGACCCGAGGCCGGCGCCGATCTCGACGACCCTGTCACCGGGACCCACGCCGGCCAGGCGGGCGATGCGGCGCACCGTGTTCGGGTCGACCACGAAGTTCTGCCCGAGCGCCCGGCTCGGGCGGATCCCGTTGCGGCTGAGGAGCTCGGTGATCTCCCGCCGCGTCAGCGTCACGGCGCCGATTTCACCACTCGACGAGGACCTCGATGACGCCGACGTGGGAACCGGCCACGTTGTCGAAGTCGGGCTTGGACAGGTCGATGATGCGCCCGTCGACGTAGGGGCCGCGCTCGTTGACCGTGCAGACCACCGACTTGCCGTTGGCCGTGTTGGTGACCTTCACCTTGGTGCCCTTGGGCAGGGTGCGGTGCGCACAGCCGCCCGAAGACGCCGACGTGTACCACGAGGCCTTGCCGCCCTGCCCGTTGGCGTAATTGACGGTGGTGGTCGTCGTCGTGGTCGGCGGCTTCGTCGTCGTGGGCCCGGTCGTGGGGCTGGTCGTGGGCCTGGGCCGGGTGGTCGTGGTCGTCGGGTGGGTGTGCGTGATCGTCGGCTGCGGCGGCGCCGGCTGCGGGGGAGCCGGCGCGGTGGTCGGGAGCGGGGCGACGGTGGTGGGCGCCACCGCCGGCGGCGGCGCAGCCGCAGCGGCCAGGGCCACCGGAGCAGCCGTGACGGCCGGTGCGATGGCGCGCGTGGCGTGGCGGCCGGCCCGGGCCGCCGTCGGGCGGTCCAGAGCTGCTGCGCTCAGGCGCGTCACCCCGGAGGAGGTCTGACCTGGTGACCCTCGGTTGAGTCGTGCGGCGAGCACGGGTGCGAACAGCAGTCCGGAACACAGCAGCATGGGGACCACAACCCGTCTCACCCGAGCAGGTTCGGTGCTCAGGTCGTCTCCTCTTGTGGCGCTGACCCTGCAACCTAGGTGTGCGGGACAGCTACCCGCAACCCGGCTCGGACGAAGCTCACGGGAACTGGAAAACCCGCTCCGCTGCGTCCCACGTCGACGCCTCGATGTCGGCCACCTCCACGCCCTTCACCTCGGCGATGGCGGCGCCCACCGCCACCACGTAGGCAGGCTGGTTCTTCCCGCCCCGGTGGGGGACCGGGGCGAGGAACGGGGAGTCGGTCTCGACGAGCAGGCGGTCGAGCGGGCACAGGGCGGCGGCGGCGCGGGTGTCGCCCGCCGTCTTGAAGGTGACGATCCCGCTGAACGACAGGACGGCGCCGAGGTCGAGGGCCAGGCGTGCCTCGGTGGGCCCGCCGGTGAAGCAGTGGAAGACCGTCCGCTCGGGCACGCCCTCGGCCGCCAGGATGGCGAACGTGTCGTCCCATGCCTCCCGGGTGTGGATGACCAGCGCCAGGTCGTTGGCCTTGGCCAGGGCGATCTGGGCGGCGAAGGCATCGCGCTGCACGGGGCGGGGCGAGTGGTCGTAGTGGTAGTCGAGGCCGCACTCCCCGATCCCCACCACCTTGGCCTCACCGAGGAGGTGGACGATGGTGTCGACCCCGTTCCTGGCGTCGTGCGGGTGCAGGCCGACGGTGGCCCACACGCCCTCGTTGGCCTGGGCCACGGCGACGGCTGTGGCCGACTGCCCGGCGTCGGTGCCGACGTTCACCATGCGGGTGACGCCGGCCCGGCGGGCCAACTCGATGACCTCGGTGCCGATGCCCTCGTAGGGCACATGGCAGTGACTGTCGGTCCAGGCCATCTACTTCCTCGGGAACAGCGGCGAGCCCTTCTCCACCGGCACCCCTCCCGGATAGCCGCCCCAGGCGGCCGCCGCCGGTAGCACGTTGTCGCCCGGCGCGCCGGGGAGGCCGATGCGGCGCCAGATCTCGGCCGTGGCGGACGGCATGGCCGGCGTGGCCAGCAGGGCGACGATGCGCAGTGCCTCGAGGGCGTCGCCCAGCACGGCGTCGACGGCGGGGCCCGGCTCGGCCTTCCACGGCTCGTGGGCCTCGAGATAGGCGTTGGTCTCGCGGATGAGGCGCCATGTGGCCTCGAGCGCGTCGCTCGGCGCCACCCGTTCCCATCCCGCCGCCGTCTCCGCCACGACGTCGGCCGCCACCGTGGCCAGAGGGCTGTCGGGCGACGGCGCCGGGCCGGTGCCACCGCACTTCTTGTCGACGACGGTGCTCACCCGCGACAGCAGGTTCCCGAGGTTGTTGGCGAGGTCGGCGTTGTAGCGCGCCACCATGCCCTCGTAGGAGAACTCGCCGTCCGGCCCGAACGCGATGTTGCGCAGGCAGTGGTAGCGGAAGGCGTCGACACCGAAGTCGGCCACCAGGTCGGCGGGGGCGATGGCAGTGAGCTTGGTGGACGACTTGCTCATCTTCTCGCCGCCCACCAGGAGGTAGCCGTGGACGTGCACGTGGCGGGCGGGGTCGATGCCGGCGGCCAGGAGCATGGCCGGCCAGTACACGCAGTGGAAACGGAGGATGTCCTTGCCGATGACGTGGTGCACCGCCGGCCACCAGGCTTCGAATCGCTCCTCGTCGTCGGGGTAGCCGATGGCGGTGACGTAGTTGACGAGGGCGTCGTACCAGACGTAGAAGACCTGACCGGCAGCCCACGGCACCGGGACGCCCCATGTGAGCGAGCTGCGGGTGATCGAGATGTCGTCGAGGCCCTGGCGGATCAGGCCGATGGCCTCATTGCGCTTCGACTCCGGCGTGACCGCGTCAGGGTTCGCCTCGTACCAGTCGAGCAGGGCCTGCTGATAGCGGCTGAGCTTGAAGAACCAGTTGTCCTCCTTGAAGATCTCGACCGGGCGCAGGTGGATCGGGCAACGGCCGTCCACCAGGTCGCCCTCGGCGTAATAGGCCTCGCACGACACGCAGTACGGCCCTTCATAGGTGCCGAGCTCGATGTCGCCGTTGTCGTGGATCTTCTGCAGCAGGGCCTGGACCGCCCTGTGGTGGCGCTGCTCGGTGGTGCGGATGAAGTCGTCGTAGGCGATGTCGAGAAGCTCCCACGCCTCCACGAAGCGCGCACTGGTGCGGTCCGCCTGCTCCTGCGGGCTGAGCCCGTGCTCCTCGGCCGCCCGGGCCACCTTGAGGCCGTGCTCGTCGGTGCCGGTGAGGAAGAACACCTCGTCGCCCGCGAGACGGTGCCAGCGGCACACCGCATCGGCATTCACCGTCGAATAGGCGTGCCCGATGTGGGGCGCGTCGTTGACGTAGTAGATCGGAGTCGTCGCATAGAAGCGTCCCACGTGCGTAGGCTAGGTGCGGGCAAGGGGGAGGCTCGAATGGTTTCGACCGGGATGGCACGCAAAGTGGACGACCTCGGGCGCATCGTGTTGCCCGTGGAGATGCGCAGGATGTTCGGGATACACCCTGGCGACGAGCTCGAGATCGGCGTCGACGGGGCCTCGATATTGCTGCGGAAGATCGAGGCCCGGTGCGTCTTCTGCGGCGCCGAGGCCGAGCTGCGGCCGTACCGCCACAAGCAGGTGTGCGCCACCTGCTCCCAGGAACTACTGACCGGTGACGCGCAGAACGGCTTCGTAGACACGCCGCTTGGCGACCTCAAGCTCTAGCGCCACCGCCGCCACCGACGTCCGCTTGTCGTCTCCCGCACCAAGGCGGGCAGCCAGGGCGCGCTCGATGTCGTCGTCGGTCGCCTCGGCCGGCGCCGGCGCGCCGTCCACGACGATGACGAACTCGCCCCGGGGCTCGACGGCCGCCAGATGGGCTGCGGCGTCGACCAGCGTGCCCCGCCATACGTCCTCGTGCACCTTGGTGAGCTCGCGCGCCAAGGCGACGCGCCGGTCGGCGCCGCACGCCGCCACCAGGTCGTCGACGGTGGCCGCCGCCCGGTGGGGCGCCTCGAAGAGCACCGTGGTGCGCTGCTCGGCGGCCAGCTGGGCGAGTCGGCGGTGGCGCAACGTGCCCTTGCGGGGCAGGAAACCCTCGAACACGAAGCGGGCCGACGGCAGGCCGCTGGCGGCCAGGGCGGTGATCACCGCCGACGGCCCCGGCACCACCTCGATGGCCAGGCCGGCGGCGGCCACCGCGGCCACCACCCGCTCGCCCGGGTCGGAGATGGCGGGCATGCCGGCGTCGGTGACGAGGGCGACCCGGTGGCCGTCGGCAATGAGGTGCACGATGTGGCCCGCCCGCTCGGCCTCGTTGTGCTCGTGGACGGCCAGGAGGCGCTTGCCGGCGAGCGGAATACCGGCCGCGCTGAGGAGGGCACGGGTGCGGCGGGTGTCCTCGCACGCCACCACGCCGGCGCCGGCCAACGCCTCGGCCGCGCGCGGCGTGAGGTCGCCCAGGTTGCCGATCGGCGTGCCGACGACCAGCAGCGCCGGGCAAGCCGGGCCGCCTTCGTCGCCGGTTGCTTCATTCTCCTGTCCGGCGCCGCCGGTCAGTGGCGTCGGACGGCGGCCGGCGATGCGACCGGTCGCACCGTCGGGCGCCCGCCCCTCACGCTTCACCCTTGATCTCCAAGCGGTCGCCGGCCCGCAGGCCCCAGCGCTCGAAGGCGCCGGCCTCGGCTTCGACGACGCACTTCGACCGCAGGCGCAGCCGTCCGACCCGGTGGCGGCGCATGGTGACGACGCAGAGCACGGTCATGTCCCGGTCGCAGTAGGCGACGTCGATCGGGAACCGCATGCCGATGGTGTGCACCGACATGGCCGGCTTGATGAGCAGGGCGCCGTCGACGCCGTCCCGGCCGAGCAGGCCGCGCGACCGGGCGCCCAGCGAGTCGGCGACCTCCAGGGCGGCCAGCACCTCACCGTCGCGCAGGAGCCATGCCATCACGCCATCTCACACGTTGAAGCGGATCTCGAGCACGTCGCCGTCGAGGACCTCGTACTCCTTGCCCTCCACCCGCAGCTTGCCGACGTCCTTGGCCTTGTTCCACGAGCCGATCTCGAGCAGCTCGTCCCAGTGGATCACCTCGGCCCGGATGAAGCCGCGCTGCAGGTCCGAGTGGATGACGCCCGCACACTCGGGCGCCCGGGCGCCGGCCCGGAACGTCCATGCCCGCGACTCCTTGTCACCCGTGGTGAGGAACGTGCGCCGGCCGAGCAAGTGGTAAGCGCTGCGTGCCACCCGGGCGAGAGCGCCCTCGCCGAGGCCCAGCCCCTCCAGCAGCTCGGCCCGCTCGGCCGGATCGAGGCGGGCCGCCTCCGCCTCCAGCTGTACACACACGCCGAGCACCTCGGCCGCCCCACCAAGGGCGTCGGCCACCGGCTTCACGACGGGATCGGGGTCGGCGATGTCGTCCTCGCCCATGTTCACCACTGCGAGCACCGGCTTGTCGGTGAGCAGGTAGAACTGGCGCAGGTCGGCCCGCATCTCCTTGGTGAGCGCGCCGGGGGCAGCCCGGTAAAGGGGCGTGCCGTCGCCCAGGATGGCTAGCGCCGCCTCCAGCGCCACCACCTCGCCGGCCAGGGACGAGTCGCCCTTGGCCGCCCGCCGGCGCCGACCCACCAGGCTGTCCACCGCCGCCTCGTCGGCCAGCACCAACTCGAGCTCGAGGACCTCGAGGTCCTCCAGCGGGCTGGACCCGCCGACCACGGCGTCGTCCTCGAACGCCCGGAGCACCAGGCACAGGGCGTCGGTCTCCCGGATGCCGGCCAGGAACCGGTTGCCCATGCCCTCGCCCGACGACGAGCCGGCGGCCAGGCCGGCGACGTCGACCATCTCGACGGTGGCGGGCACCGTCTTCTTGCTCTTCGACATCTCCGACAGGGCGAGGAGGCGGTGGTCGCTGACCTGGGCGATGCCCACGTTGGTCTCGGTGGTGGAGAACGGATGGCTGGCCACGAGGGCAGACCCGCCGGTGACGGCGTTGAACAGCGCCGACTTGCCGACGTTGGGCAGCCCCACGATCCCAAGGCGCTCCATTGGGCGGAGGCTACTGCCGCTGCTACGTTGCACAGGCCATGTCGAAGAAGACGAACAAGCGAAAGATCCGGGCCAACAAGAAGGCCAACCACGGCGGACGGCCGAACGCCGGGCGCTAGCGCGCCCTTCGCCTCGGGACCGGAGGTTCCTTCGGCGGGTCCGATCGTGCGGAGGCCCGGCTTCCTCTTGGCCCCATCCGCGGGGGCCGTTGGCCCAATCCGCGGGGGCCGCCGGCGTGGGCGGGCGAGCCGCTCCGGCGACCGACGAGGCGTCTACGCCACGAACGCCCCACCGCGTGTGGCGAGGACGCCGGCGAGCACGCTGGGCCGGTCGGTCATGATCCCGTCGAGCCCGGTGTCGAGCAGCGACGACATCTCCGGAGCGTCGTCGATGGTCCAGACGTGGACGGCGATGCCGTGGGCGTGGGCGGTGGTGACGAAGCGTTCGTCGACCACCTCGACGCCGCCGAAGGCGGGGGGGACCTGGAGGGCCTGGAAGGCGGCCGGGGGTGGGGTGTCGCCCTGGATGGCGGCGAAGTAGAAGGCGGCGGCGGCGTTGGTGGCGGCGGCGGTGCTGATCCCGGGGGCGGCGGCCGAAAAAGCGGCGACGGCGGCGTCGGAGAACGAGGCGACGATCACGTCGTCGGTGCGTTCGAACTCCCGCAGCAGGTCGGCCAGCAGGTCCTCGTAGGGCTCTACGTCTGGCGTCGTCTCCTTGATGTCGAGGTTGAGGAAGACGGCGGGGAACGCCTCGAGGACCTCGCGCAACAGGGGGATGCGCAGCTCGGGGTCGTCGGGCGCACGGCCACGGAGCACGTGCGAGCCCGCCGTCGCCTCGTGGTCGACGACCCGGTCCGGCACCCACCAGTAGGCGTTGTCGAGCCGCCGGAGGGCGTCCCACGAGAGGGCGGCGATGCGGCCGGAACCGTCGGTCGTGCGGTCGACGGTGGCGTCGTGGCACACGACCAGGTGCCGGTCGGCGGTGGCGTGCACGTCGAGCTCGATGGCGTGGGCCCCGGCCGCAACCGCCTGCCGCATGGCGTGCATGGTGGACGACGGCCCCTCCCGCGCGCCGCCCTGGTGGGCGTAGTTCAGCACCCGGCGATCGAGCCACGGATTCTCCACCGACGGGACCGTAGCGGAGGGGCTCCAGGCGCAGACGAAAGAGGGGCGCCGGGGGTAGCCTGGGCCCCGCATGCTCGACCACATACTGGTGGAGGCCATCGCCGCCCTCCGGAGAGGGCTGGAGAGCTCCCTGCTCGAGCGCCACGCCACCGAGGAGCGCTTCCAGCTCGACGTGATGCTGGGCGACATCTCGTGGGAGACGTCGTACACGCTGCCCTTCGAGGGTGTGCCGCCCCGCGTCCAGGCCGACATCGCCTTCGACTGGTCGACCTGGAGCCAGACGGCGTACCGGTCGTGGAAGGTGGGCGACGCCGGCGACGACCCGCCCGAGATCGAGATCGAGGTCGTCCTGCGCATCCAGCGCCTCGCCCTCCAGCCGGACGCCCTGGCCGTGCTCGCCGCCCTTCCCGACGAAGGCCCGGCCGTCCTGGGCGAGCCGCTCGAGCGCGAGGGCCCGATGGTGCAACAGCACCTCGACCCGGCCGCGGGCACGGCCCAGTTCGCCGTGGAGGTGTCCTACGTCGGCCTGGCCCGGCTGCCCGTCGAGGTCATGGAGGAGCCCGGCCGGCTGGAGACGCACCTCGGCCCCCTCGGCAGCTGGATCGCCACCAGCCTCGTGCGGCTGGCCGACATGAACCTCGACTTCGTGCCGCCCGAGATGGAGGAGGGCGGGCTGAGGTAGCGCCGCGCCCGACGCCGTGTATCAGCCGGCGCCGGCCTCCAGCAACGAGGCCAGTGGCACCCGGGGCCTTGCCCCCACGTGGCTGATCACCTCGGCCGCGGCCAGGCTTCCCCGGTCGGCGCACTGCACCAGGTCGGCGCCCGACGCCAGGCCGTGCAGGAACCCGGCGGCGTAGAGGTCTCCCGCCCCGGTCGTGTCGACCACGGCGTCGACGCGGGCGGCGGGCCGTTCGGTGACCCCGTCGGGCGTCACCACAGCCGACCCGAGCGGGCCCAGCGTGATGGCCGCCAGCTTGCAGCGGCCCCGCTTTCGCACCGCGTCGAAGGCGTCGGCCAATGACGAGACCTCGAAGAGCGACATGATCTCGACCTCGTTGGCGAAGAGCACGTCGACGTGGTCGTCGATCAGCTCGAGGAAGTCCTCGCGGTGGCGGTCCACGCAGAACGGGTCGGAAAGACTCAGCGCCACCTGGCGGCCGGCGCCGGACGCAGCCGAGATGGCGAGGCGCAGAGCCGAGATCGCCTCGGGCGGGTCCCACAGGTAGCCCTCGAGATAGGTGTACCGGGCAGAGGCGACGACCGCGGGATCGACGTCGTGCGGCCCGAGCCCGGTGGCGGCGCCGAGGTAGGTGGTCATGGTGCGCTGGGCGTCGGGCGTCACGAAGACGAGGCAGCGGGCGGTGGCCGGGCCGGCGGTGGCCGGGGCCGTGGCGTAGGACACCCCCACGGCACGGATGTCATGGGCGAACACCTCGCCGAGCTGGTCGTCGCGTACCTTCCCGATGAAGGCGGCCGACCCGCCGAAGGAGGCCACGCCGGCCATTGTGTTGGCGGCCGACCCGCCGGACGCCTCGACCGCCGGGCCCATGCCGGCGTAGAGCTCGTCCGCCCGCATGTCGTCGACAAGGGCCATCGTGCCCTTCACGAGGCCCCGGGCGTCGAGGTCGGCGTCCTGGGCGGTCGTCAGCACATCGACGATGGCGCTGCCCAGCGCCACGACGTCCAGGGAGGGAGCCGTCATCCGGGCGACGGTACACTGACTAGCCTCTCCGGCAATGTCGAACGACGGTCCGCACCGGCTTCCGCGCACCGTCGAGCCGACCCACTACGACCTCACCTTCACCGTTCACCTCACCGAGGGGACCTTTGCGGGCGAGGAGCGTGTCCACGTCGTGGTGCACGAGCGGGTGACGCAGGTCGTGGTCAACGCCGCCGACCTCCTGGTCCACGAGGCGGAGCTGCTCGGCGCGGACGGCACCGCCGTGGCCGGCTCGGTCGAGCTCCGGCCCGACGACGAGCGAGCCGTGATCACCCTGGCGGGCACGGTTGAGCCCGGGGCGCACACCTTGCACCTCACCTTCTCGGGGACGCTGAGCGACAAGATGCACGGCGTCTACCGCAGCACCTTCACCGACGGCGCCGGCGTGCAACACACCATCGCCGCCACCCAGTTCGAGCCCACCGACGCCCGCCGGGCCTTCCCGTGCTGGGACGAGCCGGACCGCAAAGCCACCTTCACCACAACCCTCGTCGTCGACAAGGGCCTGGCCGTGATCTCCAACTCGGAAGTCGTCGAGGTCACCGACCTCGGCGAGGGCCGGGTGCAGCACGAGTTCGCGCCCACCATGCGGATGTCGACCTACCTGGTGGCCTTCGCCGTCGGTCCCCTCGAGGCGAGCGAGGGCCTCGACGTGGACGGCACGCCGTTGCGTGTCGTCGCCGTCCCCGGCAAGCAGCACCTCACCGGCTTCGCCCTCGACATCGGCAGCCATTCGTTGCGCTTCTTCGCCGACTACTTCGGGCTCGCCTACCCGGCTTCGAAGCTCGATCTCATCGCCCTCCCCGACTTCGCCATGGGGGCGATGGAAAACCTCGGTGCCGTCACCTTCCGCGAGAACCTCCTCCTCATCGACCCCGCCCAGGCCACGCGCGGCGAGCTGGAGCGGGTGGCCGACGTGGTGGCCCACGAGATCGCCCACATGTGGTTCGGCGACCTGGTCACCATGCGCTGGTGGAACGGCATCTGGCTGAACGAGGCCTTCGCCACGTTCATGGAGCTGCTGTGCGTGGACGCGTTCATGCCGGCATGGCAGCGGTGGGTCACCTTCGGCACGAGCCGGGACGACGCCATGGTCGTCGACGCCCTCGCCACCACCCGCCCCGTCGAGTTCCCCGTCCAGCGCCCCGTCGAGGCCGAGGGGATGTTCGACGTCCTCACGTACCAGAAGGGCGCCGCCGTCCTGCGCATGCTCGAGCGCTACGTGGGCGCCGACGAGTTCCGCGTCGCCATCAGCCGCTACATCTCCGCCCACAGCCACGCCAACACCGAGACGGCCGACCTCTGGGACGCCGTAGAGGAGGCAACGGGCGAGCCGGCGCGGGCGATCATGGACTCGTGGATCCCGCAGGGCGGGTTCCCGATCGTGTCGGCGTCCCTCACCGACGGCGGCACCGCCGTCGCACTGACGCAACGACGCTTCCGGTACCTGCCGGCCGGCGACGCCACCGGCACCGCAGAGGCGCCGACGTGGCGGATCCCGGTCCACCTGCGCGCCTCGGTCGGTGGCCGCCTGGTGCAGCGTCGCGTCCTGCTCGACGCCGGCGGCGCCTCGATCGGCCTCGTCGGTGACGCGGACGCCGGCGCCACCGTCGACTGGGTCGTGGTCAACGAGCGGGGCTGGGGCTACTACCGGGTCGGCTACGACGACGACCTGCGCGCCCTGCTCCTCGCCCACCTCGACCAACTCGACGCCCTGGAGCGGCTCAGCCTGGCCAGCGACACGTGGGCGCGGGTGCTGGCCGCCGAGGCCCCAGTGGCCGAGTTCCTTGAGCTGACTTCGCTGCTGGGCGGCGACGACGACCCCAGTGTGTGGCAGAGCCTGCTCGACGGGCTCGTGGCCCTGGACCGCGTCATTCCCGACGCCGACCGGGCCGACCTCCAGGCGTTCGTCCGCCGGCTGGCCGGCCCCGCCCTCGATCGTCTCGGCTGGGTCGCGGAGGACGAAGGCGACGACGGGCGCGGGGCCCGCCTCCGGGCCGCCCTCATCCGTGCTCTCGGCATCATGGGGGCCGATCCCGGCGTGCGGGCAAAGGCAGCCGAGATCCACGCCGCCGCCGTCGCCGATCCGTCATCGGTCGACCCCGACGTGGCCGGCGCCGCCCTGGCGGTGGTGGCGGCCGGGGGCGGCGAGGCCGAGTACGAGCAGTTCCTGTCCGGCCGCCGGGCGGCGGCGACGCCCCAGGAGGAGCTGCGCTACCTCTACGCCCTCACCGGTTTCGAGGACCCCGCGCTCGTCCAGCGCACGTTGAACCTCGCGCTCGAGGACGTGCGCCCGCAGAACGCCCCGTTCGTCATCAGCCTCCTGCTGGCCAACCGGGCCGGCGGAGCCATGGTGTGGGAGCGGATCAAGGCGGAGTGGGACAACCTGACCGCCAAGCTGCCCCAGAACCTGCACGAGCGGGCGCTGGGCGGCGTGCTGGCGCTGTCCACGCCGGAGCTGGCGGTGGACATCCGGGCGTTCCTCGAGGCCCATCCGCTGGCCGGCCGGGCGCGGGTGGTCTCCCAGCTCCTGGAGCGGCTCGATGTGGCGGTGGCGCTCCGGCTCCGCGAGGGCTCCGGGCTGGGCGAGGCGTTCCGATCCGCCGGTCGGAGCGAGTGACCCTCGGCCGTCTGCTGTCAGGCCGAACATTTCGACCGGTTCGATCCTCCCGTGCGATGGGTACGTAGACGGAGTAGGCGGCCGGTCACGGCCGAGATTGCCGCGCCAACGATCGGCGGGGCACCACACGAAGCGATCTGGAGGTCGAACGAATGGGGAGTTTGTACGTGCAGCGAAAGAGGAGCCTCGGCGCAACAGCGCTGGCGGCGACCGTTGCGTTGGTGCTCGGGGTCCTGGCGCCGTTGGTCGGCGCAGGACCAGCCGGCGCCGCCACGGGCATCGACGAGGTGATCGGTCTGACCCGCACCAACGCCCTCGTCCGGTTCACCGTCGCCGACCCGGGCACCATCCTGTCCACCACGCCGGTCACCGGCCTGCAGGCGGGCGAGAACCTCCTCGGCATCGACTTCCGTCCGGCCACCGGGCAGCTGCTCGCACTGGGAAGCACGAGCCGGCTCTACAGCCTGGCGACGGTGAACGGTGCAGCCACGGCGATCGGCGTGGCGCCGTTCGTTCCCGCACTGTCGGGCACGACCTTCGGTTTCGACGTCAACCCGACAGTCGACCGGGTGCGCGTGACCAGCAACACGGGGCAGAACCTGCGCCTCAACCCCAACACCGGCACCGTGGCCGCGACCGACACCGCGCTCAACCCGGGCACGCCCAACGTGACTGCGGCCGCCTACACGAACAACGTGAGCGGGGCCACCACTACCACGCTCTACGTGATCGACAGCACCAGTGACAAGCTGCAGGTCCAGAACCCGCCGAACGCCGGCACGCTCACCGACGTGGGCGCCCTGGGCGTCGACACCGGTGACGAGGTGTCCTTCGACATCTCCGCCAAGGACGGCACCGCCTATGCCGCCGTCACCCCCACCGGCGGCGCGTCCACCCAGTTCCGCACGGTGAACCTCACCACCGGGGCCACGACCAACGTGGGGACGGTGGGGGGCGGCCAGGCACTCAAGGGACTCACAGTGTTCACCGGCGCCGTGCGCCTGATGACGGCCGTCGACGCCACGAACACGTTGCTCCTGTTCTCGGCCGACACGCCGCAGGACCTCATGCGCTCGACGGCGATCACCGGGCTGCAGCCGGCCGAGACGATCTTCGGCATCGACTACCGGCCCGTGAACGGCGTGCTCTACGCCCTGGGCAGCACGGGGCGCATCTACACGATCAACACCACCACGGGGGCAGCCACCGCCCTCGGGGCCCCGCTCACGCTCTCGGGCACCTCGTTCGGCTTCGACTTCAACCCCGTCGCCGACCGCATCCGGATCGTGAGCGACACCGAGCAGAGCCTGCGCGTGAATCCCACCGACGGCACTCTCGCTGCCGCTGACACCAATCTGACCCCGGCCGGCAACGTGGTCGCCGCCGCGTACGACCGTTCCACGCCGGCGACGCCTGCCGCCACGACCCTGTTCGGCATCGATTCCGCGTCGGCCAGCCTCGTGCGCATCGGTGGCGTCGACGGCAGTCCGTCGCCGAACGCCGGCGCCGTCACGACGGTCGGGGCCCTCGGCGTGGCGCCCATCGTGGCCGACGCAAACTTCGACATCTCGGCCGCCGGGGTTGCGTACGCATCCCTGAACGCGGCCGCCACCACGAAGCTTTACACGGTGAACCTCTCCACGGGAGCGGCCACCGCCGTCGACAACATCGGCACGGGTGCCGGCACGATTCGCGGCCTGGCAACGGTTCCCACCGGCGGCGTCACCTTCGCCAGTGCGGCCATCTCCACCACCGAGAAGGCCGGGACGGTCAACGTCACGGTCAACCGTGTCGCAGGCACGGCCGGCCCGGTGCGGGTTGACGTCACCACCGGCGACGGCACGGCCAAGGCCGGCAGTGACTACACGGGCGTCAACGTGACCGTGACCCTCGGCGACGGCGAAACCAGCCGCACCGTGGCCGTTCCCATCATCGACGACAACGTCTCCGATCCCGAGGAGAACTTCAGCGTCGCCCTGTCGAACCCGGTCGGGACCGTCCTGGTGAACCCGGTCGCAGCCGTCGTGACGATCGGATCGGAGTCCGATCAGGGCTACTTCCTGGTGGCCTCCGACGGCGGGATCTTCGCCTTCGGCGACGCTGCCTTCAAGGGTTCCACGGGTGCCATCAGGCTGAACCAGCCCATCGTGGGCATGGCCACCACACCCAGCGGCAACGGGTACTTCCTGGTGGCCGCCGACGGGGGCATCTTCGCCTTCGGCGACGCCGTCTTCAAGGGCTCCACCGGCGCCATCAGGCTGAACCAGCCCATCGTGGGCATGGCCACCACACCCAGCGGCAACGGGTACTTCCTGGTGGCCTCCGACGGCGGGATCTTCGCCTTCGGCGACGCCGTCTTCA